>NZ_JBHUBB010000013.1:0-234638 GCF_042789485.1 Streptomyces sp. NPDC056835
GGCCCGGACCGCTTTCCGGCGGTCCGGGCCGCGACGCGTATGCGCGCCGTGTCTTATGTCTGCCGTGTCTTGTGTCTGTCCTGTCTTATGTCTGCCGAGGCGTCTCGTCCGGGTCCGGCTCCAGGAAGGGTGCCAGCAGGCCCGGGACCGCCTCGTCCGCGAAGGACAGGCCCTCGCCGCGCGCGGCGTCGTACACGTGGTAAGCGCCCTCGCCCGCGGCCGTGGTCGCCGTCAGCGTCAGCAGGCCCGCGCGGCGCTGGAAGTACGACTGCTTGATCGTCCAGCCGATCACACCGTCGCGCTGGAGGGCGACCGTCGCGCGGCGCACCGTGCCGGAGCGGGCCACGAGATAACCGCCGCTGAGGCCATGGCCCAGGTTGCGGTAGGCGTCCAGGGCCAACAGGACGGCCACCGGCAGCAGGATCACCGCGCAGAGCGCCGCGATGAAGAGCAGGACATCGGTCAGCAGCAGGCCGAGGACGGTGAGGATCGCGACCGGCACCAGCGCGTACGCCACGGACCAGCGCAGCCGGCGCCCCCGCGCGGCACGCGGGTGCGGGATCAGGGTCACGCTGCTCGTCGGGGACACGGGCTCGCGCAGGACCTGCGCCGCCACCTCATCGGCCAGCGCCCGGGGCGCGGCCGGCAGCAGCGTCTTGTTGTCGCTGCTCACGTCCTCTTCCTCCTGGGCGAGACCGGTGGCGACCGCGTCCACCCTGGCCGCGCCCGCCATCCGGACCCCGAACGGCTCGACCAGCTCCACACCGCGCAGCCGGCGCTCCTCGATGGAGATGGAGCGGGAGGTGAACAGTCCGCGGCGGACCCGGAGCGTACGGCCGGGCTCCCGCTCAAGACGGTAGTTCCACCACATCTCGATCCACAGGCCCAGCGACCCCATGACGCCCACGAGGGCCAGCACGGCAAGCAGGATCAGGCTCCCCCAGAGGATCGAGATGGTCCGGAAGTAGTCACCCAGCCATTCGAACAGCCGCAGCTGCATGCCGACCCAGTCGCTGAGCTGCACCAGCCCCCCGGCCGCCGAGGCACCGAGCAGCGGAGCGACGAAGGAGAGCGGCGCGTACCGGATCCACCGCCGGTCGAAAGAGGCCAGTGTGCTGTCGCTGTACGCCCCGGACGTCCCGGAGACCCGGTCAAGCAGCTCTCGTCTGAGCCACTCGCCCTCGGTGCGGGTGACGGGGTCGAGTTCCAGCGTGGATTCCCCGGCGCCTGTCTGCTCGCCGGTGCCGATCCGGACCTTCACCAGCCCGAGGACCCGGAGCAGGGGATGGGCCGTCAGGTCGACGCTTCGTATCCGCTCACGTGCCAGCGACCGGCGTTTCAGCAGGAACAGTCCGGTATGGAATTCGGCGCGCTCGGGTCCTATCCGGTAGCGGGTGCGGCGCCACCGTATGTAGTCCGCGCCCGTGACGCAGACGATCAGCAGCACGGCACCGGCCGACACCCAGCCGATCGCCGTCAGCGGCCCCAGGCCGCCGGCCATGCCGACGAAGGACGGCACACCGGCGACTATGGCGACGCCGATCATGATCACTACGGTGACCAGGAGCGTACGGCGGTCCAGCCGCCGCCACTCCCCCTCCGTCTCCGCCTCCGCGGGCCCCCCGAACCCCGCGGGCTCGCTCATGTCGCGTCCCCCGGAGTGGCCTGGGTGATGTGCGTCAGCTGCTCGGCCAGCCCCGCGGCCAGCTCGTGGTCGAGCCCCGCGATCCGCACGGCGCCCTTGGAGGACGCGGTCGTGACAGTCACCGTGGAGAGCTTGAACAGCTGCTCCAGCGGACCACGCACGGTGTCCACGGTCTGGATCCGGGACATCGGCGCGATCCGCCACTTCTGCCAGAAGAAGCCGGTGCGGACATAGACGGCCTCGTCCGTCACCTCCCAGCGGTGCACCCTGAACGACCACATGGGTATCAGTGCCGTACAGGCCAGCCCGAGCACCGCCAGCACGACGGCGGGGACCAGCAGCCAAGTCCGTGCCGGGGTGATGAGCGCCCCGAGCAGGACCAGTACCCCCACCGGCGCCACGGTCAGCAGTAGCCACCGCAGGCGCCACCAGCCGATGGCACGCCTGTCCAGCGTGTTGTTCGGCGGCCGCAGCCGCCGGCCCCCCTCCCCCGTCATCGGCTCAGCGCCCCCGCAACGAGCGGTACGCCTCGACCAGCGTGGAGGTCGAGGAGTCCAGCCCCTCGCCCGGCTCGTCGCCGGTGAGGACGGGCTCGATCTTCTTGGCGAGGACCTTGCCCAGCTCGACGCCCCACTGGTCGAAGGAGTCGATGTTCCAGATGGCGCCCTGGACGAACACCTTGTGCTCGTACAGCGCGATCAGCTGGCCCAGGACGGACGGGGTGAGCGTCTTGGCGAGGATGGTGGTCGTCGGGTGGTTGCCGCGGAAGGTCTTGTGCGGCACCAGCTGCTCGGCCACCCCCTCGGCCCGTACCTCCTCGGGTGTCTTGCCGAAGGCGAGCGCCTGGGTCTGGGCGAAGAAGTTGGCCATGAGCAGATCGTGCTGGGCTACCAGCCCGGGCGCCAGTTCCGCGACCGGCCGGGCGAAGCCGATGAAGTCGGCCGGGATGATCTTCGTGCCCTGGTGGATCAACTGGTAGTAGGCGTGCTGCCCGTTGGTGCCCGGCGTGCCCCAGACCACGGGTCCGGTCTGCCAGTCGACCGGATTGCCGTCGCGGTCCACCGACTTGCCGTTGGACTCCATGTCCAGCTGCTGGAGGTAGGCGGTGAACTTCGACAGATAGTGGCTGTACGGGAGGACCGCGTGCGACTGGGCGTCGAAGAACGCCCCGTACCAGACGCCCAGCAGCCCGAGCAGCAGCGGCGCGTTGGCCTCCGGGGGGGCGGTACGGAAGTGCTCGTCGACGAGGTGGAAGCCGTCGAGCATCTCGCGGAACCGGTCGGGGCCGATCGCGATCATCAGCGAGAGCCCGATGGCCGAGTCGTACGAGTAGCGCCCGCCGACCCAGTCCCAGAACTCGAACATATTGGCAGTGTCGATACCGAACTCGGAGACCTTCGCGCTGTTCGTGGAGAGTGCGACGAAGTGCTTGGCGACGGCTTCCTGTCCGGCCCCGAGCCCACTGAGCAGCCAGTCACGCGCGGAGGTGGCGTTGGTGATGGTCTCGATGGTGGTGAAGGTCTTGGACGCGATGATGAACAGCGTCTCGGCCGGGTCCAGGTCCCGTACGGCCTCGTGCAGATCGGCTCCGTCGACATTGGAGACGAACCGCACCGTCAGCGCGCGGTCGGTGAAGGACCGAAGCACCTCGTACGCCATGGCGGGCCCGAGGTCGGAGCCGCCGATGCCGACGTTGATCACGTTCTTGATGGGCCGGCCGGTGTGGCCGGTCCACTCGCCCGACCTGACCCTGTCGGCGAAGGCGCTCATCTTGTCGAGCACGGCGTGCACCGCCGGTACGACATTCTCGCCGTCGACCTCGATGACGGCGTCACGCGGGGCGCGCAGTGCCGTGTGCAGCACGGCGCGGTCCTCGGTGGTGTTGATCTTCTCGCCGCGGAACATCGCGTCCCGCAGCTCGGCGACCCCGGTGGCGGCGGCCAGCTCGCGCAGCAGCGCCAGTGTCTCGTCGGTCACCAGATGCTTGGAGTAGTCCAGGTGGAGGTCGCCCACCTGGAGGGTGTAGCCGGCGCCGCGCGCCGGGTCGGCGGCGAACAGCTCCCGCAGATGCGTCTGCCCCAGCTGTTCCCGGTGCTTGCCCAGTGCGTCCCACTCGGGCGTCCGGGTCAGCCTCGTACGGCTTTCCGCGTTCATCTCGGACATCAGCCCACTTCTTCTCGTGCCTGCGTGCATGCCCTGTGCCAGTCCAACCTAATTGATCAGGGGGCCCAGAGACGCGGCGCCGAGCACGAACAGCCCGGCGGCCAGCAGTGCGGGGGTGTTGAGCCCCCAGCCGGCCGCCGCCGCACCACCCAGCAGCGCCCCGAGCGGCGTCCCCGCGAGAGCGAGCGTACGGAACGCCGCGCTGATCCGGCCCAGCATCTCGGTGGGGGCGCGCTGCTGCGTCAGCGTCGCCTGGTTCACATTCCACACCATGCCCATGACGCCGAAGACGCCGAGGCAGACGATCGGCGCCCAGGTCTCGCGCACCGTTCCCAGCGCGACCAGACAGCCGGTCTGCGAGCAGCGGCAGCGCCGCCGTCCGCAGCGCGTCACCGAACCGCGAGACGACCGCGGCCGACCACAGCAGGCCGAACCCGCCGCGCCACGCGGGCGTCCGTACGTCCACAGCTTCGAGCGCCGTCACAACTCCCCCTTCGGTCAACTGATTCAGACCGTAGGCGGTGCCACTGACAACGCGGACGGGTCGCTCAGCACGCCGGATTGGGGACAAAGCGGGGCAAAAACACTTCGGCCGGACACCTATGGGGTGTCCGGCCGGAAAAGCGTGTCTAGATCTCGCCGCGCAGTTTGGCGAGCGCTTCGGCGAGGATCGCTTCGCCGTCCGCGTCGCTGCGCCGTTCCCGTACATAGGCGAGGTGCGTCTTGTACGGCTCGGTGCGCGGCGGGTCCGGCGGATTGTCCCGGTCCTGACCGGCCGGGAATCCGCAGCGCGGGCAGTCCCACGTCTCCGGAACCTGTGCGTCACTGGCGAAGCTCGGCACCGTCTCGTGCCCGTTCGAGCACCAGAAGGAGATGCGCAGGCGGGGCGCGGACTCGCCACGCTCGGCCTCACCCATCGGCCCCGCTCCGACCCGGCTTCCCCGGATCGCGTTGCCACTTGCCACGGTCGTAACTCCCTGCGTGATGGTGCCGCAAAGCATCGAGAGGCAGCTCCGCTGCCGGGCGCCCCAGTCTACGTAAGGCCCAACGCGCGTCCAGTGAAGGGAGTTACCCCCTGCCGCCGGGCGCGGAACCCATGATAGGCCGCGCCCGCGCCGCCGTACCGTGCGTACGGTCAGCTGTCCAGCTTGAGCACCAGACCGAGAACGACAATGCACGCGAACCACAGCAGACCGACAACCACGGTGATGCGGTCGAGGTTACGCTCCGCGACGGAGGAACCACCGACGGACGACTGCATTCCGCCACCGAACATGTCGGAGAGGCCGCCGCCCTTCCCCTTGTGCATCAGCACCAGCAGCATCAGCAGCAGGCTGAAGACGATGAGGGCGATCGAGAACCCCATAACCACGGCTGGACCAACTTCCTCGGACTGACAGGACCGACAGGACTGAAAACGAACCACTGAGAACGAACGACACAGGACGAACGGAACGAACTGCGTGAAACGAACGACGGGGACCGACCGGCCGCCTCCGATACGCGTGGTCGCGCCACACGTACACGGACGGCGTCCTCTCGGCCCCCGCCAGGGTACGACGGATCCGTGCTACCGCATACTTACTGGTCGCGGAAGCGTACGATCTTGACGAACTCGTCGGCGTCCAGCGCCGCGCCGCCCACCAGGGCGCCGTCGACATCGGGCTGCGCCATGATCGCGGCCACATTCCCGGACTTCACCGAGCCGCCGTACTGGATCCGGACCGCATCGGCCAGCTCCCGCGAGTACAGCTCGGCAAGCCGGCCGCGGATCGCCCCGCAGACCTCCTGGGCGTCCTCCGGGGTGGCGACCTCGCCGGTGCCGATGGCCCACACCGGCTCGTACGCGATCACGATGGACTCGGCCTGGTCGGCCGGTACGTCCTTGAGACCGCCGTCGAGCTGGTTCAGGGTGTGCTCGACCTGCTGGCCCGCCTTGCGGACGTCCAGGCCCTCGCCGACACAGAGGATCGGGGTCAGACCGTGCTTGAACGCGGCCTTCACCTTGGCGTTGCAGAGCTCGTCCGTCTCGGCGTGGTACTGCCGCCGCTCGGAGTGGCCCACGGCGACGTAGGTGCACTTGAGCTTCGACAGCATCGGGCCCGAGATCTCACCGGTGTACGCACCGGAGTCGTGCGCCGAGATGTCCTGGGCGCCGTACTTGATCTTGAGCTTGTCGCCGTCGACCAGGGTCTGTACGGACCTCAGGTCGGTGAAGGGCGCCAGAACGGCGACCTCGACGGCGTCGTAGTCCTTGTCGGCCAGCGCGAAGGCGAGCTTCTGGACGTGCGCGATGGCCTCAAGGTGATTGAGGTTCATCTTCCAGTTGCCCGCCATCAGCGGGGTACGGCCGGCCTTTTCGGATGAAGCAGTCATACGGGGGTCAGTCCTCCAGTGCCGCGAGGCCGGGGAGCGTCTTGCCCTCAAGATATTCGAGGCTCGCGCCGCCACCGGTCGAGATATGGCCGAATGCCTTCTCGTCGAAGCCCAGGATCCGGACGGCGGCGGCGGAGTCGCCACCGCCGACGACGGAGAAGCCCGGGGAGTCGACGAGCGCCTGGGCGACGGCCTTGGTGCCCTCGGCGTAGTCGGGGTGCTCGAAGACGCCCATGGGACCGTTCCAGAACACGGTCTCCGCGTCGGCGAGCTTCGAGGCGTACAGACGGCCGGTCTCGGGGCCGATGTCCAGGCCCATCTGTCCGGCCGGAATGGCGTCCGCGGCCACCGTCGTGGGGTGCGCCGGAGCCTTGGACTTGAGGTCCGGGAACGCCGGCGCGACCAGGACGTCCACGGGGAGCACGAACTCCACCCCGCGCTCGTCGGCCCGCCGCAGATAGTCCTGGACCGCCGGGATCTGGTCTTCCTGGAGCAGCGAGGAGCCGGTCTCGTGACCCTGCGCCTTCAGGAAGGTGAAGACCATGCCGCCGCCGATCAGGATGCGGTCGGCCTTCTCCAGAAGATGATCGATGACCCCGAGCTTGTCGGAGACCTTGGCGCCGCCGAGGACCACGGCGTAGGGCCGCTTGACGTCGTCGGTGAGCTTCTTGAGGACACCGACCTCGGTGGCGATCAGATAGCCCGCGGCGTGCGGCAGGCGGGCCGGCAGGTCGTAGACGGAGGCGTGTTTGCGGTGCACGGCCCCGAAGCCGTCGCCCACGTAGAGATCGGCCAGCTCGGCGAGTTGGTCGGCGAAGGCGCCGCGCTCGGCGTCGTCCTTCGAGGTCTCACCCGGGTTGAACCGAAGGTTCTCCAGGACGGCGACCTGGCCGTCGGCGAGGGCCGCGACCACGGCCTTGGCGGACTCACCGACCGTGTCGGTCGCGAACGCCACGTCGGCGCCCAGGAGTTCACCGAGGCGCGCGGCGGCGGGGGCGAGCGAGAAGGCGGGGTCCGGGGCGCCCTTGGGGCGGCCCAGATGGGAGGCGACGATCACCCGGGCGCCGGCTTCGGCGAGCCTGGCGACCGTCGGCTGTACGGCCCGGATACGGCCGTCGTCGGTAATGGTGGTGCCGGCGAGCGGCACATTGAGGTCGGCGCGGACGAATACGCGCTTTCCGGCGACCCCTTCGGCGAGAAGTTCGTCGATCGTCTTCATCTGCTGCGGGACTCCTTGGGATGTCTGGACAGGCCAACAGGGCTCGAACAGCGCCGCTTGTGCGCCGACCGAGCCCTGTCGCTCATACCGAGATGCCTACCGGCCCTGAACTCAGCGGCTCCGGCTCAGAGCTGGTCGCCGACGAAGACGGTCAGGTCCACCAGACGGTTGGAGTAGCCCCACTCGTTGTCGTACCAGCCGATGACCTTGACGTTCTTGCCCTGGACCATGGTCAGGGAGGAGTCGAACGTGCAGGAGGCGGGCCAGTTGACGATGTCCGAGGAGACGATCGCGTCCTCGGTGTAGTCCAGGATGCCCTTGAGCTGGCCTTCGGCGGCCTTCTGGAACGCGGTGTTGACCTCGTCCTTGGTCACCTCGCGCTCCAGCTCGATGACCAGGTCGGTGACGGAGCCCGTCGGGACCGGGACGCGCATCGCGATGCCGTCGAGCTTGCCCGCCAGCTCCGGGATCACCAGCGCGGTGGCCTTGGCGGCACCGGTGGTGGTCGGGATGATGTTCTCGGCGGCGGCCCGCGCACGGCGCAGGTCGCTGTGCGGGAAGTCCAGGATGCGCTGGTCGTTGGTGTACGCGTGGACCGTCGTCATCATGCCCTTGACGATGCCGAAGTTCTCCAGGAGAACCTTGGCCATCGGCGCCACACAGTTGGTGGTACAGGAGGCGTTCGAGATGACGTGGTGGTTGGCCGCGTCGTACTTGTCCTGGTTGACGCCCATCACGATGGTGATGTCCTCGTCCTTGGCCGGAGCCGAGATGAGGACCTTCTTGGCGCCACCCGCGATGTGCTTCGAGGCGTCGGCCTTCTTGGTGAAGATGCCGGTCGACTCGATGACGATGTCGACACCCAGCTCACCCCAGGGGATGTCCGCCGGGTTGCGCTCCGAGAGCACCTTGATGGTGTGGCCGTCGACCGTGATCGTGTCGGCGGTGTGGGTCACCTCGGCCTTGAGGCGGCCCAGGATGGTGTCGTACTTCAGCAGATGCGCCGTGGTCGCAGTGTCACCCAGGTCGTTGACAGCCACGATCTCGATGTCTGCACCCTGCTCCAGCAGCGCGCGGAAGTAGTTACGACCGATGCGGCCAAAGCCGTTGATGCCTACGCGGATCGTCACGAACCGATCTCCTCGTTGGTACGCCGGGTTTCGACGCCGGCGAGTTGTATGGGATGTCCCCGACCGCTTATGACCCTACCCCTCCACGGGCCGCGCGGTGACATCGAGTGGCCCCGGCGGGCCCGCGGCTGCCCGAACCCGTTGATACGGGTTGACGAGCCGCCGCGGACCCGGTGTTCCAAGGGCTCAGCGCCGCAGGGCGCGCAGCGCCTTGCCGAGCAGCGCCGCGCGCTCCCCGGCGTCCGGCACATGCTCCAGGCCGAAACCGAACAGCACGGTGTTACGCGTAGTGACCGAGGCGTACGAGGTGAACAGCTCCTGGGAGCGCGCCCAGTCCCCCTCCACGACGGGACTCCCGGCCGGCGCCCCGGGCACGGTCCAGTCGCCGAGGGAGGTCTCGAAGCCCTCGGACTCGCGGTCGGCGCCGCCCACCACGAGCCTCGCGTCGTCCGCGAAGAGCCCGAGTCCGCCGCTGCCGGGGTCGGTGATGTAGCTGAGCGAGATCTCGGCCTTCTTGCCCGCGTAGGCGCTCAGATCGAAGGAGACCTGACGCCAGCCGTTCGAACTGCCGGTGAAGCTGTTCCAGGAACCGGTGGTTCCGGTCGCGGCGCAGCCGTCCGCGCCGAGGGTCAGATAGTGACCGAGGAACGGATGGCCTTCGAGATAGAACCCGGCCTCGCACTCGGCGGGGACGGCCGAGCGGGTCGCCCCGCCGGCCTCGGGAAGGGTGGTCCAGTCCTCGGCCCCGGCGGTGCGGGACTCCAGGACGGCGTGGTCGTAGCCCTGCTCCGTGTTCCAGTTGAGCGCGAAGCGGAGCGCGGGCTTGTCGGCGGCGCTGACACCGGTGAGATCGACGGTGCGGGTGAGCCGGCTCCAGTCGTTGTCCTGGTGGAGGGCCGCCGCCATCCACTGCCCCGCGTACGGGGCGTACGGGTTCGTGACGCCCGTGTACGAGCCCGACCGGGCGCTCTTGAACCGCGGGAACTTCTTCGGGTCGAGGACGTCGGAGGTGACGGTGTAGGAGCCCGCCGGGTCCAGCGGGTTGCCGGGCAGCCCGGCCAGCGATCCGGCCGCCCCCGCGAGTGCTCCCGTACCGCTGAAGCCGGTGGCGCCCGGCGTGGACGTCCGTCCGTAGGCGCCCAGGTAGTACTGGCTGAAGTCGTCGGTCAGGCTCCGTCCGACCTGGGCGTTGCCGCCCGCGCGCCGGCCGGCCTCGATCAGCTCGCCGCCCTCGTTGAGGAAGGCGCGCAGGGCCAGCTGTGTGGGGCCGCCCGGGGCCGCCGCGCCGGTGTAGTGGACCGCGGTGGAGAAGTGGCTGAGGACGCCCAGCGGGTGGGGTGCGCCCTGGGTGGCGACATCCCAGACGGCCGCGGTACGGCCGTTGGCGCGCAGGGCGTCGGTGTAGGCGCGGAGCTGCCGCGCGGGCGCGCCCTCCTCGGCGATCACGAGGGTGTCGGCGCGGGGGCGTTCGGCCACGGTGTAGCGGAAGTGCTCGCTGGAGGTGGGCTTTCCGCTCTTCGTCCGTCCGGTGAACCAGACCTCGACGGTGTCACCCGGACGAGCGTCCTCGATCTCGGCGCGGTACTCGTCGAAGTGGAGGTTGTCCTCGCCTCCGTACGTCTCGCCGCCCTTCCAGGCCTTCAGGCCCTCGTCGTGCGTACGGCCGCCGTTGACGCGGTAGTTGAGCTCCTTGTCCCTGAGCGACTTGCGGGCGGTGACCGAGACCTCCTGGTCGGCGCCGCGCGCGTACGAGGTGGTGAACGGGTCGGGGGTGAAGTCGGGGGCGGTCAGGCCGACCGGGGAGGAAGGCTGGTCGGGGTGGGCGGCGGTCTCGGCGACGGAGAGCGCGAAGGGGACGTTCTTGGCGAACTCGTCCTGGATCAGCTTCTCGTCGTCGGGGAAGTTGAAGCCGGACCGGCAGTCCCTGGCCTCCCAGGCGTCGTCCGGGTCGAGGGCGGACGCGGTCTGGCAGGTCGTCATCTCCGGGGTGAACATCATCGTTCCGTTGACGTTCGCCGCGTGCCCGTCGGCCTCACCGTTGGTGGTGTACAGCTCGGAGGAGACCTGCGGGTAGTAGCCGGGGACCGCGGGGTTCTCGGGGGTGCCGGCGAGCGCCTTGTAGAGCACGTCGTCGGGTGTCGGGGTGGCGACCTGCCAGCCCACGCCGTAGAGCAGCAGTTCGGCGGCGGAATGGTAGTTGATGCCGTAGTCGAAGCCGATGCGCTTCTGGAAGCGGTCGATCGCCTGGGTCTCGGGCTCGGAGCCGGGTCCGGCGCCGCGGTAGGTCTCGCCGGCGGGCCGGGGCGAGGAGCCCTCGTCGTCGTAGCCCCACTTGTAGGGGAAGTTCCGGTTGAGGTCGACGCCGTCGCCGGAGGCGATCTTTCCGTCGCCGTCCACGTCGCGGAGGTTCTTGCGCCACAGCCGGGCGCTGTCCGAGCTGTGCGTGTAGTCGTAGCCGTCGGGGTTGGCGGAGAGGACGAACCACAGTTCGGTGGAGTCGACGATCTTGGTGATCCGCGAATCCTTGCCGTAGTTGTCGATGTAATGGTGCATCAGCCGCCGTGTCATCTCGGGAGTGATCCACTCCCTGGCGTGCTGGTTGGACATGTACAGCACGGACGGCTTGGCCCCGTCCTTGGTCGTCCGCGCCCCCTTACTGAGCTTGAGCGCCAGGATGTCCTGGCCGTTGAGGGTCTTGCCGATGGAGACGACCTTGGCGATCCGGGGGTTGGCCTGCCCGGTCTCGACGATCTCCTCCTGGAGGTTGCCCGCGCCGCTGTACGGGCGGAACACCCCGTCCCCCGCCGCCCGCAGCCGGGCGTCCGCCTTCGCGGACACCTTCCGTTCTGTGGCCTCGACACCCTGTTTCGCGAGGGCGCGCGCCTGCGCGTCGGTGAGGAACAGCTCGACGTTCGCCGTCCCCTTCTCGGGAGCACGCTCCGTCAGTTCATGGGCGTCCTGGCCGGCCGCGAGAAGCAGCGGTATCTGCTCCTTGGTGACCTCGGCGTCGAAGACCTTCACGGCGTCCGCGCCCGGTGCCGCCTCGGCTCCCGGCGCGGCTCCGGGCCGTGCCTGGGCGACCGGCGCCGCCGTGATACCCGCCAGCAGCAGCGCGCCCGCCGCGAGGATCGATCCCGCTCTTCGTCTCATGTGCCCCCCTTGCTGTTGTCTGCCACATCCGTGGACAGACGCCAGGCTCACCACCCTCCATGATCATGTCAAGAGCGTGCCGATGAGCCGCAAAATGCCTGCTGCCGACACCTATTCGGCGCCGGCAGCGGGCAGTTGGGGACGGCCGATGGACTCAGCCGACGAGACCGTCGGCCAGGTCCTCGCTCAGATTGGACTCCGTACCCGGAATCCCGAGGTCCTGTGCCCGCTTGTCGGCCATGGCCAGCAGCCGCCGGATCCGGCCCGCGACCGCGTCCTTGGTGAGCGGCGGGTCCGCGAGCGCGCCCAGCTCCTCCAGGGAGGCCTGCTTGTGCTCCATCCGCAGCCGGCCCGCGGCGGCGAGATGCTCGGGCACCTCCTCGCCAAGGATCTCCAGCGCGCGCTGCACCCGGGCGCCCGCCGCGACCGCGGCCCGCGCGGACCGGCGCAGATTCGCGTCGTCGAAGTTGGCGAGGCGGTTGGCCGTGGCACGGACCTCACGGCGCATCCGCCGCTCCTCCCAGGCCAGCACCGCCTCATGGGCGCCGAGCCGGGTCAGCAGCGCGCCGATCGCGTCGCCGTCCCGTACGACCACCCGGTCCACCCCGCGCACCTCACGGGCCTTGGCGGCGATCTGGAGCCTGCGGGCGGCACCGACCAGCGCGAGGGCCGCCTCGGGGCCCGGGCACGTCACCTCCAGCGAGGAGGAGCGGCCCGGCTCGGTGAGCGAGCCGTGCGCCAGGAACGCGCCGCGCCAGGCCGCCTCCGCGTCACAGGTGGCACCGGAGACAACCTGCGGGGGCAGTCCGCGGATCGGGCGGCCCCGGCCGTCGACCAGTCCGGTCTGCCGGGCCAGCTGATCACCGCCCGTAATCACCCGTACGACGTAACGGCTGCCGCGGCGCAGACCGCCCGGGGCCATCACGACGAGCTCGGAGTTGTGCCCGAAGATCTCCAGGATGTCCTTGCGGAGCCGGCGTGCGGCGATGCTGGTGTCCAGCTCCGCCTCGATCACAATGCGGCCGCTCACCAGGTGCAGCCCGCCCGCGAACCGGAGGATCGCCGAGACCTCAGCCTTCCTGCAGCACGTCCGGGTGACGGGGAGGCGGGCGATCTCGTCCTTCACCACTGGCGTCATCGCCATGGGCCGATCCTTCCATGCATCCGAAAAATACGGTCGTACGCGGCTGCCAACAGCTCCGGATCATGGACCGGGGAACTGTCGGGCGCTGCCACCGGCGCCAGCTCGACCGCGGCACCGAACCGCTTGGCGGCATCGGAGAGTGATTCGCGGTCGGGCACGGCGGCCTGGTCGGCCAGCACCACGTCCAGGGCGAGTTTAGGGGCGTGTCGCCCCAAAACCTCCAAATGACGCTGCGGTGAGAAGCCATCGGTTTCACCGGGTTGCGGTGCGAGGTTCAGCGAGAGGACCCGGCGCGCCTTCGTCTCGACGAGCGCGTCGAGCAGTTCCGGCACCAGAAGATGCGGGATCACCGAGGAGAACCAGGAGCCCGGTCCGAGCACCACCCAGTCGGCGTCCAGCACGGCGGCGACCGCCTCGGGGACGGCCGGCGGGTCGTGCGGCACCAGATGGACGGACTGCACCTCACCGCGGGTGAGCGCGACGGTGGCCTGGCCACGGACCGTGTCGACCTGGTCAGGACGCGCCGGGTCATGGCCCCGTACGAGCGCCTGGAGCTCCAGCGGTACGGCGGACATGGGCAGCACCCGGCCGTGCGCCCCGAGGAGCTTGCCGACCAGATCGAGGGCCTGCACATGGTCGCCCAGCTGCTCCCAGAGGGCGACGATCAGCAGATTGCCCACCGCGTGCTCGTGGAGGTCGCCCTGCGACTGGAAGCGGTGCTGGATCACCCGCGCCCAGGTCTGGCCCCAGTCGTCGTCGCCGCAGAGCGCCGCCAGGGCCTTGCGCAGATCACCGGGCGGCAGGACACCCAGCTCCTCCCGGAGCCGGCCGCTGGAGCCGCCGTCGTCGGCGACGGTGACGACGGCGGTGAGATCGCCGGTGATCCGGCGGAGCGCCGCGAGGGAGGCGGACAGGCCCATTCCGCCGCCGAGCGCGACGACCTTGGGCTGGGCACCGCGCCCCCGCGCCGACAGCGCGGGGACACCCCTGCGCAGCCGGCGCATGCGGAAGGTGCGTCCGGTCACTCGCGCCCCATGTCCCGGTGGACGACGACGGTCTCGATGCCTTCGGAGACGAGGCGCGCGCCAAGCTTCTCGGACATGGCGACGGAACGGTGTTTGCCGCCGGTACAGCCGACGGCGACGGTCACATAGCGCTTGCCCTCGCGGCGGTAGCCCGCGGCGATCAGCTGGAGCAGTTCGGTGTAGCGGTCAAGGAACTCCTTGGCGCCCGGCTGGTTGAAGACATACGCGGACACCTCCTCGTTGAGCCCGGTGAAGGGCCGCAGCTCGGGGACCCAGTGCGGGTTGGGCAGGAAGCGGCAGTCCACCACCAGGTCGGCGTCGACCGGCAGACCGTACTTGTAGCCGAACGACATGACGGTGGCCCGCAGCTCCGGCTTCTCGTCCCCGGCGAACTGGGCGTCCATCTTGGCGCGCAGTTCGTGGACGTTGAGGCTGGAGGTGTCGATCACCAGATCCGCGTCGCCGCGCAGCTCGCGCAGCAGCTCCCGCTCCGCCTCGATGCCGTCGACGATCCGGCCGTCGCCCTGGAGCGGGTGCGGGCGGCGTACGGATTCGAAGCGGCGCACCAGCGCCTCGTCGGAGGACTCCAGGAAGACGACCCGCCGGGTCACCTCCTTGGCGTCGAGGTCGGCAAGGGACTCACGGAGGTTGTCGAAGAACCGCCGCCCCCGTACGTCGACCACGACCGCGATCCGCGCCACATTGCCCTGGGAGCGGGCGCCGAGCTCCACCATGGTGGGGATCAGCGCGGGCGGCAGGTTGTCCACGACGAACCAGCCGAGGTCTTCCAGACACTTGGCCGCGGTGCTGCGCCCGGCGCCCGACATACCGGAGATGATCACCAGTTCGGGGATGGCCGCCTCGACGGCCTCACCCGTCTCGTTTGTGATGCCCGTACTCACGTGCCCTGCTCCGTCCCGGTCGTGCTCAGTCATGCGTGCTGCCCCCGTTGTCTTCCATGATCTCTCCTGTTGCCGTGTTCACGGCGGGTGCCGCCGGGGCCGCCTTGGCGAAGGCCACGACGACGGACTCGGCCGTTTTGCGACCCACGCCCGGAACCTCACAGATCTGGTCGATTGTCGCCTGCCGCAGCTTCTTCACCGAGCCGAAATGCTTGATCAGCGACTGCTTCCGGGACTCGCCCAGGCCGGGCACATCGTCCAGCGGGCTGGACCTGACGCGTTTGGCCCGCTTGGCCCGCTGGTACGTGATGGCGAAGCGGTGTGCCTCGTCCCGTACGCGCTGGAGCAGATAAAGCCCCTCGCTGGAGCGGGGCAGGACCACCGGGTCGCTCTCGCCGGGCACCCAGACCTCTTCGAGGCGCTTGGCGAGACCGCAGACGGCGACATCGTCGATGCCCAGCTCGTCCAGGGCCCGCTGGGCCGCCGCGACCTGCGGCTGTCCGCCGTCGACGACCACCAGCTGGGGCGGGTAGGCGAAGCGCTTGGGGCGGCCGTCGTCCTCACGTACGGGCGGTTCCAGCCGCTCCAGCTGCTCCAGCGGGCTTGCCCCCTCCGAGGGCTCCGCGGACCCCTCGGACTCCTCGGACCGATCCTGCTGCTCCGGTTGCTCCGGCCACTCCCCCGTCCGCTCCTTCTCCTGGAGGTAGCGCCGGAAGCGCCGGCCGATGACCTCGTGCATCGACCGGACGTCGTCCTGGCCCTCGAAGCCCTTGATCTGGAACCGGCGGTATTCACCCTTACGGGCGAGGCCGTCCTCGAAGACCACCATCGACGCCACGACATCGTCGCCCTGGAGATGCGAGATGTCGAAGCACTCGATACGCAGCGGCGCGCTGTCCAGGCCGAGGGCTTCCGCGATCTCCTCCAGGGCGCGGGAGCGGGTGGTGAGATCGCTCGCGCGCTTGGTCTTGTGCAGGACCAGCGACTGCTGGGCATTGCGCCCGACCGTCGCCATCAGGTCCTTCTTGTCGCCGCGCTGCGGAATCCGCAGCGAGACCTGGGACCCGCGGCGCTCGCTGAGCCACTGGGTGACGGCCTCCGCGTCCTCCGGCAGGGCGGGGACAAGCACCTCCTTGGGGACGGCGTCGCCGCTCTCCTCCCCGTACAGCTGCTGGAGCGCGTGCTCGACGAGTCCGGCCGTTTCCACGGCCTCGACCTTGTCGGTGACCCAGCCGCGCTGACCTCGGACCCGGCCGCCTCGGACATGGAAGATCTGTACGGCGGCTTCCAGCTCGTCCTCGGCCACCGCGATGAGGTCGGCGTCCGTGGCGTCGGCGAGCACGACGGCGTTCTTCTCCATCGCGCGGCGCAGCGCGCCTATGTCGTCCCGCAGCCGCGCCGCCCTCTCGTACTCCATCTCCTCGGCCGCGTCCGTCATCCGCTGCTCAAGACGGCGGATGTAGGTGCCGGTGCGGCCGGCCATGAAGTCGCAGAACTCCTCGGCCAGTTCGCGGTGCTCCTCGGGGGTGACCCGGCCGACACAGGGCGCCGAGCACTTGCCGATGTAGCCGAGGAGACAGGGGCGGCCGGTGCGCGCGGCGTTCCTGAACACCCCGGCGGAGCACGTCCGTACGGGAAAGACACGGAGCATCAGATCGACGGTCTCGCGGATGGCCCAGGCGTGTCCGTAGGGGCCGAAGTAGCGCACGCCCTTCTTCTTGGCGCCGCGCATCACCTGGACCCGGGGGAACTCCTCGTTCAGCGTGACGGCGAGGAACGGATAGCTCTTGTCGTCGCGGTACTTGACGTTGAAGCGGGGGTCGTACTCCTTGATCCAGGAGTACTCCAGCTGGAGCGCCTCGACCTCGGTGGAGACGACGGTCCACTCGACGGACGCGGCGGTGGTGACCATGGAGCGGGTACGCGGGTGCAGACCCGCGAGGTCCTGGAAGTAGTTGGCGAGCCGCTGACGCAGGCTCTTCGCCTTCCCGACATAGATCACCCGCCGGTGGTCGTCACGGAACCTGTAGACCCCCGGCGAGTCGGGGATCTGTCCCGGCTTGGGGCGGTAGCTGGAGGGGTCGGCCATGCCGTCCACCCTACTGTCGGGGACCGACAGCAGGGCCCCGCCGGGGTACCGCCCGGGGCTCTCAGGCCCGGGGGCCCGCGATGAGCTTGCCGCCCTCCGCCGTGACCGGGACCTCGGGCAGCGACGCGGTCGCCGGACCTTGTATGGCCCGGCCGGTGGTGACATCGAACTTGCTGCCGTGGCACGGGCAGTCACCCACCGTGCCCTCCAGCTTCTCCAGGAGGCAGCCCGCGTGGGTGCACTGTGCGCTGAACGCCTTGTACTCCCCCTTCGCGGGGCAGCTCACCACCAGTCGCTGGTCCCGGTAGAGCTTCGCGCCGCCGACCGGTACGTCCGCCGCCGCGCCGAGGTCGACCGGTGCGGTGGGGGTGGGGTTCTCGGCGTGGCCCAGCTTCGACTCGGTGGAGCAGGCCGCCACCCCCAGCCCGGCCGCACCCGCGAGCGCGGCGCCCTTCAGCACGGTGCGGCGAGCGGCGGACGGGCCGGCCATGGTGTCTCCACTGGGTCAGGGGTCGGTGACATACGCGACGATACCGGGGCCGTTCCGGCGGTCCTTCAGCGGCTGTCCCGTCGGCCGCGCACGCCCCTGAGGAACGCCCCGACCGCCGTACGGAAACCCTCCGGGTCCTCGGTCCAGGGCAGGTGTCCTGCGCCCGTCAGCGTCGTCCTGGTCACGTCGGGGAGCGCGCTCTCCAGCGAGTCCACGGACCACCGGGGCCGGATGTCGTCCTCCCCGTCCACGATCAGTACGGGGACACGCAGCCCCGCGCACCGCTCCCGCAGCCCGTGCGTGGCCTCGGACCGTCGCAGCTCCGCGCCGATGGTGGCGTTGCACGTGTAGTTGACGCCGAACCACGGGGTCGCCATGGCCTCGGCGTGCGCCCGCGCGCGGTCGCGGTCGGTGAAGTCCACCGACCACTGGAGGATCGCGTACTCCCGGCCCTCCGCGTCCGTACGGCCGTCGCCGCGCTCGCGCAGTTCCTCCCAGCGCTCCCGGTGGCCGGGCCACCGGCCGAGCCGGCGGTGGAACGCCTCCTTGTACGCCGTATGCCAGGTGGAGTCGGCGTCGATGCCGGTGCCCGAGACATAGATCAGCCCGCTGACCCGGTCGGAATGGGCCAGCGCGTATTCGAGGGCAAGCCGCGCGCCCCAGGAGTGGCCGAGCAGCGTGACCCGGTCCAGCCCGAAGTGACGCCGTACGGCATCGAGATCGGCCACCGAGCGGTCGGTGCTGTACGGCCCCGAGCGCTGGGAGCGGCCACTGCCGCGCTGGTCCCAGCGGTACGCCGGGGTGTCGGGGAGCAGTGCGGCCGGCTCCTCCAGGGTGTCCCAGAGGCCCGGCCCGCCATGGCAGAGGATCACCGGCTCTCCCCCGCCGCCGCCCGTGCGGGTGGCCCAGAGCCGTACCCCGTCGTCCGTCAGAACCGTCTCGTCCCTGTCACCTGTCACGGCCGTCTCGTCCATCCCGGGATTGTGCCGAGTCCGGGAGGGACGGGACAGCCGATTCACGACGGAGCCGGTCCGGGCAGCGGGCCGGGGCGGGGGTCAGGCGCGGCGCGAGCGCGCGGCGGTCTTCTTCGCCGCCACCGCCTTCGCCGCCACCGCCTTGGCCGGCGCCTTCTTGGCCGCCGTCTTGCGGGTCGTGGCCTTCTTCATCGGCGCCGCGTCACTGATGCTCTCGGCGTCCAGGATGTCCCGCAGGAACTTTCCGGTGTGGCTGGCCGGGACTCCGGCCACCTGCTCCGGGGTGCCCTCCGCGATCACCAGACCGCCGCCGTTGCCGCCCTCGGGTCCCATGTCGATCACCCAGTCCGCCGTTTTGATGACGTCCAGGTTGTGCTCGATCACGATCACCGTGTTGCCCTTCTCGACCAGTCCGGAGAGCACCGTGATCAGCTTGCTGATGTCCTCGAAGTGCAGACCGGTCGTCGGCTCGTCCAGGACGTAGACCGTACGGCCGGTGGAGCGCTTCTGCAGCTCGCTCGACAGCTTCACCCGCTGCGCCTCGCCGCCCGAGAGGGTCGGCGCGGACTGCCCCAGCCGGACATACCCGAGGCCGACCTCGTTGAGCGTCCTGAGGTGCCGCGAGATCGTCGGGACGGCCTCGAAGAAGTCCAGGGCCTCCTCGATCGGCATGTCCAGCACCTCGGCGATGGACTTGCCCTTGTAGTGGACCTCCAGGGTCTCCCGGTTGTAGCGGGCTCCGTGGCAGACCTCGCACGGGACGTAGACGTCCGGCAGGAAGTTCATCTCGATCTTGATCGTGCCGTCACCCGAGCAGTTCTCGCAGCGGCCGCCCTTGACGTTGAAGGAGAAGCGCCCGGGGAGGTAGCCGCGGACCTTGGCCTCCATCGTCTCGGCGAAGAGCTTGCGGACATGGTCGAAGACACCGGTGTACGTGGCCGGGTTGGACCGGGGCGTACGGCCGATGGGCGACTGGTCGACATGGACGACCTTGTCGACCAGATCGTCGCCGTCGACCCGGGTGTGCCGGCCGGGCACCGACTTCGCGCCGTTCAGCTCGCGCGCCAGATGCGTATAGAGGATGTCGTTGACCAGCGTCGACTTGCCGGAGCCCGAGACTCCGGTGATGGCCGTGAACACCCCGAGCGGGAACGACACATCGATGTCCCGCAGATTGTTCTCCCGGGCGCCGTGCACGGTGAGCTGTCGGCCCGGGTCGATCGGCCTGCGGATGTCCGGGGTCGGGATGACCTTCTTCCCGGAGAGGTACTGGCCGGTCATCGACTCCTTGTTGGCCAGCAGCCCCTTCAACGGTCCTGAGTGCACGACCTTGCCGCCGTGCTCACCGGCGCCGGGGCCGATGTCGACCACCCAGTCGGCCACCTTGATGGTGTCCTCGTCGTGCTCCACGACGATCAGGGTGTTGCCCATGTCACGCAGCCGCACCAGGGTCTCGATCAGCCGGTGGTTGTCCCGCTGGTGCAGACCGATGGACGGCTCGTCCAGCACGTACAACACCCCGACCAGCCCCGAGCCGATCTGCGTCGCGAGCCGGATCCGCTGGGCCTCGCCGCCGGAGAGGGTCCCGGCCGCGCGGTTCAGCGAGAGATAGTCCAGACCCACGTCGACCAGGAACTTCAGCCGTTCGTTGACCTCCTTGAGCACCCGCTCGGCGATCTTCTTGTCCCGGTCGTTCAGCTTGAGCTCGCCCAGGAAGTCGGCGCAGTCGCTGATCGACATAGCGGCGACCTCGGCGATGGACTTCTCCATGACCGTGACCGCGAGGACGATCGGCTTGAGGCGCGTGCCCTCACAGGTCGGGCAGGGCACCTCGCGCATATAGCCCTCGAAGCGCTCCCTGCTGGTGTCGCTCTCCGCCTCCGTGTGCCGCCGCTTGACGAAGGAGACGGCTCCCTCGAAGGCGGGGCTGGTGTAGGCGCGCTCGCGGCCGTACCTGTTCCGGTAGCGGACCTCGACCTGGGTCTTGTGGCCGTACAGCAGGGCCTTCCTGGCGCGCTGCGGCAGGCCGGCCCATGGGATGTCCGTACGGAACCCGAGGGCCTTGGCGAGCCCGCCGATCTGCCGTCCGAAGTACTCCTTCGTATGGCCGTGGGACCAGGGGTGGATGGCGCCCTCGTCGAGGGACTTCTCCTCGTCGGGAACGATCAGCTCCGGGTCTACCTCCATGCGCGTACCGATACCGGTGCAGTCGGGGCAGGCGCCGAAGGGCGAGTTGAAGGAGAAGGAGCGGGGCTCCAGCTCCTCGAAGGAGAGATCGTCGTACGGGCAGTACAGATGCTCGGAGTACATCCGCTCGCGCTCGGGGTCGTCCTCGGGGAGGTCGACGAAGTCGAGCACGACCATGCCGCCGGAGAGACCGAGCGCGGTCTCGACCGAGTCGGTCAGCCGGCGCTTGGCGCTGTCCTTCACCGTGAGGCGGTCGACCACCACCTCGATCGTGTGCTTCTCCTGCTTCTTGAGCTTGGGCGGCTCGCTGAGCTGGATCGTCTGCCCGTCGACCCTGGCCCGGCTGTAGCCCTTGGTCTGCAGATCGGAGAAGAGGTCGACGAACTCGCCCTTGCGCTCACGGATGAGCGGAGAGAGGACCTGGAACCGGCTGCCCTCGGGCAGTTCGAGCACCCGGTCCACGATGGCCTGCGGCGACTGCCGGGAGATCGGCCGGCCGCACTCGGGACAGTGCGGCTTGCCGATCCTGGCGAAGAGCAGCCGGAGGTAGTCGTAGACCTCGGTGATCGTGCCGACCGTCGAGCGCGGGTTGCGCGAGGTCGACTTCTGGTCGATGGAGACTGCCGGGGAGAGCCCCTCGATGAAGTCGACGTCCGGCTTGTCCATCTGGCCGAGGAACTGCCGGGCGTACGAGGAAAGGGACTCCACGTACCGGCGCTGTCCCTCGGCGAAGATCGTGTCGAACGCGAGGGAGGACTTGCCCGACCCGGAAAGCCCGGTGAAGACGATGAGGGAGTCACGGGGGAGGTCGAGCGACACGTTCTTGAGATTGTGCTCGCGCGCGCCACGGACGATGAGACGGTCGGCCACGCCGGTCCGCACCTTTCTGAAGAGAACCAAGGGGCGGAGCCCCCGTCCCACACTAATGGGGGTCGCCAGAACGATGGATTGCCAAGTGGTCGATTGCCGGGCTTCGGAGCGCCGGGCGGGGATTGCCTACATGCCAGGATGCCTCTTCCGAGCTTATAGCACGTGCATTCGATTTACGGCGGTCCTTCACCGTCTTCACCCGATCGAGTGGCGGCGCTATGGTCGGCGCCATGATCGACCACGAGCGTGACCTGGCAGCTGTACGTGAAGCGACGGACCGGCTCCTCAGCGCGGCCGCCGGACTGGACAACGCGGCCCTCGCCGCACCGTCACGGCTCCCGGGCTGGAGTCGGGGGCATGTGCTGGCACATCTCGCCAGGAACGCGGACGCACTGGTCAATGTGCTCGAAGGCCGGCCCATGTACCGCGACGCCGAAACGCGTGACGCCGACATCGAGCGGGACGCGCTCCGGCCGCTGGATGTCCAGCTCACCGATGTACGTAACACCGCCGACCGCTTCCAGCATTCCGCGGCCGCCCCCGCGGACTGGACGCGCGTCATCACGATGCGCAACGGCGTCACGGATGTGGCGGCCCGCGTTCCGTTCCGCCGCCTGATCGAGATCGAGCTGCACCACGTCGATCTCGGCATCGGCCGCGAGCTCGAAGACCTGTCCGAGGAGTTCACCGAGCGCGAGACCGGCTTCCTCGTGGAGCGCTTCTCCGGGAACGCCTCGGTCCCGCCGCTGACCCTGACCGCGTCCGACGGACCGACCCGGCGCACGGGCCGTACGGACGGCACCCCGCTCGCGGTGAGCGGACCGGCCCCGGACCTGATGGGCTGGCTCGCGGGCCGTAGGGACGGGGCCGCACTGAAGTCTCCGGACGGCCCCCTCCCCGTGCTGCCTCCGCTATAGGCTGATCCGTATGACGTACAGCGGAGCGGTGAAGGTCGGCGGACCGGCGGACGTGCATGAACTGCCCGCCCTGATGATCTCCAAGGTCGCCGTCGGACCGATGGACAACAACGCCTATCTGCTGCGCTGCCGGGCCACCGGTGAGCAGCTGCTGATCGACGCGGCCAATGACGCCGGCACGCTGCTCACACTGATCGGTGACGACGGCATCGCGTCCGTCGTCACCACGCACCGCCATGGCGACCACTGGCAGGCCCTGGCCGAGGTCGTGGCGGCCACGGGCGCGCGGACGTACGCGGGGCGGTACGACGCCGAGGGCATCCCCGTCCCCACTGATGTCCCCGTCGAGGACGGGGACACGATCCGTGTCGGTGAGATCGAACTCACGGCCCTTCATCTGGTGGGTCACACCCCGGGCTCGATCGTGCTGGTCTACGAGGACCCGCACGACCACGCGCATCTGTTCACCGGCGACTGCCTGTTCCCCGGCGGCCCCGGGAGGACCGGGACCCCCGCGGACTTCACGAGCCTGATGGACGGGATCGAGACCAAGATCTTCGCGACCCTGCCGGACGAGGCGTGGATCTACCCCGGCCATGGCAACGACTCCACCCTCGGCGCCGAGCGTCCGCAGCTCGCGGCCTGGCGGGCGCGCGGCTGGTGACCCGCCGCTGACGTGTGGCCGCCCGCCGCTGACGCGTGGGGCGGCCCGCCGATAATCACTCGATCACGGCAGGGCCCCGTCCCTACGATCGCCGCATGCCGACTCCCGCGTATCCGCCCAAGCCTCGTCCCGGCGACCGGATCGGGGTGATCTCGCCGGCCTCCGGTCTGCCGGGACAGTTCCCGCTGCCGTACGAACTGGGTCTCGACCGGCTGGCGAAGGACTTCGGGCTGGTGCCCGTCGAGTATCCGGCGACCCGGAAGATGGGGTCGACGCCACAGGAACGGGCCGACGACCTGCACGCCGCCTTCGCGGACCCGACGGTGAAAGCGGTGATGGCGAGCATCGGCGGGGACGATCAGATCACCGTGCTGCCGCTGCTGGACCGGGAACTGATCCGAGCTCATCCCAAGCCCTTCCTCGGCTTCAGCGACAACACCAATCTGCTGGCCTATCTGTGGAACACCGGGATCGTCGGCTATCACGGCGCGAGCGTGATGTGTGAGCTGGGCCGGCCGGGCGCGATGGATCCGCTCACCGCGGAGTCCCTGCGGGCCGCGCTGTTCACCTCCGGCACGTACGAGCTGCGCCCCGCCGAACGGTTCCGCGATGTGGACGTCGACTGGGCGGACCCGGCGGCGCTCGCGGTGGAGCCGGAGACCCGGGCGGGCGGCGGCTGGAGCCTGCACGGGCCGGAACGGGTGGTGGAGGGCCGCAGCTGGGGCGGCAATCTGGAGATCCTTTCCTGGCTGCTGATGGCGGACCGGGAGATCCAGCCCGATCTCTCCGCCTACGACGGCTGTGTGCTGCTGCTGGAGACCTCGGAGGAGATGCCGGCCGCCGAGGAGGTGTTCCGGATCCTGCGCAGCATGGGCGAGCGCGATCTGCTGCGGCGCTTCCCCGCGCTGCTGATGGCGCGCCCCAAGACATGGTGGTTCGCGCGGCCTCATGGGCCGGAGGAGGCGGCCCGGTACGCGCGTGAGCAGCGGGAGGCGGTACTGCGCGCGCTGGCCGCGTACGCCCCGGAGACCATGGCCGTCTTCGACGTGGACTTCGGCCACACGGACCCTCAGCTGGTCATCCCGTACGGCGGCACGGTGCGGGTGGACGGGCCCGCACGGCGTATCAGCGTCACGTACTGAGCGCGGTCACGTACTGAGCACGCGAAAGGGGGCGAGCGGCAGTGCTGCCGCTCGCCCCCTCCTCTTTCGCGAGGATCAGGCCGTCCCGCGAGGCTCAGGCCATCGCGGGAGAATCAGGCCTCGATGCTGTCCTTGCTGTCCTTGTCCTTGCTGAGCTTGCCGCTGTCCGTCTCGGCCGCGGCGGCCGCCTCGCGCTCCGCCTGCTTCTTCGAGGCGATCAGGCTGGTGATCGTGGTGACGATCAGGACACCGCAGATGACCGCCAGCGAGACCGGAATGGAGATCACGGGGACATTCACCCCGGTCTCATGCAGCGCGTGGAGGACCAGCTTCACACCGATGAAGCCCAGGATGACCGACAGGCCGTAGCTGAGGTGCACCAGCTTCCTCAGCAGCCCCCCGAGGAGGAAGTACAGCTGCCGCAGACCCATCAGCGCGAAGGCGTTGGCGGTGAAGACGATGTACGGGTCCTGGGTCAGACCGAAGATCGCGGGGATGGAGTCCAGCGCGAACAGCACGTCGGTGGTGCCGATGGCCAGCATGACCACCATCAGCGGGGTCAGGATCCGCTTGCCGTTGCTCCGGATGAAGAGCTTGGTGCCGTGGTACTTGTCGGCGACCCCGAAGCGCTTCTCGATGGACTTCAGGAGACGGTTCTCCTCGAACTCCTCTTCCTCGTCGTCCGAGCGCGCCTCCTGGATGAGCTTCCAGGCGGTGTAGATCAGGAACGCGCCGAAGATGAAGAAGACCCAGGAGAAGCTGGCGATGATCGCGGCGCCGGCCGCGATGAATATGGCGCGCAGCACCAGGGCGACCAGCACACCGACGAGCAGCACACGCTGCTGCAGATGCGAGGGAACCGCGAACTTCGCCATGATCAGGATGAAGACGAAGAGATTGTCGACACTGAGCGACTTCTCGGTGATGAATCCGGCGAAGAACTCACCGGACGCCTGGCCCGTCCCGAACACCATCAGACCGATGCCGAACAGCACGGCGAGGGCGATCCAGACGGCTGTCCAGATACCGGCTTCCTTCATCGACACGTCATGGGGCTTGCGCCCGATGAAGAAGTCGACAGCGATCAGGGCGGACAGACCAAGAATGGTCAGCGCCCACAGGGTCAGGGAAACGTCCACTGTGCCTCCGGCTTCGTACGGCTACTGATCAGCGTCGTCGCTGCCGGAGGTCTCTTCCACCCGGGCGGCTTCCGCCGCTCCCCGGGCCGACGCCCCGGGATCGATGGCGATCCGTATTGACGGGCACGTCGCGATGTGGGAGTACTCCCCTCCGCTGCAAAGAAGAGTACAGGAAAGACCAAGGAAAGGTAAAGAAATAGGTAAACGATCGCCAAGTGTGCAGGTCAGGCCCGGGTCAGCGGCGCCAGGAGCGGCGAGCGGACGCCATCTGTTCCAGGACCTGGAGGAGCACCCCGCTGCCCGGCGGCACCGCCGGCGGCTCATAGGTCCAGGCATGGCCCACCCAGGGGTCGGCGAGGTGATCGTCCGGGACGGGGGTGACCCGCAGCAGCGTCCGCCAGAGCGGATCCAGCACCGGTCCGTACCCGCTCGCGTCCTCGCGGTCCCCGACCATCAGCAGATGCACGCCGACCGCCGGCCCCTCGTCGGCGAGATAGCGCAGCTGAGTGACCGCGCGGTCGTCGAAGCCGTGCGGGAAGTCATTGACGATCAGCAACTGCTCGGCGGTGTCCAGACCGGGCGGCAGGGACTCGGCCGCCCCGCCGCGGACCGCCATCTGCACCAGGTCCACGCGCTGGGTGAGCGAGGCGAGGACGGTCGCCACTCCCCCGGCGCCCGTCGCGGGCGGCCGGTCGAGCACCCCGGACGCGGTCAGCGGGGTCAGTGAGCGCGCCCCCGAGCCCGCCGGATCGATCACATGGACGGTGAACTCGCCGGGCGGGTAGACGGCCAGGAGGCGCGCGGCATGGGCGACCGCGGTGTCCATGGCCAGCCCGCGCAGCTGGGCGTCGTCCATCATCAGCGCGGCCTCGGAGCCGGATCGGCCGCTGTCGACCCAGAGCCCGCGCTCCAGGGGCAGCCGCACCAGCATCGGTATCCGCAGATCGGGGCGCTCGGGCAGATGGACATCGCCGAGGCGGAGCGCCATCGGGATCTCCATCGGAACGCGGTAGGCGTGCCAGACGGGGTTGTCCCAGCGGGCGTAGGCGGGCGGCAGCGCGGGCTCGACGACCTCGGACTCGGCGACGAGCTGGGCGAGATCACGGTCAAGGACCTCGCGCGCCTGGCCCGCGAGCTGGTCGTACTTGGCGCGGGCGGCCTCGCGGGCGGCGTCCCCGGCTCCGCCGATGCGATGCCGGGGGTCGGCGAGGACCCGGTCCAGCTCCTGGTCGAGCCGGGACTCGGCGAAGTCCATGGCGCTGCGGAACGCGGCGGTCGTACGGGCCAGGTCTTCGAACATGCCCCAGACCTGGTTGTACAGGCGCTCGTCCATGGACCAGCCCGTGGCGTCGCCCGCGACGGGGCGGGGCGGCCGGCCCGGCTGGGCGGGCACCGCGGCCGGGGGCGGAGTCGGCGGCGTGGAGGTACGGCGGCCCGGATGTGTGTAGTTGACGGCCCCGCCCGCGCCGGACTGCGGCCCTCCGGACGCTGGCGGTCCCGACGCGGGCGCTCCGGCGGACGGCACGGTCTCGGGTGCGGACTGCGAGGGCGGGGCGGGCTGCGGGGCGGCAGCCAGGGGCAGCCCCTCGGACCTGCGCCGCCCGCCGTCCGCCGCACCCGGCAGCGGTGTCTGTACGGCGCCGGCCAGATGGCGGGCCACCGCCTCCTGGATACCGGCGGCGAAGGCGCGGGCCTGGGGCAGGCCATGGTCGCCGAACAGCTCGGCGAGGCCGCCCGCGTACCCCTGGCCGACGGCCCGGACCTTCCAGGCGCCCTGGCGGCGGTAGAGCTCCAGGGCGACGACAGCGGTCTCGGAGTCCAGTCCGGTGAGGGTGAAGCTGGCGACCTCGGCGCCCTCGGTGGAGGTGACGGCCGCGAAGGGGGCCGCGGTGGCGCCGAAGCGGTCGGGGCCGCCGACGCCCTCGGGGAGGGCGAGCAGAACGCGCACCAGATGCACCCGCGGGGGCAGGGCGTCCAGATCGACATGGAAGCGCAGGGCCGCGGCGGCCTGGCGGGAGACCTCGATGCCCGGGAGGGAGGGCGAACCGGGGTGGACGATCCACTCCGCGCCGCCCACGGCGCCCTGGGCGTCCGCGAGCGTGGCGCAGGGCGTGACCGGTGCGCCGGCCGTCACCCGGATCTCCAGTCGGGTGTGGGGCAAGGGGTGGTTCTGCCCCCGGACCAGCTCGGCCGTCATCGCCTCTGTCCCCTCATCGGTTACGCGTCGGTGTTCAGGTGTGGTCGCACAGCTCAGTACGGGTGCTCTGCCGCGGATGCTCAGCTACGGATGCTCAGGTGCGGGTGCTCAGGTACGGGTGCTCAGGTGCGGGTGGTGTTCCGGTGTGACAGCAGAGGCGCAGCCCCCAGTGGCCTGCGCCGGCCTCCGGGAGCTGCGCGTACTCGACGACGCCGTCGCCGTGTCCTACAGATGCGGCAAGATCGACGGCATCAGGTCCTGGAACGTACGGCCGTTGGCCGGGTTGCCGAGGGCCGTCATCTGCCAGCCGGAGCCCGCGCGGTGGACCTTCGCCATGATCTGCGCGGTGTACTGGCCGCCGCCGTCGAGCGTGTAGCGGGCCAGCTCCTGGCCGTTGGTCTCGTCGACGATGCGGCAGAAGGCGTTCTGGACCTCCTGGAACGTCTGGCCGGTGAACGAGTTCACCGTGAAGACGATCTGGTCGATATGGACCGGGATCCGCTGGAGGTCGACGAGGATCGCCTCGTCGTCGCCGCCCTGGCCCGCGCCGCCGACCAGATTGTCGCCGGTGTGCCGTACGGAGCCGTCGTCGCTGACGAGATGACGGAAGAAGACCACGTCGACCGGCTGCTTGTCGGCGAACAGCACCGCTGACGCGTCCAGGTCGATCTCGCGGGTACGGGAGCCGAACAGGCCCCGGCGCGGGGCGGCCTGCCAGCCGAGCCCCATGCGCACCGCCGTCAGGGTGCCGCCGCCCTTCTTCTCCAGGCTGATGGCCTGACCCTTGGTCAGATTGACGCCAGGGCCTCCGGGCGCGCCGCCCTTGGATACGTCCGCCACGCGCTGTCCCCTCTCGAATGGTTCCCCCGCAACCGTCCGTGTGCGGTTGCGCAGCACCCTACGCAGTCACTCGGACAACGCAGGAGGCTTGGACCGTTTTTGTGTCGGTCTTGCAACACACCGCACGTCCCGGTGTATCAGGCGAGGCCCGCCTCCCTCATCTGCCTCAACTCCTTCTTGAGTTCGCTCACTTCGTCGCGCAGCCGCGCGGCGACCTCGAACTGAAGCTCGGCGGCGGCGGCCCGCATCCGGTCGGTCATCTCCTCGATGATTCCGGCCAGTTCGGCGGCGGGCCGGTCGGTGAGCACCGCGCCCGCGGTCCCCGCCTTGCCGGCCTTCGCGGCCTTCGCCCCGAGCGAGGGGACCGGGGCCTTGGCCGGCTTGCCGTCCTTCGACTGCCGGTAGCCCGTGCCGAGCAGGGCCTCGGTGTCGACCTCCTCACGCGCGATGGTCGCGACGATGTCGTTGATCTTCTTACGGAGCGGCTGGGGGTCGATACCGCGCTCGGTGTTGTACGCGATCTGCTTCTCCCGGCGCCGGTTCGTCTCGTCGATCGCCTGCGCCATCGCGGGGGTGATCTTGTCCGCGTACATATGGACCTGACCGGACACATTGCGCGCGGCTCGCCCGATGGTCTGGATGAGCGACGTGCCCGAGCGCAGGAAGCCCTGCTTGTCGGCGTCGAGGATCGCCACCAGGGAGACCTCCGGGAGGTCAAGGCCCTCACGCAGCAGGTTGATGCCGACGAGGACGTCGTACTCACCGGCGCGCAGCTCACGCAGCAGCTCGACCCGGCGCAGGGTGTCGACATCGCTGTGCAGATACCGCACCTGGATGCCCAGCTCCAGGAAGTAGTCGGTGAGGTCCTCGGCCATCTTCTTGGTGAGCGTGGTCACCAGGACGCGCTCGTCCTTCTCGGTGCGCTCGCGGATCTCATGGACCAGATCGTCGATCTGGCCCTCCGTGGGCTTCACGACGACCTCGGGGTCGATCAGGCCGGTGGGACGGATGATCTGTTCCACGAAGCCGTCGGAGCGGGACAGCTCGTACGTGCCCGGAGTGGCGGAGAGATAGACGCTCTGGCCGATCCGCTGCTGGAACTCCTCCCACTTCAGCGGGCGGTTGTCGAGCGCGGACGGCAGCCGGAAGCCGTGGTCGACCAGGGTCCGCTTGCGGGACGCGTCGCCTTCGTACATCGCGCCGATCTGCGGCACGGTGACATGCGACTCGTCGATGACCAGCAGGAAATCCTCGGGGAAGTAGTCGAGGAGGGTATTGGGCGCGGAGCCGGGCGCGCGGTCGTCGAAGTGCATCGAGTAGTTCTCGATCCCCGAGCAGGAGCCGATCTGGCGCATCATCTCGATGTCGTACGTCGTACGCATCCGCAGCCGCTGGGACTCCAGCAGCTTGCCCTGCTTGTCCAGCTCGGCCAGCCGGGTCTCCAGCTCCCGCTCGATGCCGTTGACCGCCTTCTCCATGCGCTCGGGCCCGGCCACGTAGTGGCTCGCCGGGAAGATGTACAGCTCTTCGTCGTCGCTGATGACCTCGCCGGTGAGCGGGTGCAGCGTGGAAAGCGCCTCGATCTCGTCGCCGAACATCTCGATACGGACGGCCAGCTCCTCGTAGACCGGGAAGATCTCGATGGTGTCGCCCCGGACCCGGAAGGTGCCCCGGGTGAACGCGAGGTCGTTGCGCGTGTACTGGATGTCGACGAAGCGGCGCAGCAGCTGGTCCCTGTCCAGCTCCAGGCCGACCTTCAGCGGCACCATCCGGTCCACGTACTCCTGGGGCGTACCGAGGCCGTAGATGCAGGAGACCGAGGCGACGACGATCACATCGCGCCGGGTGAGAAGGGAGTTCGTCGCGGAGTGGCGCAGCCGCTCGACCTCCTCGTTGATGGAGGAGTCCTTCTCGATGTAGGTGTCCGACTGGGGGACGTACGCCTCGGGCTGGTAGTAGTCGTAGTACGAGACGAAGTACTCGACGGCGTTGTTGGGCAGCAGCTCGCGGAACTCGTTCGCCAGCTGGGCGGCCAGCGTCTTGTTCGGCGCCATCACCAGTGTGGGGCGCTGAAGCTTCTCGATCATCCAGGCGGTCGTCGCCGACTTTCCCGTGCCGGTCGCGCCGAGCAGGACGACATCCTTCTCGCCCGCGCGGACACGCCGCTCCAGGTCGGCGATGGCCGTCGGCTGGTCGCCGCTGGGCTGGTAGGAGCTGACGACCTCGAAAGGCGCCACCGTACGTTCGATCTTGGAAACGGGCCGCATGGATCCACCGTACGACCCCGCACTGACAGTGGGACGGCGAGCGGCCCCGGATCACCCGGAGTGACCGGCGGCTCACCCGCGTCACCAGTCGTGGAGGTCCTGGGAGCCGCGGCGCGGGGACCTGGCGGCGGCACGGTCGGCGTGCTCGCGGAGGGCCGGCCGCGGCCGGATCCGCTGCGCGGGCACCCCGCCGCGCCCGCACGGCCCGGTCACGGCTCCCGCGGAGCGTGACCGTTCGCGGCGGTCCGTCACCAGCAGCGGGTCTACCAGCACCGCCACACCGGCCAGCAGCAGGAAGAAGGCCGGGCCGACCAGCATCGGGGCCAGCAGTTCGGCGGGCGGGGCGCCGCCCGGCTCGCCGACGGCGCCGTTGAGATGCACGTGGACCGCGGCCATCGCGGTGTAGTGCATACCGGTCGACGCGACGCCCATCACCGCGCTGGCGGCCAGACCGGCCAGAAATCCACGGTGCGAGACGACCACCCAGAGGGCCGCGGTCGTCATGACGACGGCGATCATGACGGAGATCGCTACGGTGAAGGTGTCGTATCCGACGCGGCCGTGCAGCCGTATGCCGGCCATGCCGAGGTAGTGCATGGTGGCGAAACCGAGGCCGGTGATGGTGCCGCCGGTGACGAGGGTCATCGGGGTCGTGCCGCGGTATCCCACGATGAAGATCCCCACCCCGACCATGACGATTCCCACGACGAGGCTGGCGAATGTCGTGAACCGGTCGTAGCCGACCGGCGCCTCCGAGACGTCGAACCCCATCATCGCGATGAAGTGCATCGTCCATACTCCGGAGCCGATCGCGGCCGATCCCAGCGCGAGCCCGCCGGGCTTCCAGGAGCGTCTGGTACGCAAGGATCTCGCGGTGCAGCGCAGCCCCAGAGCCGCGCCGAGACAGGCCATGAGAAAGGCCGCCACGGGTGTGACGAGACCGTAGCTGAATCCGTCGATCGTGCCCTGCATAGCGATATGCCCCTCGCCCCTCGTGCTCCCTGTACGAAAGCGCCGGCTCGGGCGAGGGTAGGACGGCCGGCCCGGTAAGCAAACAGGCCACCGGCGATTTGTCGACACGAAAGGGTGCGACCTCGCGGTACGGGGCGGCCCCCCGCCGGTGTGGCTTCATGATCTCACCCCATCCTTCCGGTCCATGGCGTGACTTCACGTTGTGGCCAACCTTCGCCTGTTCCCTGTTGGCCGGGGGCTGCCAGGCTCTGGCCGACCGTCATCGCACGACACGAGGAGTACACGTGTACGCACGCACCTCAGTGACAACGGCCGCCGCACTGCTGGGAGTCACGGCACTGGTCCTGCCCGGCGCCGCCACCGCGAGCGCGGGCCCCGCCGCCGAGCCCAGGAGCGGGAGCCCGGTCGTCATCGCGCACCGCGGCGCCTCGGCCTATGCCCCGGAGAACACGCTCGCGGCCGTCGACGCGGCCGGTGACCTGGGCGTCGACTGGGTGGAGAACGACGTCCAGCGCACCAAGGACGGCCGGCTGGTGGTGATCCACGACGACAACCTCCAGCGGACCACCAATGTGGAAGAGGTCTTCCCCGACCGGGCCCCCTGGAAGGTGAAGGACTTCACCGCGGCGGAGATCGCCCGGCTGGACGCGGGCAGCTGGTTCGGCGAGGAGTGGGCGGGCGAGCGCGTACCCACGCTGCGGCAGTATCTGGACGCCGTGGAGGCCAACCGGCAGAAGCTGCTCCTGGAGATCAAGGCGCCCGAGCAGTACCCCGGCGTCGAGAAGGACATCCTGCGGGTGCTGGGCCAGGAGGGCTGGCTCAACCGCGCGCACGTCAGGAACAAGCTGGTCATCCAGAGCTTCAGCGCGGACAGCGTCCGTACGGTGCACCGGCTGCGCCCGGACCTCACGACCGGCTTCCTCGGCGCTCCGGCGGTGGCCGATCTGCCCGCGTACGCCGCGTTCACGGACCAGATCAATCCCGCGTACGCCGCGCTCACCGGCGACTACGTGGCGGCGGTGCACCGGCTCAAGGGCCCGCACGGCAAGCGGCTCACGATGAGCACCTGGACGGTCAACGACGCGGCGGGCGCGGTGCGGGTCCGTGATCTCGGTGTGGACGGGATCATCACCAACAACCCCGACGTGGTGCGGGACGCGGTGGACTGAGGCCGGAGGCCGGTCTCAGGACCGTTGTCAGTGGTGGCCCGTACCGTGGTCGGCATGAACAACTACGGGCGGTCGCCGGTGGAGTGGACGGTCGCGTCCACCGGCATCGGGCCACTGCTGCTGGCCGCGACCGGCCAGGGGCTGGTGAGCGTCGTCTTCCATGTCGACGGGCCGGTGCGGGAGAAGGCGCTCGGACAGCTGAGGGACCGGCTGGGCACCGAGCCCGCCGAGTCGGCGTCGGGGCTGCTGGCCGAGCCGATACGCAGGCTGTCCGCGTACTTCGCGGGCGAGCTGCGGGAGTTCGGGCTGCCGCTGGACTGGTCGCTCTCCACGGGCTTCAACCGGCAGGTGCTGCGCGAGCTGGCGACGGGCGTCCCGTACGGCACGGTGGTCGGTTACGGCGATCTGGCCAAGCGCGTGGGCCAGCCAGGGGCCGCCCAGGCGGTCGGCGCGGCGATGGGTTCCAACCCGCTGCCGGTGGTGGTGCCCTGTCATCGCGTGGTGGAGAGCGACGGCGGGATCGGCGGCTTCGGGGGCGGCCTCGAAACGAAGCGGCGGCTGCTGGCCCTGGAGGGCGTGCTCCCGGAACCCCTCTTCTGAGCCGGTCCACCGCTTGAGCCGGTCCACCACTCCGGACCGCCCGGATCGAGTGCTTTTACCGGCACTTGTCCGCTTTACGTGCCGGGCTTAGGCTTATTCGTGGAGAGCCAGCGCGCGTACGGCCCGGCGGGCAGTAGACGTCGGCCCAGGGCGTCCCGCCCGGGGACCGGAGACGTTCCGTAGCGGGACGTCCCCGTGTGGGACGTCCCCGCGTGGGGACGCCCGGTTCCGGTACCGGTACGTCCGGTCCGGCGCGCACTTCGGCCGGACCGCCCGAGCGGTAGCCGACTCCAACACACGCACAGGCCGAGTCATCCGCTGGACGAGGAGAGCCGAAGGGACGGCGAGTCAGGATGAGCGGAGGAAACAAGGCAGTCGCATACATCAAGCCGGGTGAGGTGGATGTGAGGACCACCGACTACCCGACGCTCGAACTTCAGGACGGGCCGGGTGTGGCGCCGGCGAACGTGGGCCGCAAATGCCGCCACGGGGTCATCCTCAAGGTACTCGCGACCAACATATGCGGCAGCGATCAGCACATGGTCCGCGGCCGGACCACGGCCCCCGAAGGCTTGGTCCTCGGCCACGAGATCACCGGTGAGGTCATCGAGCGCGGCCCCGATGTCGAGTTCATCAACGTCGGCGATGTCGTGTCGGTGCCCTTCAACATCGCCTGCGGCCGCTGCCGTAACTGCAAGGAGCGCCAGACCGGTATCTGTCTGAACGTCAATCCCGCCCGTCCCGGCGCGGCGTACGGCTACGTCGACATGGGCGGCTGGGTCGGCGGACAGGCGGAGTACGTGATGGTGCCGTACGCGGACTTCAATCTGCTCCGCTTCCCCGACCGGGACGCGGCGTTGGAGAAGCTGCTCGATCTGACGATGCTGTCGGACATCTTCCCCACCGGCTACCACGGCGCGGTGACGGCGGGCACGGGCGTCGGCTCCACGGTGTATGTCGCGGGCGCGGGACCTGTCGGTCTGGCCGCCGCGGCCTCGGCCCAGTTGCTCGGCGCGGCGGTCGTCATCGTCGGCGATCTGAACGCCGAACGGCTCGCGCAGGCCCGCAGTTTCGGCTGTGAAACCGTCGATCTCACCAAGGGGGCGGTCGAGGACCAGGTGGCCCAGATCCTGGGCGAGCCCGAGGTGGACGCCGCGGTCGACGCGGTCGGCTTCGAGGCACGGGCGCACGGCAAGGACTCCAAGGAGGCTCCGGCGACCGTCCTCAACTCCCTGATGGGTGTCGTCAGGGCGGGCGGCGCGCTCGGTATCCCGGGGCTGTACGTCACCGACGACCCGGGCGGTATCGACGAGGACGCCAAGAGCGGCACGCTGAAGGTCCGGCTGGGCCTGGGCTGGGCGAAGAGCCACACGTTCAGCACAGGACAGTGCCCGGTGATGAAGTATCACCGGGGCCTGGCGATGGCGATCCTGCACGACCGGGTCCATATCGCGAAGGCCGTCAACGCCACGGTGATCTCGCTGGAGGACGCCCCGCGCGGCTACGAGGAGTTCGACCACGGCGCCAGCCGGAAGTACGTGCTCAATCCGCACGGCGCGCTGAACGGCGTGGTGGCCGCCTGAGTGATTCCCGAGCGGTGGAGGGCGCGGGCAGCACCGCGCCCTCCATGGGTACGGGTCCGGGGGTACGGGTCCGGGCGCCGGCCCAGGCGCCCGGACGTTCGCGCGCGCGGCTGGCGTCGACGTTCCACGCCTGGCGCGGACGTTCGCGTGCGCGTCGACGTTTGCGTCCGTGCGGGATGTGCCATGGATGGGGACATGCCAGACATCACTTCGCAGCTCTCCCCCGAGCCGGGGCTCTCCCCCGAGGTACGGGAGGCGCTCGCCGCGCACCGTCCCGTGGTCGCCCTGGAGTCGACGATCATCGCGCACGGACTGCCGCGCCCGCGCAATCTGGCGGTCGCGGAGGAACTGGAGAAACTCGTACGGGCAGGCGGCGCCGTACCGGCCACGGTCGCCGTGCTGGACGGCCGGCCCCAGGTGGGGCTGTCCAAGGACCAGTTGGAACGGGTCGCCCAGGACGACTCCGTACGGAAGCTGGGCCATCGCGATCTGGCGCCCGCGCTCGCGGCGGGCGCGAGCGGCGCGACGACCGTCTCCGCCACGGCGTTCCTCGCCGCGCGGGCCGGGATCCGGGTCTTCGCGACGGGCGGCCTCGGCGGGGTCCACCGCGGCTGGACCGACTCCCAGGACGAGTCGGCCGATCTGCGCCTGCTGGCCAGGACCCGGATCACCGTGGTGTGCGCGGGCGTCAAATCGATCCTCGACGTACCGGCGACCCTCCAGCGGCTGGAGACTCTGGGTGTCGGCATCCTCGGCTACGGGACCGACCGGTTCCCCGGCTTCTATCTGAGCTCGTCCGGTGAGCCGGTCGACTGGACGGTCCGTACGCCCGAGGAGGTCGCGGCGGTGATGGACGCTCAGGACGCGCTCGGCGGACCGGAGTCGGCGCTCATCGTCGCCAACCCCGTACCGGAAGCGGAGCAGCTGGATCCGGGGCTGCACGACCTGGTGCTCGCGGAGGCGCTGACGGAGTGTCATGAGCGGGGTATCAGCGGCCAGGCGGTCACCCCGTTCCTGCTGGACCAGCTGATGCGGCGGACGGGCGGCGCTTCGCTGGAGGCCAATCTCGCGGCGGTGCGCGGCAATGTGTGGCTCGCGGCGCGCATCGCGGCGGCACGGACCGGGCAGGCCCGGACCGCGTCGGCCCGGACCCCGGCGGGCCGGCCCTCGGCGGGCGGATGAGCACCGGTGCCGGGGACGGTGCGCTGCTGGTGATCGGGGACGTGGTCACCGATGTGGTGGCGCGGTACCGCACCCCACTCGCGCACGGTACGGACACGGCCGCCGAGATTCGTACGCTGCCGGGCGGCGCCGGGGCCAACGCGGCCTGCTGGGCGGCGCACTCCGGGTGCGCGGACGTACGGCTACTGGCACGGGTGGGGGCAGGGGCGCGGGAGTGGCACGAGGAGCTGCTGCGGCGGGCGGGGGTACGTACCCATCTCGTCGTTGACGACCGGGTGCCATCCGCGACGGTGATCTGTCTGGTCGACGCGTCCGCCGAACGCACGCTGCTCACCGACAGCGGAGCCGCGCTGCGGCTCTCTCCCGCCGACTGGTCGCCGTCCCTGCTGAACGGGGTGGGCCGCCTCCATCTCTCCGGTTATCTCTTCTTCGCTGACACGAGCCGCCAACTGGCCTTCGCCGCAATGGAATCGGCTGCGGAGCGGGGCGTTCCGGTGAGTGTGGATCCCGCCTCGGCGGGGTTCATCAAGGAACTGGGCGCGGACCGTTTCCTGGCATCGGTCGAGGGCGTGGAGACGCTGCTCCCGAACGCGGACGAGGCCAGGCTCCTCACCGGGCTGACGAACGTGGCGGACGCCGCCGCCGCGCTGAGCCGACGGGTGGGGGTGTCGGTGGTGACCCTGGGCGGGGACGGCGCCTTGGTGGCGGAGGCGGGGGCCGTCACGGCCCGGGTCCCGCCGGTCCCGGCGCGTGCCCGGGACTCGACGGGTGCGGGCGACGCCTTCACGGGCGCGTTCCTCGCGGCCCGGCTTACGGGGGCGGACCCGGCAGCGGCCGCGACAGCGGGTTGCCGGGCGGGTGCGCGGGCGGTCGCGACGGTGGGCGGCCGGCCCTGACTCAGGGGCTGCCACGGCCCGCGCCGTACGAGGCCGTCAGCCGAGCCGGTCGGCCGAGGCCGTTATTCGAGACCGCCCCACGCCGGATGGCGCGGATCGTCCGTCCGTACGACCACATCGGCGGCCTCGGCCGGGTCCACCTCCTGCTCGTACCGCTCGAAAGCGGGGAGCGTCCAGCGTTCGCCCTCGTCGGTACGGCGCCGGAGCGCGGCCGGTGACAGCCGCAGATGCACCGTGAGGTCGAACGGGAACCAGTGCCCCAGCAACAGCGGGCCGTGCAGCACCAGCACACCGCCGGGCGCGAGTTCGCTGTGCGGGCTGCGGGTCGCCCGGTCGGTGGCGGGGTCCCAGAGATCGGGCAGGACCCGCCCGGTGCCGCCGGGTTCCAGCGGCCCGAAGACCTCCCGCCACAGCGCCCCGGTGTCGAACCAGCCGCTGTAGTACGTCTCCGGATCCTCGCGACCGTACTCGTACCGCAGCGACGCCGGCCGCAGGAACCCGCCGGTCCCGACGACCAGTACCGACCGGCCGCGTATCCGCAGCGCCTCCGCGAGCGCGTCGGCCCGCTCCCCGGTCCCGGCGGCCGGTGCTCCGTCGATGGCGACACGGAGCCAGGGGCCGCCGTCCGCCGCCCCGGTCTCCAGCACCCGCTCGGCAAGGGCCTCGGTCAGCCGCTCCCAGGTGATCGCTTCGAGTCGCACCCGACCATCATCGTCCAGCGGCGCCGATGACTGTCCCCGTACCCCGTACCCGACGCGCCCCCGGCCTCAGAGGTCAAAGGCGTCAGCCACGGGAAGAGCCTGTTCGGCCCAGATGGTCTTGCCGCCCGTGCCCTGGCGTGTGCCCCAGCTCCGCGTGAGCTGCGCGACGAGCAGGAGTCCGCGGCCCCCCTCGTCGAACACCCGGGCCCGGCGCAGATGCGGAGCGGTGTTGCTGCCGTCCGAGACCTCGCAGATGAGGCTGCGGTCATGGATGAGGCGCAGCTGAATGGGGGCCTGGGCATATCGGATGGCATTGGTGACCAGTTCACTGACCACCAGTTCCGTGGTGAAGACGGCGTCTTCCAGTCCCCAGGCGGCCAGTTGCTCGGCAACATCCCTGCGCGCCTGGGCCACCCCGGCGGGATCGCAGTCCAGCTCCCACGTGGCGACCTGGCTGGCGTCCATCGCGCGGGTACGGGCGAGGAGCAGGGCGACGTCATCGGCGGGGCGGCCGGGGAGCAGCGCGTTCAGTACGTTGTCGCAGGTGTCCTCCAGCGGCGCGGCGGGGTGGGCGAGGGCGGTGCGCAGCGCGGCGAACGATTCGTCGATGCCGCGCTCGCGCGATTCGACGAGTCCGTTGGTGAACAGGGCGAGCACGCTGCCCTCCCGCAGTTCCACCTCGACGGACTCGAAGGGCAGATTGCCGAGCCCGAGCGGCGGCCCGGCGGGCAGGTCGAGGAAGGCGACAGTGCCGTCCGGGGTGACCATCGCGGGCTGCGGGTGCCCGGCGCGCGCGAGGGAGCAGCGACGGGACACCGGGTCGTAGACCGCGTAGAGGCAGGTGGCTCCGACATCCCCGGCCGCCTCGGTAGCGGAGCCCGGGGACTGTCCGCCCGCCGCTTCGGCCGCCAGATGATTGACGAGATCGTCGAGGTGGGTGAGCAGTTCGTCGGGTGGCAGATCAACATCGGCCAGGGTGCGTACGGCCGTACGCAGCCGGCCCATCGTGGCCGACGCCTGGACGCCGTGGCCGACCACATCGCCCACGACCAGGGCCACCCGCGAGCTGGACAGCGGGATCACATCGAACCAGTCGCCGCCGACCCCGGCTCCCGTGTCCGCGGGGAGGTAGCGGAAGGCGAACTCGACCGCCGCGTGTTCGGGCAGCGCGCGCGGCAGCAGGCTGCGCTGAAGGGCCAGCGCCGTCTCACGTTCGCGTGTATAGCGGCGGGCGTTGTCGATGCAGACGGCCGCCCGCGCCGTGATCTCCTCGGCGAGCAGCAGATCGTCCAGTTCGAAGGGGGCCGGGCTCCGGTGACGGGAGAAGGTGGCCACACCGAGGATGGCGCCGCGAGCACGCAGCGGTACGGCCATGTTCGAGTGGAACTTGAACGCGCGCAATTTGGCGGCGCGCCCCGGGTCGGTGATCTCCCAGAGGGCCACGGAGGCGTCCGTCACCCTCTTCATGACGCCCCGCTGGGTGAGCAGGGACTCGGCGGCGGGTGAGCTGTCGGGGTAGAAGGAGGTGTCCCCGACCTCTACCGCGGCTTCGGGGGCCCCCTCAAGGACGGACCGGAGGGCCACGCGCCGCAGCCTGACCTGGCCGGGCAGCGGTCCCGCGGGTGTCTCGGAGCTGCCCACGCTGACCTCGGGGAGCAGATCGACCGTGACGAAGTCGGCGAGCACGGGGACCGCGACATCGGCCAGTTCCTGCGCGGTGCTCACGACGTCGAGGGCGCTGCCGATACGGGTACTGGCCTCGTTCACCAGAAGCAGCCGCTGCTGGGCGCGGTTCTGTCTGGTCCTGTCGTGTACCGCCGCGACCACACCGCTTTTCCGGCCGTCGCCGTCCCGAAGCGGGGCGATGGAGATCGCCCAGGCGAGCTCACCGTCGTGGCCGGGCAGGCGCAGCGTGGATTCGATGTGCTGTGGTTCGCCGCTCTCCAGCACCCGCAGCATGTGCTGCTCGATGTTGTCGATCTCCTGGGTGGGCACGACCTCGGACAGCCGCAGTCCGCGTATGTCGTCCCCGGCGAGGCCCAGCAGTCTTTCCATGTCTCCGCTCACGTGCCGCAGCCGGAGCCGTGTGTCGCAGACGGCCATCGCACAGGGCGACTGCATGAATTCGACTTCGGTGAGTTGCGGGCCGTCGAGTTGCGGGCCCGTACGGCTCAGTGGGGAGACGACGAACCATTCGGTGGCGCCGGCGTCCGACTTACGGCGGTGTGCCAGCAGCCCTATGTCCAGACGGTCCCCGCTCCGGTGCAGCAGCGTCACCGTCCCGTTCCATCTGTCCGGCAGGGCGGCCGGGTCCAGCGCCGCCGGATCGAGCGTGCCGGTGCGGGAGCGCAGGGTCGCCCCGTCGGCGAGCAGCGTGGCGGCGGACCGTCCGACGATCTCCGACGGCCGGTGTCCGAGCAGCCTGTGGGCACCCTCGCTCCACTCCGTTACGGTGCCCCGCGCGTCGATGACCGCCCTGGCCGTGGCCGCCTCGTCAAACGGATCGGCCGGCCCGTTGTGAAGATCGGTCCCGGTGGGATCGGTCCCGTGGAGATCGGTCTCCGGGGGATCGTTCGACCGGACGGGCTGGTCGTCCCGCGCGGAGTCCGGTCGCCTCATCGTCGCTCATCTCACCCTGCCTGGACCCGACCGCCGGGGAACAAGGTCCCGGCTCCGGCGGGCCTCCAGTGGCTCCTGACGCCTCCAAGTATGACATCCGTGACGAATAATGCTATTTCTGTCACCGTCAGCGGGAAGGGACGGGCTCCCGTCCGCTCACTCCCCCCGCAGCACCTTGGCCAGCGGCCCGTCGCCCGACACCTCGATCCGTCCGTCCCGCACTCCGTCCCCCATCGTCAGCGCGCCCCCGCTCAGCTCACGGCAGGTGTCCGCGTCGAGCACGAGGCGGGCGTCCGGGCTCTCCGCCGGCCCGTCGCCGTACACCGGATCGCCCGCTCCGAGCCGTACGTGGAACGCCCCTTCGTCCAGCCTGACTTCCACCACGCCCTCCCCCGTCCCGCCGCCCACACCCGAGCCCGCCTGGCCGGCCTGGCCCACCGGGCCCGACAGCCCGTCCAGCACCGGCAGCAGCGGTACGGCGAACCAGTGCGCCCGTACGGCGTCGGTGGGCCTGCGCTCCTCCAGCGCCGGCGCGCCCCACTCCGCCAGAGCCGTGAGCACCGGCAGCAGCCCCCGCCCCCGCTCGGTCAGCTCGTACACATACGCCCCGGCCGGGGGCGGCAGCTTACGGCGCAGGGCCAGATCATCACGCTCCATGTCCTTGAGCCGGGAGGCGAGCACATCCGTGCTGACACCTGGCAGATCGGCGTGCAGATCGGTGTACCGGCGGGGGCCCGCCAGCAGCTCCCGGACGATCAGCAGGGTCCAGCGGTCGCCCACGGAGTCGAGGGCACGGGCGGTGGCGCAGTACTGGTCGTAGCTTCGGCGACGTGACATGTGACGGATTCTAGACATGTTGTTGGACTTTCCAAGCTCGGGCTTGGTAAAACCAAGTATCGCACCAAGGTCTGGGAGGCCACCGCATGGAATTCCGGCAGTCGAGCAAGCTCAGCGAGGTCTGCTACGAGATCCGCGGCCCGGTGATCGAGCACGCCGACGCCCTGGAGGAGGCGGGCCACAGCGTCCTGCGCCTCAACACCGGCAACCCCGCGCTCTTCGGGTTCGAGGCGCCGGAGGAGATCCTCCAGGACATGATCCGGATGCTGCCGAGGGCACACGGCTACACGGACTCGCGCGGTGTCCTCTCCGCGCGCCGCGCCGTCGCCCAGCGCTACCAGACCCTGGGACTGCCCGAGGTCACGGTCGATGACGTGTTCCTCGGCAACGGCGTCTCCGAGCTGGTCTCGATGGCCGTCCAGGCGCTCCTGGAGGACGGCGACGAAGTCCTGATCCCGGCCCCCGACTTCCCGCTCTGGACCGCCGTGACGACGCTGGCGGGCGGCCGTCCCGTGCACTACCTCTGCGACGAGTCCGCGGAGTGGTACCCGGACCTGGACGACATGGCGTCGAAGATCACCGACCGTACGAAAGCAGTCGTGATCATCAACCCCAACAACCCCACCGGCGCGGTCTATCCGCGCGAGATCGTCGAGGGCATTCTCGATCTCGCCCGCCGTCATCACCTCATGGTGTTCGCGGACGAGATCTACGACCAGATCGTCTACGACGACGCGGTCCACCACACCGCCGCGGCCCTCGCCCCCGATCTGGTGGTCCTCACCTTCAGCGGGCTCTCGAAGACCTACCGCGTGGCGGGCTTCCGCTCCGGCTGGCTCGTCGTCACCGGCCCCAAGCAGCATGCCCGCAGCTACCTTGAGGGCTTGACAATGCTCGCCTCGATGCGGCTCTGCCCCAACGCGCCCGCGCAGTACGCCATTCAGGCCGCGCTCGGCGGCCGGCAGTCGATCAAGGAGCTCACCGCGCCGGGAGGCAGGCTGTACGAGCAGCGCGACCGCGCCTGGGAGAAGCTCAACGAGATCCCCGGAGTCTCTTGCGTGAAGCCGAAGGGCGCGCTGTACGCCTTCCCCCGGCTCGATCCCAAGGTGCACAAGATCCATGACGACGAGCGGTTCGTGCTGGATCTGCTGCTGCGGGAGAAGATCCAGGTCGTACAGGGAACGGGGTTCAACTGGCCCCGTCCCGACCACTTCCGGATCCTGACGCTTCCGTACGCGGACGATCTCGACGCCGCCATCAGCCGGATCGGCCGCTTCCTGAGCGGCTACCGCCAATGACAAAGGAGCGGAGCCGGGGCGTAGCCGGCCCCCGGGCCCGTCTGTCGGGTTGTGTGTCGGGGTGTCTGTCCAGTCGTCCGTCCAGTCGTCCGTCCAGTTGGTCGATCGGCCGGCTTCTCATAGCGCGATGGGGAGATGCCGTGGCCCGCGCAGCATGGCGTTGCGCCGGTAGGGGGGAGGGTCCTGGAGGAGGCGCGCGGTGCCGAGGCGGGGGATCAGCGCGCCCAGGGCGATCTGGGCCTCGATCCTGGCGAGCGGTGCGCCGTAGCAGAGGTGGATACCGCTGCCGAAGCCGAGGTGCTGGTTGTCCGGGCGGGTCGGGTCGAACCGCTCGGGGTCGCGGAACCGCAGGGGATCCCGGTTGCCCGCGGCCAGCACGAGCACGAGGGTCGTGCCCCTGGGGATGGTGGTGCCCGCGACGTCGATATTGGCGAGGGGGACGCGCTCCCGCATATGGACCGGGGGCTCGTAGCGCAGCAGTTCCTCCACCGCGCGCGGCAGCAGGCCGGGTTCCTGGCGCAAGCGGTCCAGCTGGTCGGGGTGGCGCAGCAGGGTGAGTACCCCGTTGGTGATGAGGTTGACCGTCATCTCATGGCCGGCGATGAGGAGCAGAACGGCCGTCTGCGCCAGTTCCTCGGCGGTGAGCCGCATGGCTGGGTCCGGTTCGTTGACGAAGGAGGACAGCATGTCGTCCGTGGGGTGGCCGCGGCGCTGCTCGGCGAGGTCCACGAGATACGCGCCCATCTCCGCCCGCGCCTTTGAGCCCGCCTGATCGTGTTGGGTGGACTCCTCCTCCGGCCTGACGTCGGCGGAGCTGACGATCGCGTCGGACCATTCCCGGAAGAGCGGCTCGTCCTCGCGCGGGACCCCGAGCAGTCGGCAGATGACCGTGACGGGCAACGGATAGGCGAGGTCGTCGACGACATCGATCTGCTGGTGATCCTTGAAGTTCTCGATCAGCTCTTCGGTGATCCGGGCGATCTCGCCGCGCATCCCGTCGATGCGGCCGGGGCTGTGCGGTGGGCCGAACGGCCGCATGGTCAGACCGCGCAGCCTCTGGTGCTCGGGGTCGTCGAGCCGGAGGAACGGCGGCTTCGGCTCCTCCTCGGCCCGGCCGCGGGACAGGGTGGCGCGATTGCGGGGGTCCGCGCTGATCCGCGGGTCGTGGAGCAGGGCGGCGATGTCGTGGTACGTGCCGACCAGATAGCTGCCGTCCTTCTGCCGGGCCACGCCCGCCTCGCGGAGCTCCGCGTACAGCGGGTAGGGGTCGGGGCGGTTGGCGTAGTCGGTGATCCGCTCCAGCAGGTTGTCGACGGCCATGGGGGGCTCCTTGTGGACGGGCAGGGAGGACGGGGTCAACCAGGTGGGCCGCGCGGACCGCACCACTGTCAGCGCAGGGACCGCACCACTGTCAGCACACGGACCGCACCACTGTCAGCGCAGGGACCGCACCACGGTCAGCGGGCAGGCCGCACCACGGTCAGCCGGCGGTCCAGCAGGTGACCGGTGAGCGCGACGGTGGGACCGTGGGAAAGCCCCTTGGGGTCCGGCACGTTGGAGGGGACCGGGAATTCGGTCAGCGGCGCGAGACCGTCGGCCGCGCCGGGCCCGGGCGGGAACGGAGCGGCGGTCTCGATCAGGTTCTGGTAGTACTCCAGCGACTTGGCCATGTCCACGGTGACCGCGGCGGTCACGCGGCCCTGGTGGCCGTAGACCATCGCCAGACGGCGCTCCTCAAGCGAGCCCTGCGCGATGACCACCTGGTCGGAGAAGGTCGGGACGCCGACGGACTTGATGCTGAGCCCGAACTGACTCGACCAGAAGACCGGAACCGCGAGATGCGGCCGCCGCCGCGGCCCAGGGCTGACCATGTTGTGCGCGGCCACCTCCGCCTGCGCGACCGCGTTGCCCCAGTGCTCCAGGGCGATCAGCTGGTACTCGAAGAGCGGATGCGGGAAGCGCGCCACGTCGCCGGCCACGAAGACGTCGTCGGTGACGATCCCGTACATATTGAAGACGCGACAGCCCGCGTCGCAGGCGATCCCGCGCGGGCCCGCCGCCAGCCCGGAATCCGCGGCCCACTCCGTATTGCGCACCGCCCCCATGGCGACGACGCACACGTCCGCGTCGACGCGGCTGCCGTCGGACAGGTCCGCACCGGTGAACCGGCCGTTCCCGCGCAGCGCGGTGACCGTCACCCCGCAGCGCAGGTCCACGCCATGGGCCCGCTGCAGGTTGGCCGCGAGCTTCGCCAGCGTTCCGCCGAGCGCGCCCACCAGCGGTGCGGGACCGCGTTCGGCGACCGTGACCTCGATACCCCGCTCCCGGCAGGCCGAGGCGATCTCCGAGCCCGTGAAGCCCCCGCCGATCACCAGCACCCGGCGCGGACCGGCGGCCAGCCGCTCGGCCAGGAGGGCGGCGTCGTCGCGGGTGCGGAGAGTGAACACCCCGTCCAGGGCGGCCTCCTCCGGGTTGTGCCAGGGCCGCGCCCGGGTCCCGGTGGCGATCAGCAGCCGGTCGAAAGGCAGTGACTCGCCGTCGGCCAGGAGCACCCGCTTCCCGATCGGGTCCAGGCCGGTGGCACGCACCCCGAGCCGCCACCGCGCGTCCGGGTCCCGGCGAATCGGCAGCCCGGTGGCGTCCGCCGCCACCTTGCCGAGCAGCACCTGCTTGGACAGCGGTGGCCTGTCGTAGGGCGGATGGGGCTCGTCCCCGATCACGGTCAGCGAGCCGGTGAAGCCCTCCTCGCGCAGTGCCTCGGCGGCGCGCAGCCCGGCCAGCGACGCGCCGACGATGACGATCCGCCCCTGCCACAGGTCATCAGGCACCGGCGCTCGCCTCCTCCCCCACGAGGATGGCCTGGACGGGGCACGCCGCCGCCGCTTGACGCACGCGTTCGAGCTGGTCGTCGGGGACGGCCGGGTTGTACAGCAACGCCTCGTCCCCGTGCAGCTCGAACACCTCCGGCGCGAGGAACACGCACTGCGCGTAGCCCTGACAGCGCGTGAGGTCCACCACCATCCGCATCCCCAGCCACTCCCTCCAGCACGCCGGCGTCCGGTCCCTTTCTAGCCCCGGGAAGGACCGGGCGCTCGGCCAACTACGCCACCGGGGTTCCGGCACGGCGCAGCGGGCCCCAGGAATTCTTGGCAGGGACGGCTCGGCTCCGGACGGCTCGAAACGGGACGGCTCGGCTCCGGACGACTCGGCTCCGGACGGCTGGGAAGCGGACGGCTCGGAAGCGGACGACTCCCGAAGCGGATGCGCGGCGCCCGGCTCAGAACCGTACGGGCAGCGCGACCAGGCCCCGGGCACGGGTCGAGGGGCGCCACCGCAGTTCCTCGTACGGAACGTCGAGCGCCAGCCGAGGGAAGCGCTCCAGCAGCGCGTTGAGCGCGATCTCCGTCTCCAGCCGGGCGAGCGGTGCGCCGAGGCAGTAGTGGATGCCGTACCCGAGAGCCACTTGCCCCGCCGTGTCACGGTCGAGGTCGAGCCGGTCGGGGTCGGCGAAGCGGTGCGGGTCGCGGTTGGCGGCGGCGAGGGACAGCATGACGGTCTCCCCCGCCGGCACCGTCACCCCGCCGATCGTCAGATCCTCGACCGCGAACCGTCGGATGGCCAGCAGCGCGGGCCCCTCGTACCGCGTCCGCGTACGAACTCCCCGACCGCCGCGGCCATCCTGCCGGGCTCGGCGCGCAGCGCCGCCAGTTGCCCGGGGTGCCGGAGCAGGGCGAGGACGGAGTTGCCGATGAGCTGAACGGTGTTCTCGTACCCGGCGAAGAGGATGAGGAAGGCCAGCGACATCAGCGCGGGCCGGCCGTCGGGCCCGACGATCCGTCACACGGGCGCCGTCTCGCGCAGCCGCGCGTACACCTCGTACGGATCCGCGAGCAGCTCGCTCGTCGGATCGTAGAGCGACCGCGATGACGCGCCGGATGCCGTGAGTGCCGTGATCCCATCCTGAACAGCCCCACGAGGAGCGGCTGTTGACCACGCGCGGCAGGGATCGCGTCCCACGTGGAGAGGACCAGAGGCACCGGCCCGCGGGATCACCAGATCCTTCCGCTTGGCATGGACCTGCTCATGATCCTCGGCTACGCTCCGGCTGGCACCGCCTGAGAGCGCTCTCAGTCGCCTGCTGTTCCACCCCCACCACGCTGGAACACAGAAGGGCCACATCCCTTGAGACGTACGACAGTGATACGCACCGGTCTGTCCGCACTCCTCCTCCTCGGCACCTGGGCCGCCGCCGGGCTCGCGCCGGCCGCCGCGGCCCCCTCTCCGACCTCAGAAGCCCCGGCCTCCGCCGGTCTGCTCACCGCCATGCAGAAGGATCTGGGCCTGACGGAGAGTCAGGCCAAGGCGCGGATCGCCGCGGAGAAGACAGCGACGGCTGTCGAGAGCAAGGCGAAGCGCGCGGCGGGAGCCTCGTACGGCGGCTCCTGGTTCAACCCGGACAGCGGCACGCTGACCGTCACGGTCACCAGTGCTCAGAAGGCCGACGCCGTACGGGCGACCGGCGCGACCGTGCGGCTCGTCAAGAACAGCGCACAGCAGCTCGACGCGGCCAAGGAGCGGATCGACGCGCTCTCCGCGCCGGCCGGTGTCAGCAGCTGGCATGTCGACCCCAAGGCCAACCGCGTCGTGGTCAATGTCGTCGCGTCGCAGAAGAACGACAACGATGTCCGTGACTTCCTCGACCGCGCCCGGCAGGCCGGCCCCGTCACGGTCAAGGAGACCGCCCAGGCTCCCCAGACCTTCGCCGCGGGCACCGTCGGCGGCGACCCGTACTACACGGGCAACGTCCGCTGTTCCATCGGCTTCTCCGTGTACGGCGGCTTCGTCACGGCCGGCCACTGCGGCCAGGCGGGCGCCTCCGTGAGCGGCTGGGACGGCTCGTACATCGGCAACTTCCAGGGCTCGTCGTTCCCCGACAACGACTACGCGTGGGTGAACGTCGGCAGCGGCTGGTGGACCGTCCCGGTGGTCCTCGGCTGGGGCTCCGTCTCCGACCAGCTGGTCCGCGGCTCCAACGAGGCCCCGATCGGCGCCTCGATCTGCCGCTCCGGCTCCACGACACACTGGCGCTGCGGCAACCTCCTGGCCAAGAACGAGACCGTCAACTACAGCCAGGGCGCCGTCCACCAGATGACCAAGACCAGCGTCTGCGCCGAGGGCGGCGACTCGGGCGGCTCGTTCATCAGCGGCGACCAGGCCCAGGGCGTGACCTCGGGCGGCTGGGGCAACTGCAGCAGTGGCGGCGAGACCTGGTACCAGCCGATCAACGAAATCCTGGGCCGCTACGGCCTGACACTCCACACCGCCTGACCCTTCGCACCGCCTGACAACTCCACCCGGTCCGATCGCCAACTCCGCCTGACCCGCGGGGAGATCAGACCCCTCGGGGCGGGCGGACATGGCGGCTGACGAGGCCGGGGGTACGGAGCGAGCGCGCGCAGCGGTACGGCGCGGCCGACCCGTACCCCCGGCTTCTCGTAGCCCCCGCTTCCCGTACCCCCGGCTTCCCGTACCCCCGGCTTCGGTCGTCCGATGGCACCCTCCGCGTCACCGCCCGAGCAGGGCCGTCAGGGCACCCACCGGGTCGGTGTCAGGGGTTCCCCGGGGCCACCAGTCCTCTCTGTCCCGGTCTGACTCGTATCCGTACCAGAGGGCGTCGCGGCCGAAGCGGAGCTGGAGGGACGGGGTGGAGAGGCGGTTGCGCCAGGGGCGGAAATGAGGGAAGTCGGCGGCGGCCAGGGCGGGGCGGGCGCGGTCGAAGGGGCCGGCGGGCGGGTCCCAGGGCTCTTCCAGTACGGCGAGGCCCGCCAGGCCGCCCTGGCGCCAGGCCGCCACGGCCCGGGCCAGATCGGTGGGCGTGCGGTCGAGTGCGGTGGCCAGGTCCCGGTAGAGGGCGCGGGTGGAGGCGGTCAGCCCGGAGCCGGGATGGGCGGCGGCGAGCCGTACCGCGTCCTGCCAGGGGGTGAGGGCGCCGATGGGGTCGAGGCCGGTGGTCAGGAACGTATGGGCGCGGGCCGCCGCTTCGGTGGCGAGCAGATCGAGAGCGAGCGGGTCGGGCGCGCCGGGGGTCTGCGGATAGACGGGCGGGCGGCCCGGCTGCGCGGGAACGGGGAACGGCGGCGGAAGCACCGGGCGCGTACGTGGCGCGAGGGCGACGCGCGCCTCGACCGTGGGCATCGGCGGTGCGGCGGTGGTCCGTTCGGCCGCCGAGCGGGTGGCGTTGCGCCGGGTGAGATCGGCCAGCACCTCATGTTCGCCACGACCGCGCATCAGGAACAGCACGAACGGGTCCTCATCGAGGAGTCGCGCCGTCTGATAGCAGAGGGCGGCGGCGTGCTTGCACGGGTAACCGTCGTCCGGGCACGAGCAGTCGGGGGTCAGATCGCCCCCGGTGGGGAGCAGATCCGCCGACGCCGCGAGGGTGTGCGGCATGTCCTTGTCGAGCAGGGCGGCGATGTGGTCGGGGCGGGCCGCCGCCGCGTCGAGAAGATCCTCCCAGCCGGTGTCGTCGAGGGTACGGAGGCGGATCTCCGTACGGTACGGGCGGGGCCTCGAACCGTGGACGTACGCCATGACCCGGCCCGGGGTGACGGTGATCGCGTCGACATGGCCGCCGCCCGCGTAGGCACGGCCGCGCTGGAGGCGGGCCGTGTCGAGCGCGGTGTCCTCCATGGACTCCACCCACGCGTTGCCCCACCAGGTGGTGGCGAAGTCGCGCGCGGCGCCGGGCCGCGGGGGCAGCGCGGGGAACGTACGCCGGCGGTCGTCGTGCCTCGGGGCGGGGGCGCGGCGGGGGGTCATGACAGCCTCCGCAGAGAGACCAGATCCGCGAGATCCCGGTCGGTCAGCTCGGTCAGGGCCGCCTCGCCCGAGCCGAGGACCGCGTCGGCCAGCGCCCGCTTGGACGAAAGCATGTCGGCGATCCTGTCCTCGACCGTGCCCTCCGCGATCAGCCGGTGTACCTGTACGGGCTGGGTCTGGCCGATGCGGTACGCGCGGTCCGTGGCCTGTTCCTCCACGGCCGGGTTCCACCAGCGGTCGAAGTGGATGACATGGCCGGCCCTGGTCAGATTGAGACCGGTGCCCGCCGCCTTCAGGGAGAGGACGAAGACCGGGACCGCGCCGGACTGGAACCGGTCCACCATGCGCTCGCGCTCGGCGACAGGCGTGCCGCCGTGCAGGAGCTGGGACGGGATGGCGCGCGCCGCGAGATGTGCGGAGAGGAGCCGCGCCATCGATACGTACTGGGTGAAGAGCAGGACGGAGCCGTCCTCCGCGAGGATCGTGTCGAGCAATTCGTCGAGGAGGGCGAGCTTGCCGGAACGGCCGGTGAGCCGGGCCGTGTCCTCCTTCAGATACTGCGCGGGGTGGTTGCAGATCTGTTTGAGGGCGGTGAGCAGCTTCATGACGAGGCCGCGGCGCGCGATGCCCTCGGCCGCCTCGATGGCGGCCATCGTCTCGCGGACGACCGCCTCGTAGAGCGACGCCTGTTCACGGGTGAGCGCGACGGGATGATCGCTCTCCGTCTTGGGCGGCAGCTCGGGCACGATCCCGGGGTCGGACTTCTTCCTGCGCAGCAGGAACGGCCGGACCAGCCGGGACAGCCGCTCCACCGCCTCCTCGTTCTCCACGTCCTTGATGTCGGCGCTCTTCGCGTTCTCGACGTTCTCCACGATCCGCGCGTGGCGTGCCCGGAACGCCTTGAGCGGGCCGAGCAGCCCAGGGGTGGTCCAGTCGAGCAGCGCCCACAGCTCGGACAGGTTGTTCTCGACGGGCGTGCCGGTGAGCGCGATCCTGGCGGGCGCCGGGATCGTACGGAGCGCCTTGGCGGTGGACGAGAAGGGGTTCTTGACGTGCTGGGCCTCATCGGCGACGACCATCCCCCAGCCGTGCGCGGCCAGTGCGTCGGCGCTGCTGCGCATCGTGCCGTACGTGGTGAGCACGAAGCCGCCCGGGCCCCCGGCCCCCGAGACCCCGGCCCCTGAGCCCCCGTCCTCCGGGACCCCGGCCCCCGAGACCCCGGCCAGGGTCCGCCCGGCGCCATGGAATCGGTGTACGGGGACGCCGGGCGCGAACCGGGTGATCTCGCGCTGCCAGTTGCCCAGGAGAGAAGCGGGGCAGACGACAAGCGTGGGGGCGGTGCGGGCCCGGTGCAGATGGAGGGCGATGACCGTGACCGTCTTGCCGAGACCCATGTCGTCCGCGAGACAGCCGCCGAGACCGAGGGAGGTCATCAGATCCAGCCAGGCGAGACCGCGCAGTTGGTAGTCGCGCAGGGTCGCGGCGAGTGCGGGTGGCTGGGCGATCGCGGCCGGGCCGGTGGTGAGACGGTCGCGCAGCGCGGCCAGCGCACCGGTCGGGACCGCTTCCACCGTCTCGCCGTCCACCTCGGCGGTGCCGGTCAGGGCCACGGCGAGCGCGTCGACCGGCTCAAGCAGCCCCAGCTCCCGCTTGCGCGCCTTCCGTACGAGAACCGGGTCGACGACGACCCATTGGTCGCGCAGCCGCACGATCGGCCGGTGCGACTCGGCGAGCGCGTCCATCTCCTTCTCGGTGAGGGGATCGCCGTCGAGCGCCAACTGCCAGTTGAACCTGAGCAGTTCGGCGCTGTCGAAGAACGGCGTACCGTCGGTGGCCGAGCCGGGCGCGGGGCGGACGACCGCGGCGGCGGTGAGCGTACGGGCCAGCTCCCTCGGCCAGTGGACGGCGACCCCCGCGGCGGCGAGGCGGGCCGCCCCCGGGCCGAGCAGTTCGTACAGCTCCTCCTCGGAGAGCGGCAGCGCGTCGGGGACATCCCGCTCCAGCAGCCGGGCGAGTGGGGTCCAGACGCGCGCCGCGCGCCGCAGGGCGAGCATCGCGTCGATCCGGGCACGCGGGCCGAAGCTCTCGTCGCCGTGGCCGGCCCAGAGCCCTGAGGCGTCGATGACCAGGGTCGGGTCGGCCAGACTGTGGATCTGAACGAGGGCCGCCCCGGCCCGCCGGACGACCTGAGACTCGTCGGCGCCGGGCCCGATGTCAGCTCCCGCGCTCGGGCCGGGGGCGGCTTCCGCGCGGCCGGAGTCCGTCCCCGTACCCGGGACCGGATCGGTCTCCGCTTGCTCGGCCTGATCGGCTTGTTCGGCTTGATCGGCTTGCTCGGCTTGGTCGAAGAGGTCGTACGCGGAGAGGTCGAGGCGCAGCGAGACCCGTACCCCAGCGTCCATACCGGCCGCCGCCTCCGCCGCCCAGGTCCGGGCGCCCGGCAGATGCTGTGCCTCCCTGGCGGCGAACGGCGCGCCCGCCGCGTAGGCGGCCGCGGGCGTACGCGGCAGGGAATCCGCCACCGCGTCGAGGAACGCCCGTACCAGGGCTTCCGGGTCGGGCAGCTGGAGCGGGCTCAGCTCCGGGATCGGCACGGCATGGGCCTCGGGGGGCATGGCCGCGGCGATGGCCCTCAGCTGCGCGATGTCATCGGCGTCGAGCGGTCCGGCGCGCCAGGCGTCGTGGTCGGACGCGGTGAGACCGGGCAGCAGTCTGCCGCGCCCGGCCAGCTGGAGCGCGTGCAGCGCGGCGGCGCCCCAGCACGCGGCGGCGGGATGCGCGGCCCTGTCGCGCCGCGCGCGCAGCAGCAGCGGGATCGCGTCGGCGACGGACAGCAGCACGGCGGGGACGGTGCGCGTATGGACATCGTCCCCGCCGTCACCCCGAGGCCGTACGACCGTCAGTTCCCCCGGCCCGAGCCCGGCAGCGCCCGGATCGCTTGCCGCGCCCGGATCGCTTGCCGCGCCCGAATCGCCTGCCGCGCCAGGCGCCGAACCCGCTTCGCCGAGGGCACCGGCGGGCAGCTCGCCGGGCAGCTCGCCCTCCGGGGACCAGAAGGCGACCCGGCCCTCGCGCGGCAGCCCGGCGGGCAGGAAGACCGCGGCGCAGCGGGCCAGGGCAGCCGTCGCGGCGTGCGCGGGCGGAGATGCATGGGTATGCACGGATTGCACCACGGTCATCGACTCCCTTCCCGCCCGGCCATCGCCTCAGGATCTGATTCCTCTGCGAGTCTAGGCCGGGGGTCTGACAGTCGATCTCGATATGACGTTTCCGCAGCTCAGCGAGTAGTCCCGGGCAGTACGAGGGCGGCGGCGAAAAGGACGACCCCGCGGTGCTCGACCGCGGGGTCGTCCGGCTTCTCCGGTCTCCGAGTGCGCGGTGCGGAACGGGCTCAGACGGGCTGCGCGTCCTGCCGCTTCGGCGGCTTCTCGTCCAGCGGTGGCGCCGACGTGGGTACGGACGACACCTTGGGCCGCGTGCTGAGATCGGGCGTCGTGAGGTCGGCGGTGGGCGCAGCGGGCAGGTCGGCGGCGGGCTGGTCGGCGGCGGCCGCGACGGGCTGGTCGGCGGGAGGCGACGGGGCCGCCTGCACGGCTCCCGAGACCGCCTGCACGGCCTGGACCGCCTCGGCCGGTGTGGCACGTTCGAGGAAACGCAGCAGTTCGACGGGGAAGGGCAGGACGAGTGTCGAGTTCTTCTCGGCGGCGACCGCCACGACCGTCTGCAACAGCCGCAGCTGAAGCGCGGCGGGCTGGCCGGACATCTGCTTGGCCGCCTCGGCGAGTTTCTTCGACGCCTGCAGCTCCGCGTCCGCGTTGATCACCCGGGCGCGGCGCTCACGGTCGGCCTCGGCCTGGCGCGCCATCGACCGCTTCATGGTCTCCGGCAGCGACACATCCTTGATCTCGACGCGGTCGATCTGCACGCCCCAGCCGATCGCCGGGCTGTCGATCATCAGCTCCAGGCCCTGATTCAGCTTCTCCCGGTTGGACAGCAGATCATCCAGATCGCTCTTGCCGATGATCGACCGCAGAGACGTCTGCGCCATCTGCGACACCGCGAACCGGTAGTCCTCGACCCGGATCAGCGCCTCCGCCGCGTCGACCACCTTGAAATAGATCACGGCGTCCACGCGCACGGTCACGTTGTCCCGCGTGATGCCGTCCTGGGCCGGCACCGGCATCGTCACGATCTGCATATTGACTTTGTGCAACTTGTCCACGAACGGAAGGATTGTGGTGAATCCGGGTCCTCGGATTCCTTCCTGCAGCCTTCCGAGGCGGAAGACCACGCCTCGTTCGTACTGCCTGACGACCCGCGCGGCAGCCATCGCGTACAGCCCGCACGCGCATACCGCCGCGATGACGGCAATGACCAGTTCCTCGACCATCTTGGGCCCCCTGACGACGCCGGACCGAGGTGCTAATAACCACGGTATGCCTTGTATGACCGGCGGTCGAGAAGTGCGCGTCGGGGAATTACCGGCCCGTAGCCGCAGGACCGCATAGCCCGGCCGGCCGCACATCGGGTGCCGCCGTCCCGGGGATCCGGCAGTGTGACCAGCAGGCTCACCCGTACCCACCACCCCCACCGGCACCCCTGGCACCCGCACCCCTGCCACCCGCATTCATCCCCGTGGCCGAGCACTCCGCACAGACGAGGACCCGCTCATGTCCGTGACCCATCACCGGCGCCTCGGCATCGCTGCCGGGGCCGCGTTCCTGACCGTCACCGTCGCCGGTTGCTCCGGTCTCGGCCGGAACGCCGTGGGGACCGTCGCGTACGACACCCCGCGCGGTCGGCATATCCAGATCTCCAACCCCTTGGTCACGGGCTGCCACCGCCTCGCGCCCGGCGGCGCCGTCGCGGTCACGAACCGCACCCTGGTCGACTTCGTGATGTACGGGACGCCCGACTGCACGGGCAGGGGCACGACGTACCTCGCCACCACGCTGTCCGATGTGATCGCCCCCGGCGAAGGACCGTGGCGCAGCTACACGATCGTGCACTGACGTCGGACGTCGGACGCCGGGCGTCGGGCACCAGGCGCCGGGTGCCGGGTGCCGGGTGCCGGGTGCGCCGGGCCCCAGAAGGGGTCAAAAGCCGCATACCCGGGTAGGGGGCCCGTGGGGGCGTATGGGAGGTGGAGGTGGAGAGTCATGCGCACCGGGAGTGAGCCTGTCACCGCGCGCAGTCCGCTGCGGACACGGTTCTGGCTGAGCGTATGGGGTCTGATCTGGACCGCCTTCGGAACGACGGCGTTCGCGATCACCGGGCGCTTCGGGTGGGCACTCGCCTGCGGCGTGCTGCTGCTGATCGTCGTAGCGAATCTGGTTCTGGTCCTGCGGCACCTCAGGCAGGGGTCGCGTTATCAGCCGGGGAGGGACGTCCCTCCGTACGAGCCGGGGCGCCATGGCTCGGATCCGGATCGCGAGCGGAGTCTCGACCATGATCTCGGCAGTCGGGTCCGCGAGTGGATGCGTGAGCCGGACCCCGCGCAGCGCGGTGGCCGATTCCGGCATCACGACGCGCACGGTCATCATCCATGACCGGTCCACGACGGTCAGTCGTCGGCGCGGCGAGGGTCAGTCGTCGGCGCCGCGACGGTCAGTCGTCGGCGCGCGGCTCCGCGTCGAACTGGGCCGCCTTCACATACTCCGGCTTGGGGTCCAGCGCCGCCGCCAGCCTGAAGTGGCGTTTCGCCTGCTCGGGGCGTCCTGAGCGCTCATAGGTGCGGGCCAGCGCGAAATGGGCGAACGCGTTGTCCGGCTCCCGCTCCAGCACCAGCTCGAATTCGAGCTCCGCGGGCCGCAGTTGAGCGGCGGCGAAGAACGCACGGGCGCGCAGCAGCCGGGCCGCGGTGTTCTCCGGATGGGCCGCGATCACCGAGTCGAGCAGCTTCACGGCCCCGCGCGGATCCCGCGCGGCGAGGAGCTGCTCCGCCGCGCGATAGTCGATGACGTGGGTTTCCGGACTCTCGGGCACGGTCGCATCCTTCCCTAGCTGCGCGCGTTCAACGCCGCGTATGACGACGCTATTCCTCATATCGGCCCGCGCCGACGGTCAGCTCCCGGTCGCAGCGCGTTCCCTCAGCGTCTGCCATACCCGTCTGACCTGCGGTTCCAGCCGCTCCAGTGGACCGTCGTTATCGATCACGACATCCGCGGCGGCGCGGCGCCGCTCGCGGGTGGCCTGGGCCGCCATGCGCTTGCGGGCCTCGGATTCGGCCATTCCCCGCAGCCGTACGAGCCGGTCGAGCTGGGTCTCCGGCGAGGCGTCCACGACCACGACCAGGTCGTACAGCGCCGTCATGCCGTTCTCGACAAGCAGCGGCACATCGTGCACCACGATCGAGTCCGGTCCCGCCGCCGTCTCCAGTTCGGCCGAGCGCGCGCGGACCAGTGGGTGCACGATCGCGTTCAGCGCCCGCAGCCGGTCCGGATCGCCGAAGACGATTCCGCCGAGTTTCGGCCGGTCGAGACCGCCGTCCGGCGTCAGTACCTCCGGTCCGAATTCGGCCACCACGGCCGCGAGACCGGGCGTCCCCGGCTCCACCACTTCGCGCGCGATCCGGTCGGAGTCGATCAACACCGCTCCGTAACTGGTCAGCAGGCGCGAGACCTCGCTCTTTCCCGCACCGATTCCGCCCGTGAGTCCCAACCTCAGCATGCGGCCAGCCTAGACGTGCCCCGTACTCCAACAGCGGGCGGCCGTACGGCTCCCGGGGGAGTCCGTACGGCCGCCGCGGCCCCTGACCGGACAGGACCTACGCGCCGCCCTCGCCTTCCCGCTCCGCGAGGAACTTCTCGAACTCGCGGCCGATCTCATCGGCGGACGGCAGTTCCGCCGGCTCGGCGACCAGATTGCCGCGGGTCTCCGCGCCCGCGATCGCGTCGTACTGGTGCTCAAGCCCCTGCACCATCGTGACCAGTTCTTCGTCCCCCTCGCCCAACTGCCGCTCGATCTCGGTCTGGGTGCGCTGCGCCTCCGTACGGAGCGAGTGCGCGACGCTCGGCAGCACCAGGCCGGTCGCGGCCGTGATCGCCTCCAGGGCGGTCAGCGCCGCGTCGGGGTACGAGGACCTGGCGACATAGTGCGGTACGTGCGCGGCGACCCCGAGTACGTCGTGGTCCGCCTGCATCAGCCGGTACTCGACCAGCGACTCGGCGCTGCCCGGTACCTGCGCCTCGTCGAAGGGGCTGCGGTGGCCGGGCATGAGGTCGGTGCGGTTGCCGTGCGGGGTCACACCCACGGGGCGGGTGTGCGGAACGCCCATCGGGATGCCGTGGAAGTTGACCGAAAGACGCACCCCAAGGCGCTCGACGATCTGCCGTACGGCCATCGCGAAGCGCTCCCACTCCACATCCGGTTCGGGCCCGGACAGCAGCAGGAACGGCGCGCCGGTGGCGTCCTGTACGAGCCGTACGTCGAGAGTCGGCGTCTCGTAGTCGGCCCAGCGGTCGCGCCGGAAGGTCAGCAGCGGGCGCCGTGCGCGGTAGTCGACCAGCCTGTCGTGGTCGAAACGGGCCACCACCTGGTGGGGCAGCGACTCCAGCAGGTTCTCGACGATCTGGTCGCCGGTCTCACCCGCGTCGATATAGCCGTCGAAGTGGTACAGCATGACCAAGCCCGCCGACTCCTGCGCCAGTGCCATGTCGACGACGGCGAGGCCTTTGGGCTCCCATTCGTACAAACCCTGCGGATCAAGCACGATTACCGCTCCTCCTCGTGTTCATAACGAAGAACGCCCCACAGGGCGCGGGCATTCCCCGTCCTCCGTGGAACTAACCCCCGCGATGTGACGCTCACGCGCGGGACGTGTCGGTGGTCTTGGCGGAGCAACTCGGAAACACAGCCGCACACATCGGCCTCAACGGTCCCGGGAGCGCACGGGGCCGGTCAGCCCGGCCCTTCTCGTTCGTCACGCCTGCGCTCTCGTCACAGCGCCTGCGCTCTCGTCGCAGCGCACTCACTCGCGTTCACGTTCGTGAGCGACCGACGGGGACGCCGGTTCATGGCAGCAGTCCATCGCGACCGCCAACCGCGGCGCCCGGGCCGGTATTGGTCCAGACCTTGACATGCCCAGGGCGCGTCCCTACCGTCACGGGGCAGCAGTCAAGTTCACGGACGCGACCATCGTCCATATAAGAGAACAGAGCCGCCAGGACTCGGACCTCAACGGGAAGGCTCCCCCCATGCGCATCCGCACGCTGCTTCCTGCTCTGCTGACCCCCCTGCTCGCCGCCCCGACCGCCGGGGCCGCCCCCACCGGCGCCGCCGCGGTCATTCAGGTGTCGACCGCCGCCCAGCTCAAGTCGGCCCTCACCGCGGCACGTCCCGGCGATACGATCCAGCTCGCCGACGGTACGTACCAGGGGAACTTCAAGGCGACGACACCCGGCACATCCGGCTCTCGCATCACTCTCACCGGTTCGTCCGCCGCGATCCTCACCACCGGCGGCGGGGGCTACGGCCTGCACCTCAACGGGGCCGCGTACTGGACCGTCAAGGGACTCACCGTCACCGACGCGCAGAAGGGCATCGTGACGGACGGGGCCAACGGGGTCGTCATCGACTCCGTGACCGTGCACAACCTGGACATGGAGGGCGTGCACTTCCGCCAGTCCAGCAGCGACGGCGTCCTGAAGAACTCGCGGATCTACGACACCGGCAACGACGGCCGGGGCATGGGCGAGGGCGTGTACGTCGGCAGCGCCAACACCCTGTCCGACCGCAGCGACAACGCGCAGATCCTCAACAACACCATCGGCCCTGACGTCGGCGGCGAGAACATCGACATCAAGGAAGGCACCACCGGCGCGCGCGTCATCGGCAACACCTTCGACGGCGACGGCCTCACCGGCGCCAACTACGACGACTCCTGGGTGGACGTCAAGGGCAACAACGTCCTTGTCGAGGGCAACACCGGCAAGAACACCAGCAACAACGGCTATGAGACGCACACCCAGCAGAGCGGCTGGGGCTGCGGGACCGTCTTCCGCTCCAACACCTCGGATCTGCGCGGCTCCTCGGGCGCCAACCAGCTCGCCATCAATGTCACCAACAACAGTTCGAGCTGCCGTACCACCGTCTACGGCAGCAACTCCGTGACCGGTGGCAAGGGCCTGACCAACATCACCGTCACCCCCTGATCCAGGTCACCCCCTGATCCAGGTCACCTCCACGCACGAGTCCACGCACAGACGAGTCCACGCACGCGTAAGGCCCGCTCCCCCGAGGGGGAACGGGCCTTACGTTCAGCTACCTACGAACGGGACCGGAGCGTCAGCTCTGGCCACCGGCCAGCTTCTCGCGAAGGGCGGCCAGCGCCTCGTCCGACGCCAGGGCGCCGGAGTTGTCCGCGGACTCCGAGGAGTACGAGCCACCACCGGAGGCGGCCGGAGCGCTGCCCCCGCCGGCGGGCGCGGCAGCACCCTCGGCAGCGGCGGCCTCGTCGGCCTCGCGGGACTTGATGACCTGGGCCTGGTGCTGCTCGAAGCGCTGCTGCGCCTCGGCGTACTGGCCCTCCCACGCCTCACGCTGGGTCTCGAAGCCTTCGAGCCAGTCGTTGGTCTCGGGGTCGAAGCCCTCGGGGTAGATGTAGTTGCCCTGGTCGTCGTAGGACGCGGCCATGCCGTAGAGCGTCGGGTCGAACTCGACCGAGGCCGGGTCGCTGCCGAAGGACTCGTTGGCCTGCTTCAGCGAGAGGCTGATGCGGCGGCGCTCCAGGTCGATGTCGATGACCTTGACGAAGATCTCGTCGTTGACCTGGACGACCTGCTCCGGGATCTCCACGTGGCGCTCGGCCAGCTCGGAGATGTGCACCAGACCCTCGATGCCCTCGTCGACACGGACGAACGCGCCGAACGGAACGAGCTTGGTGACCTTGCCCGGGACGACCTGACCGATCTGGTGCGTCCTGGCGAACTGCTGCCACGGGTCTTCCTGCGTCGCCTTGAGCGACAGGGAGACACGCTCGCGGTCCATGTCCACGTCGAGGACCTCGACGGTGACTTCCTGGCCGACCTCGACAACCTCGGAGGGGTGGTCGATGTGCTTCCAGGACAGCTCGGAGACGTGCACGAGACCGTCGACGCCGCCGAGGTCCACGAACGCGCCGAAGTTGACGATCGAGGAAACGACGCCGGAGCGGACCTGGCCCTTCTGCAGGGTCGTGAGGAAGGTCTGGCGGACCTCGCTCTGGGTCTGCTCCAGCCAGGCACGGCGGGACAGGACCACGTTGTTGCGGTTCTTGTCCAGCTCGATGATCTTGGCTTCGAGCTCCTTGCCCACGTAGGGCTGGAGGTCACGGACGCGGCGCATCTCGACGAGGGAGGCCGGCAGGAAGCCACGGAGGCCGATGTCGAGGATGAGACCACCCTTGACGACCTCGATGACGGTGCCGGTGACGATGCCGTCCTCTTCCTTGATCTTCTCGATCGTGCCCCAGGCGCGCTCGTACTGCGCACGCTTCTTGGACAGGATGAGACGGCCTTCCTTGTCCTCCTTCTGGAGAACCAGGGCCTCGATCTCATCGCCCACGGCGACGACCTCGTTGGGGTCGACGTCGTGCTTGATCGAAAGCTCGCGGGAGGGGATGACGCCTTCGGTCTTGTAACCGATGTCGAGCAGGACCTCGTCCCGGTCGACCTTCACGATGACGCCGTCGACGATGTCGCCGTCGTTGAAGTACTTGATCGTCTCGTCGATCGCGGCGAGGAAGGCTTCCTCGTTACCGATGTCGTTGACCGCAACCTGCGGGGTGGTGGCGGTGGTCTCGGTGCTGCTCGTCATGTGGGAAAGGGCTCCGGTGCGGACAGTGAGTCGTAGGTACTGCTACGCCGAGAGCCTGTATCGCCTCTGCAGAAGCCGGACAGCCAAGGAAGCGCCGGCCCCGGACAGTAGGGAAAGCGCCTCGACAACCGAGGGAACTTACATACAGATGCGAGCGCGGCTGCTACGTCTGAGGCGCGCAAGCCCGCAGCGCAACCTTTAGCATACGGGGGCAGCCGGGCACGGTCAATGCGCGAACGCCCCCACCGGGGGCGGAAACTCTCATACCCGGCACAACCAGCGTTCCATGTGGCCAGAACGGCCCATGCCGACTCCTCGCACACTACGACGACGGACACGATGATCCAAGAGCACGAACCCCGAACCGTTCGCGAAATCGCGGACGGGACCGTTCTCCAGGGCGCCACCGGCGGGCCCGTAGCCGAGCCCGCGACGGAACCCGGAACGGAGCCCGGAACGGAACCCGAGGCGACACGCCGCGACAGCGGGACCACGAAGAGCAGCCGGGCCAACCGCGGCTGGTGGGACCGGAACGCGGACGACTACCAGATCGAGCACGGCACCTTCCTCGGCGACGACCGTTTCGTCTGGTGCCCCGAAGGTCTCGACGAGGTGGAGGCCGGCCTGCTGGGACCCCAGGAGTCCCTGCGGGGGCTGGACATCCTGGAGATCGGGGCGGGCGCGGCGCAGTGCTCGCGCTGGCTGGCGGCGCAGGGCGCGCGCCCGGTGGCGCTGGACCTCTCCCACCGCCAGCTCCAGCACGCGCTGCGGATCGGCGAGGGCCGTTCGCTGAGCTTCCCGCTCGTGGAGGCGGACGCGGGAGCGCTGCCCTTCCGGGACGGCTCCTTCGATCTGGCCTGCTCCGCCTATGGCGCCATTCCCTTCGTCGCCGATCCGGTGGGGGTGTTCCGCGAGGTACGGCGCGTGCTGCGGCCGGGCGGACGCTGGGTCTTCTCCGTCACGCACCCGGTCCGCTGGGCGTTCCCCGACGAGCCGGGGCCCGAGGGCCTGTCGGCCACGGCCTCGTACTTCGACCGCACGCCGTACGTGGAGCAGGACGAGGAGGGCCGCGCGGTCTATGTGGAGCACCACAGGACGGTCGGTGACCGGGTCCGGGACGTGGTGGCCGCCGGCTTCCGGCTGGTCGATCTGGTGGAGCCGGAGTGGCCGGCCTGGAACACCCAGGAGTGGGGCGGCTGGTCCCCGCTGCGCGGGAACCTGATCCCGGGCACGGCGATCTTCGTCTGCGTACGGGACTGACCCGGGTACGGGACCGAGCGGGGGCCGCGTACGGGACCGAGCGGGGCCGTACGGGGTCGTCCGCGCGTAGGACCCCGTACGACACTGTGCGGGTGATCCGCGACGACATCCTCGGCAGTCTGCCCGTACATACCGCCGTCCCCGCCCTGGAGCGGGCCCTCGACGAGCACGGGTGCGCGGTGCTGTGCGCGCCGCCGGGGACCGGCAAGACGACGCTGGTTCCGCTGGTGCTGGCCGGGCTCGTCGGGGACGGCTCCGCGCCACGACCGGTACGGCGGGTGATCGTCGCCGAGCCGCGCCGGATCGCCGCGCGTGCGGCGGCCCGCCGGATGGCCTGGCTGCTCGGGGAGCGGGTCGGGGAGCGCGTCGGGTTCACGGTGCGCGGGGAGCGCGCGGTGGGGCGCGCGACGGTGGTGGAGGTGGTGACCACCGGGGTGCTGCTCCAGCGGCTCCAGCGCGACCAGGAGCTGGCCGGGGTCGATGTGGTGATCCTCGACGAGTGCCATGAACGGCATCTTGACGCGGACACCGTGGCGGCGTTCCTGCTGGACGTACGGGCCGCGCTGCGGCCGGAGCTGCGGCTCGTCGCGGCGTCGGCGACGACCGACGCGGCCGGATGGGCGCGGCTGCTGGGGGACGCGCCGGTGGTGGAGGCGCGGGGCGTGTCGTATCCGGTGGAGGTGGTCTGGGCGCCGCCCGTCGGGCCCGTACGGCCGCCGCACGGGATGCGGGTCGATCCGGCGCTGCTCACACATGTGGCGTCGGTGGTCCGGCGTGCCCTGGCCGAACGGGACGGCGATGTGCTCTGCTTCCTGCCCGGCGTGGGGGAGATCGGCCGGGTGGCGGGGCTGCTGGGGGATGCCGGGGCCGAGGTCCTTCAGGTGCACGGGCGGGCGCCGGCCGCCGTGCAGGACGCGGTCCTGGCGGGCTCGGCGGGATCGGGCTCGGCGGGATCGGCGGGCGGCCGTCGCGTCGTACTGGCCACGGCGGTGGCCGAGTCGAGCCTGACGGTGCCGGGCGTACGGATCGTCGTGGACGCGGGGCTGGCGCGCGAGCCGCGTACCGACCACGCGCGGGGGCTGAGCGCGCTCGCGACCGTACGGGTGTCGCAGGCGGGCGCGCGGCAGCGGGCGGGCCGGGCCGGGCGTGAGGCGCCCGGCCCGGTCTACCGCTGCTGGACGGAGGCCGAGGACACCCGGCTGGCCCGCTTCCCCTCCCCCGAGATCAAGGTCGCGGATCTGGCGGCGTTCGCGCTCCAGGTCGCGTGCTGGGGCGACCCGTCCGCGGCGGGCCTGGCGCTCCTGGACCCACCGCCCGCCGGGGCCCTGGCGGCGGCGCGGTCCGTACTGGCCGCGATCGGCGCGGTGGAAGGGGACGGGGACGGGGGCGGGGGCGGTGGCGGGGACGGGCGGGTCACGGAGCGGGGCGTACGGATGGCCAGGCTCGGGCTGCACCCCCGGCTGGCCCGCGCTCTGCTGGACGGCGCGCCCGAGGTGGGCACGCGGCGGGCGGCCGAGGTGGTGGCCCTGCTGAGCGAGGAGCCGCCGCGCGCGTACGGGGACGATCTCGCGGCGGCGTGGCGTACGGCCCGCCGGGGCGAGGACGGCTACGCGGCGCGCTGGCGCCAGGAGGTACGGCGGCTGGAGCGTGCACCGGAGCTGCCCGCGTCCGGCGGAGGCCGGGGTACCGGAGGCCGGGGTGCCGGGTCCGATGACGCCGTCGCCGGGCTGATCGCCGCGCTCGCCTTTCCCGAGCGCGTGGCGCGGGCCCGCGGTGAGGGCGCCTGTCTCATGGTGTCGGGCACCGGCGGCGAGCTGGGCGAGGGCTCCCGGCTGCGCGGCGCGCCCTGGCTGGCGGTGGCGGTCGCGGACCGTCCCGCCTCGGCCGCTTCCGCGCGGGTTCGGCTCGCCGCGGTCATCGACGAGGACACCGCGCGGGCCGCGGCCGGCCGGCTGCTGGTGGCGGGCGAGGAGGTGCGCTGGGAGGACGGCGATGTCGTCGCCAGGGAGGTGGAACGGCTCGGCGCGGTCGAGCTGTCCGTACGTGCCCTGCGGGCACCGGACGGCCGGCTGGTGCGTGCGGCGCTGCTGGACGGGCTGCGGCGCGAGGGGCTGGGGCTGCTGCGCTGGACGCCGGACGCGCAGGCCCTGCGCGACCGACTGGACTTTCTGCACCGGGAGTTGGGCGGCGGCTGGCCCGATGTCTCGGACGCCGCGCTGCTGGCACGCGCGGACGCGTGGCTGGAGCCGGAGCTCTCCAGGGCCCGGCGCCGGTCGGATCTCGGCCGGCTGGAGGCGGGACAGGCGCTGCGCCGGCTGCTGCCCTGGACGACGGGCGAGGCGGCGCGGCTGGACGAGCTGGCGCCGGAGCGGATCGAGGTGCCGAGCGGTTCGCGGGTACGGGTGGAGTACGGCGGGCCGCAGCCCGTACTGGCCGTGAAGCTCCAGGAGTTGTTCGGTCTGCGCGAGACTCCGGAGGTCGCGGGGGTGCCGGTGCTGGTGCATCTGCTGTCCCCGGCGGGCCGGCCGGCGGCGGTGACGGCGGATCTGGCGTCCTTCTGGCGCGAGGGCTATCGCGCGGTACGGGCGGAGCTGCGGGGCCGCTACCCGCGCCATCCGTGGCCGGAGGACCCCTCGACGGCGGTGCCTACGCGCCGTCTGAACCAGAGGCGTTGAGCGCGGACGCGCCGCCGCCCCCCCCCCCGGCGGATCGCGCGGAGGGCGGCGGCGTTCGGTGCCTCTGAGGCGGCGCCTCCTACGGGGTGTCCGCCGGCGGAGCGGTGACCTTCAGCTCGACGGTCAGCGTCGCGCCGCCCTCGGTCTCGATACGGAGCAGGAAGGTGCCTGTCGTGTCATCCGCGTAGATCTTCGGGAGCTGGAGGGCGCCGTCGGCGTCCGTCTTCAGATCCGTCAGCTCACGGATCGGATTGCCGTCCGCGTCCTTGAAGTAGGGCCCGTCGGCGCGCGGGGCTGAGCCGCCCGCGGCCGTGATCATGGTGGCGGTCGCCGCGACACCCGGCGCGGCCGCTCCCTCGTATGTGGCCTTGACCGAGACCTGGTCCTCGAACTCCGTGCCGGGCGCGGCCGTCAGCTCCTTGTCGCCGGTACTGGTGAGTCCGTCCGCCTGGCGGGCCGTGACCGACGCGGTGTACTCGACGCCCGCGACGTTCTTGACGTCCGCGGTGGCCCGGATCGTGAACTCGCCGGTCTGCTCGCCCGCCTCGACGGGCGGGGCGCTCGCCATGCCGTCCTCGTCGGTGATGAGGGTCAGCGCCGACTTGCCGGCCGTGAAGCGGGCGTCGATGTCGCCGACGATCTCGAACCGCACCGGGACGTCCGCGACGGGCTCACCGGCCGCGTCCACGGCGCGTACCGAAGCCCGCTCCGTGAACTGGCTGCCCGCCATGGCCGTGAGCGTGCCCGTACCGGTCTTCTCGATCCGCTTGACGACGGGCTTCGGGGTGGGCGGGGTGGGGTCCGGGGAAGGGGGGGTAGAGCCTCCGCCGCCCGGCTTGGACGGGCCGGTGCCGGGGGTGGACGGGGTGTTGGGCTTGGGCGGCTTCGTCGAGTCGGGGCTGGGCGTCGGGGTCGGGCTGGGTGAGGGGCCCGGGTCGGCGGGGCCGGTGCCGACGGGCAGCACGCCCGTACCGTCCGGGACCTCGTGCGTGCCCTTGTTGTAGTACTCCAACCAGCTCAGGACGGTGTTCAGATACTCCTGCGAGCGGTTGTAGCTGAGGATCGCCTGCCGGAGATCGGCGTCGACCGAGAGATCGCGGTTCGCGTGGCAGAGGTATTCCCCCGCCGCGAGCGCCGCGTCGTAGATGTTGTTGGGGTCCTTGCGGCCGTCGCCGTTGGCGTCCCGGCCCCAGGTGGCCCAGGTGGACGGGATGAACTGCATCGGGCCGACCGCGCGGTCGTGTGTGGAGTCGCCGTCGTACGCGCCGTCGTCGGTGTCGGAGATGTTCGCGAAGCCGACGCCGTTGAGCACCGGGCCGAGGATCGGCGACAGCGTGGTGCCATTGGCGTCCACCCGGCCGCCGCGCGCCTGGCCGGACTCGACCTTCCCGATGGCGGCGAGCAGTTGCCACGGCAGGTTGCAGCCGGGCTTGGTCTCCGCGAGGGACTGCTCCGCCTGCTTGTAGGCGGCCAGCACCGAGGCCGGTATGCCCGCTTCCGCCGGGCCTGTGCTGATGGCCGGCAGGTCGATCGAGGTGCCGGGCTTGTCGGGCGTGGTGAGCGGCGGAAGCTCGGTGTAGTACGGGGAGTCGCCGGTGGCCGACGAGTCGCCGGGCGGATTCGCGTCGGCAGCCGACCGGGCTCCACCCGCACTCGCGTCGGAGGGGATGGCGCCCGGTGCCTGGGAAGCGGAGAGGGCCGCGATCGCGGCGGCGGCCACCGCGGTGGTGGTCGCTCCTCTGCGCAGGCGCCTGCCGAATAGCGCGGACATATGTCTGGCCCCTCCCGTGGACGGCTGTTCGCGCTCCCCGCGCGAGGACTCAGGCGACCCTATGTCAACTCCTGGCCCCAGCACACTGGTCACTGACCGCTTTTCACCAGTTCGCCACCTGTGAGTCGCCCTGATGCCCGAAAGGCCCCTCCCCCAGGGCACCTCGGGCTTCATCGTCAGGGCATCGCCGGCCGCGGACGGCCCCCGGCATCACCCGTCAGTGCGCCGCCGACTCCCAGTCCCCGCCGACACCCACCGACACATCCAGCGGCGCGCGCAGTTCGACCGCTGCCGACATCTCGCGGCGCAGCAGCTCCTCCACCGGCTCGCGCTCGCCCGGCGCGATCTCCAGGACGATTTCGTCATGGACCTGGAGGAGCATCCTGGACGTCAGTCCCGCCTTGGTCATCGCACGGTCGACGTTGAGCATGGCGACCTTGACGATGTCCGCCGCGGTGCCCTGGATGGGGGCGTTGAGCGCCATCCGCTCGGCCATCTCGCGTCGCTGCCTGTTGTCGCTGTTGAGGTCCGGGAGATAGCGGCGGCGGCCGAGCATCGTCTCCGTATAGCCGGTGGCCCTGGCCTCCACGACCGCGCGCTGCAGATAGTCCCGTACGCCCCCGAAGCGCTCGAAGAACGTGTCCATCAGGGCGCGCGCCTCGGCCGCCTCGATGTTCAGCTGCTGCGAGAGCCCGAACGCCGAGAGTCCGTAGGCCAGTCCGTACGACATCGCCTTGATCTTGCGGCGCATCTCGGGGTCGACCGCGGACTTCTTCACGCCGAAGACCTGGGAGGCGACCGTCGTGTGCAGGTCCTCACCGGAGGTGAAGGCCTCGATCAGCCCGGCGTCCTCGGAGAGATGGGCCATCACGCGCAGTTCGATCTGGCTGTAGTCGGCCGTCATCAGCGATTCGTAGCCCTCACCGACGACGAAGCCGCGCCGGATCGCCCGGCCCTCGTCGGTGCGGACCGGGATGTTCTGCAGATTGGGGTCGGTCGAGGAGAGCCGGCCGGTCGCCGCCACCGTCTGGTTGAACGTCGTGTGGATCCGGCCGTCTGCCGCGATCGTCTTGATCAGGCCCTCGACCGTGACCCTCAGCTTCGCCTGCTCGCGGTGGCGCAGCATGATCACCGGCAGTTCGTGCTCGGTCTGGGCGGCCAGCCAGGCGAGCGCGTCGGCGTCCGTCGTATAACCGGTCTTGGTCTTCTTCGTCTTGGGCAGGCCCAGCTCACCGAAGAGGACTTCCTGGAGCTGCTTGGGCGAGCCGAGGTTGAACTCATGGCCGACAGCGGCGTGCGCCTCCTTCACGGCCTGCTGCACGGCGCCCGCGAACTGCTGCTCCATGGCCTCCAGATGGGCGCGGTCGGCGGCGATGCCGTGCCGCTCCAGCCGCGCGAGCAGCTCGGAGGTGGGCAGCTCCACGTCCTGGAGCAGTCCGGTGGCACCGACCTCGCCCAGCCGCTCGGTGAAGGCGTCACCCAGATCGAGGACGGCGCGGGCCTGTGCCATCAGCGCCTCGGCCTCGGCCTGCTCGTCCGTCCCGAAGGCGAGCTGTCCGTCGGCGGTGGCCGGGGCCAGCTCCCGGCCCAGGTATTCGACGGCGAGGGCGTCCAGCGCGAAGGAGCGGCGGCCGGGCTTGACCAGATAGGCGGCGAGAGCGGTGTCCATCGTGACGCCGCCGACCCGCCAGCCGTGCTCGGGGGCGACGCGCATCGCGCCCTTCGCGTTGTGCATGACCTTGGGCCGGGCCTCGTCGCCGAGCCAGGCCGCGAAGGCCCGCTCGTCCGCCTCGTCCAGCCGCGTCGGGTCGAACCAGGCCGCCGCGCCGCCGGCCGCGGCGAGCGCGACCTCGCTGACGCTGCCCGTCCCCAGCGACCAGGTGTCGGCGGTGGCGATACCCAGCGGCTGCGCGCCGTGCTCCGCGAGCCAGGGCGCCAGCTCGCCGGAGGCCAGCACCGAGCCGTCCAGCTCCACCCCCGCGGCCGGCGCCGGGGCCTCGTCCTCGGCGGCGCCGGGATCCACCGCGAGCAGCCGCTCGCGCAGGCTGGGGTTACGGATCTCCAGGACCTCAAGCACGCCGATCAGGGCCGTACGGTCGTACGGGGCGCGCTCCAGCTCCCGCGGGGTCTTGGGCAGCTCGACATCGCACGACAGCTCCGTGAGCCTGCGGTTGAGCTTGACCGACTCCAGATGGTCCCGGAAGTTCTGCCCGGCCTTGCCCTTCACCTCGTCGGCGCGCGCGACCAGTTCACCGAACGAGCCGAACTGGTTGATCCACTTCGCGGCGGTCTTCTCACCGACGCCCGGGATGCCGGGGAGATTGTCGGACGGGTCGCCGCGCAGGGCCGCGAAGTCCGGGTACTGCGACGGCGTCAGTCCGTACTTCTCCTGGACCTTCTCCGGGGTGAAGCGGGTCAGCTCGGAGACGCCCTTGGTGGGGTACAGCACCGTCGTGTGCTCGCTGATGAGCTGGAACGAGTCCCGGTCGCCGGTGACGATCAGCACCTCGAAGCCCGCGGCCTCGGCCTGGCGGGCGAGCGTCGCGATGACGTCGTCCGCCTCGAACCCCTCGATCGCGAACCGGTCCGCGCGCATCGCGTCCAGCAGCTCGCCGATCAGCTCCACCTGCCCCTTGAACTCGTCGGGCGTCTTGGAGCGGTTGGCCTTGTACTCCGGGAACTCCTCGGAGCGCCAGGTCTTGCGGGACACGTCGAAAGCGACGGCGAAATGCGTGGGCGACTCGTCACGCAATGTGTTGGCCAGCATCGACGCGAAGCCGTAGATGGCGTTCGTCGGCTGGCCGGTCGCGGTCGTGAAATTCTCCGCGGGCAGCGCGAAGAACGCCCGGTACGCCAGGGAGTGCCCGTCCATGAGGAGCAGGCGAGGACGGTTGTCTACGGTCTTCTTCGACGCTGTCTCAGCCACGTACCCGATCCTGCCACGTCGCACTGACAATCCCGGCCGCCGGACTGTCCGCGACGCCCCCGTACCCACTCCGCCCCGTCCCCATCCGCCCTCCGCGCGTGACGAGTCAGACATGGGCCGGACGTATCGTGGCCACAGAGGCGTGAGAGGATTGTCTACTGTAGACAATCGGATTCAGCCTCACTGAGTTCATAGGAGAGCGTGATGGCCAGCAAGCCGCCGGCAGGCGATCCGGTCCAGGATTCGCCGCAGGTAAAGGCCCCCAAGCACGCCGCGGCGGGGATTCCCGCGGTCGCGCATTCCCTGCTCATCTCTCACCAGCAGATGGGTACGCGCCGGACCGCGCGGACACTCCTGAAGGTCAACCAGAAGAACGGCTTCGACTGTCCCGGCTGCGCCTGGCCCGAGGGCGACCACCGGCACACCGCCGAGTTCTGCGAGAACGGCGCCAAGGCCGTCGCGGAAGAGGCGACCATACGCAGGGTCACCCCGGAGTTCTTCGCCGAGCACCCCGTATCGGATCTCTTCGAGCGGAGCGGCTACTGGCTCGGCCAGCAGGGCCGGATCACCCACCCGATGTATCTGCCCGAGGGCGCCGACCAGTACGAACCCATCAGCTGGGAGCGCGCCTTCGCGATCATCGCCGAGGAGCTCAACGCCCTCGCGTCACCCGACGAGGCCTGCTTCTACACCTCGGGGCGCACCAGCAACGAGGCCGCGTTCCTCCTCCAGCTCTTCGCGCGCGAGTTCGGCACGAACAACCTGCCCGACTGCTCGAACATGTGCCACGAGTCCTCCGGCTCCGCGCTCTCGGAGACCATCGGCATCGGCAAGGGCAGCGTCTCCCTCGAAGACATGCACAAGGCCGACCTGATCATCGTCGCCGGCCAGAACCCGGGCACCAACCACCCCCGGATGCTCTCCGCGCTGGAGAAGGCCAAGGCGGCCGGTGCGAAGATCATCTCGGTGAACCCGCTGCCCGAAGCCGGCCTGGAGCGGTTCAAGAACCCGCAGACCCCGCTCGGCATGATCAAGGGCGCCGCCCTCACCGATCTCTTCCTCCAGATCCGCATCGGCGGCGACCAGGCGCTGTTCCGGCTGCTCAACAGACTCGTCCTGGAGACCCCCGGCGCCGTCGACGACGCGTTCATCGAGGAACACACCCACGGGTACGAGGAGTTCAGGGCCGCCGCGCTCGCCGCCGACTGGGACGAGACCCTTGTCGCCACCGGCCTCCAGCGGGCCGAGATCGAAAAAGCCGCCGAGATGGCGCTCGCCTCGAAGCGCACCATCGTCTGCTGGGCGATGGGCCTCACCCAGCACAAGCACTCCGTGCCGACCATCCGCGAAGTCGTCAACTTCCTGCTGCTGCGCGGCAACATCGGCCGCCCCGGCGCCGGGGTCTGCCCGGTGCGCGGACACTCCAATGTGCAGGGCGACCGCACGATGGGCATCTTCGAGCGGCCCGACCCGGCCTTTCTCGACGCCCTGGACCGGGAGTTCTCCATCACCTCGCCCCGCCACCACGGCTACGACGTGGTGCGCTCCATCGAGGCGATGCGCGACGGCGACGCCAAGGTCTTCTTCGCCATGGGCGGCAACTTCGTCGGGGCGACACCCGACACCGAGGTCACCGAGGCCGCGATGCGTAACACCCGGCTGACCGTGCACGTGTCCACCAAGCTCAACCGCTCGCACGTGGTGACCGGCGTACGCGCGCTGATCCTGCCCACCCTCGGCCGCACCGACAAGGACATCCAGGCCGGCGTCAAGCAGATCGTCACCGTCGAGGACTCCATGGGCATGGTGCACGCCTCGCGCGGCAACCTGCCGCCCGCCAGCACCCATCTGCTGTCCGAGCCCGCCATCATCACCAACATGGCGCGCGCCGTCCTCGGCCCCGCCTCGACCACGCCCTGGGAGGACTTCGAGAAGGACTACGCGAACATCCGCGACCGGATCGCGCGCGTCGTCCCCGGCTTCGAGGACTTCAACGCGCGGGTCGCCCGCCCCGGCGGCTTCGAACTGCCGCACGCCCCGCGCGACGAGCGCCGCTTCCCCACCGCCACCGGCAAGGCCAACTTCACCGCCGCGCCCGTGGAGTACCCCAAGCTGCCCGAGGGGCGGCTGCTGCTCCAGACGATGCGCTCGCACGACCAGTACAACACCACCATCTACGGTCTCGACGACCGCTACCGCGGCATCAAGGGCGGCCGCCGCATCGTCATGGTCAACCCCGACGACGCGCGCGAACTCGGGCTCGCCGACGGCGCGTTCACCGACATCGTCAGTGAGTGGAAGGACGGTGTGGAGCGCCGGGCCCCGGGCTTCCGGGTGGTGCACTACCCGACCGCCCGCGGCTGCGCGGCCGCTTACTACCCGGAGACCAATGTGCTGGTGCCGCTCGATGCCACGGCCGACACGAGCAACACCCCGACGAGCAAGTCCGTCGTGGTGCGCTTCGAGTAGCCGTGCGCTGCGAGCGGCGGAATGAACGGGCGGGGCTAAGCGTTTGCTCAGCCGTCTGATAAGACGGTGCACAGAGCACGTACATACGTCATGTACGCCACGTCCCCCCGTACGCCATCACCGCAGCCGATCGGAGCCGGGCCCATGGGTGAGCAGCCCTCCACGAAGTTCCCGAAGTTCCCTCAGGAAGTCATCGACGAATACGCCGCGCTCGGCGTCGATCTGCCCGCGCTCTTCTCGGCGGGCCATCTCGGCGCCCGCATGGAGGTGCGGATCGTCGAGGCCGCCGCGGAACGCGTCGTCGGCACCATGCCGGTGGAGGGCAACACCCAGCCGTACGGGCTGCTGCACGGCGGCGCGTCCGCCGTGCTCGCCGAAACCCTCGGCTCCGTCGGCGCCATGCTGCACGGCGGCGCGAGCAAGCTCGCCGTGGGCGTGGACCTCAACTGCACCCACCACCGGGGCGTACGAAGCGGACTGGTCACGGGCGTCGCCACCCCCGTCCACCGCGGCCGGTCCACCGCGACGTACGAGATCGTCATCACCGACGAGCGGGACAAGCGGGTCTGCACCGCCCGGCTGACCTGCCTGCTGCGCGACGCCGGATCCCCGGAGCGCTCCGCCTGACATTGCGACGAGCCCGAGGCCCGGACGAGCCCGAGGTCCATCGGCAATTCCCGGTCCGGGACACCCCGCACACTTACCTGATGTCGCGGATAAAGGAATTGCTTCATAACAGAGACGATCACCAAGAGAATGTGAAATATCCGGCCAAATTGCCCCGTCACACAGCGCAGCGATGTGCTGCATTTAAGTGATTGACAGCGTCCGTTCACCTTCATAAGATCAACCGGTCGAACAAAGAATCTGCGGAGGTTGATTTGCGAAATCGAATCAAAGCGACGGCGCTCGGCACGATTTCCTCGGTATTCGTCATCGCCGGAGCGGCGAGTCCGGCCCACGCGGCACCCGACGGCGTGGCCGTCGACACCGCGGCATGTGCGACGACCGGGGCCAATGGATCGCTCACGACCCCGTCATTCCATTCGCAGGACAAAAGAGTAGACGTCACCATCGCCGTCTACGACTCCCTGGCCGACGGACATCACGTCAGAATTCGAGTCGTGGGCAAAACGATCGGTGGAACCCCCGTCAACTTCCAATGGCGACAGAATACCGGCGGCGAGGGCACGGTGAAGAGCTGGACCACTTACGCCGAGTATTCCTCGGGACTCATCAATGTCGGCCTACAGGTCGCCAGGTTCGAGGGGGACACTCTCCTGAACTCATGCACCGACTGGTTGATAGAGACCTGATCGCCGCACATTCGCCGGCAAAAACCGCCTGTAGTGAAGGGCCCCTTCACTACAGGCGGCGCCTTTCCCGTGGCGAGGAAGGCGGCCGGAGCACCCGGCCCACCCGCCCCTTCCGCGAGGACGCGCGCGTACGGGAATGCCCGTACGCGCCCTTGTGGATGCCCGGAGCACCGCCTACCCTGCGCCCATGACCACGGCCGGACAGTGCGGGCTCCGCCCGGCCGCCCGATGCTCGCTCGCACTCTGCGCCGCCCTCCTCGGCGGCGCGCTGACCGGTTGCGGCGGCGGGAGCGCAGCGCCCGACAGGGACGCCACCCCCGCGGCACACCGCACCACCCCCGCCGAGCTCTGCACCGCACTCGTCTCGTACTGGGCGAAGGAAGCCCTCAAGGGCTCCGAGTGGGCAGGGCTCGACTGGGAACAGAAGGGGCTGTCCAATGAGCAGTACGCCATCCACGAAGAGGTCGTGGCCGCGGCGCGCGCCGAGCGGGTGAAGCACGGCAGCGCGGCGGCGGAAGCCCTGATCGACCGCGGGACCGCGGAACGGTGCGCCGCCACGAACGGCGCCACCGGCAGCTCGGAGAACTGGCGTGAATCGGACTGGACACCGCCCGGACACCACCCCCGGACCCCCGCCCGACATCACGCTGTGTAACAAACACGTGAACGACGACTCTTACACTGCCCACACAAACACCCCCGCTGCCCGCTTCCCCTCCCTCCCGTGCCCGATTGAACGGTCAGCACCAAAACAGGCCCAAGTACCTTAGCGGAACTGCAAGTTCTCACCATGTGGTCGTTTTGAGAAAGCACGGAAACACCCCATTTATCCAGACTGTAGCCGCCAAGCGTTGGCCCCGGCATAACAAGACAGTCACATCCTTCGCGCACCACTCCACGACTCCCTCACCTGCGCTTAGAGTCACGGCCAGTCACCGCGCCGCCAGGCACGCACTCAGTGCGCACCACGCGACTCCACCCGTGTCCCGGCGAACGCGAACGGCACCTCAGCAGAGGAGGCCGCGCCAGGGAAAGGATTCACCGTGCGACACCGTTCCTTGCTCATCCTCACCACCGTGATCACCACGGGAGCGCTCACACTCACCGCTTGTGGTTCTCGCGACGAAGGCAAGAGCACCGGCGCAAGCGACAAGATAACCGTCGTCATCGGTGTCGACGCGCCGCTCACCGGCTCACTGTCCGCACTCGGCCAGGGCATCAAGAACTCGGTCGACCTCGCCGCCAAGACCGCGAACAAGACCAACGAGGTCCCCGGCGTCGAATTCAAGATCGAAGCCCTCGACGACCAGGCCGTCCCGGCCTCCGGCCAGGCCAACGCCGCCAAGCTCGTCGGCAACAAAGACGTCCTCGGCGTCGTCGGCCCGCTCAACTCGGGCGTCGCCCAGTCCATGCAGGGCCTCTTCAACACCGCCAAGCTCGTCCAGGTCTCCCCCGCCAACACCAACCCGGCGCTCAGCCAGGGCGACAACTGGGCCAAGGGCGACCTGAAGCGCCCCTTCGCGTCGTACTTCCGCACGGCCGCCACGGACGTCGTCCAGGGCAAATTCGCCGCGCAGTACTACTACAACGACGCCAAGAAGCGGAAGGTCTTCGTCGTCGACGACAAGCAGACCTACGGCGCCGGCCTCGCCGCGATCTTCTCCGAAGAGTTCAAGCGCCTCGGCGGCACAGTCGTCGGCACCGACCACGTCACCGTCAAGGAAACCGACTTCTCCTCCACCGCCGACAAGGTCAAGGCCTCCGGCGCGGACTCCGTCTACTTCGGTGGCCAGTACCCCGAAGGCGGTCTGCTCTCCGACCAGATCAAGAAGACCGGCGCCAAGATCCCCACCATGGGTGGCGACGGCGTCTACGACCCGAACTTCATCTCCGCCTCCGGTGAGTCCAACGACGGAGACTTCGCCACCTCCATCGGCTACCCCGTGGAAAAGCTCGACACCGCCAAGAAGTTCATCGCCGACTACGCGGCCGAGAACTACAAGGACCCCTACGCGGCCTACGGCGGCTACTCCTACGACGCCGGCTGGACGATCATCCAGGCCGTCAAGGCCGTCGTCGCCGCCAACGACGGCAAGCTCCCCGACGACGCCCGCGAACAGGTCCTCAAGGCCACCAGCGACGTCAGCTTCGACGGTGTGACCGGCAAGGTCTCCTTCGACGAATACGGCGACACCACCAACAAGCAGCTCACCGTCTACAAGGTCGAAGGCGGCGCCTGGAAGGACGTCAAGAGCGCCACATTCGAGGACTGACCTCCCGGACACAACCCCCACAACACGACCGGACCGCGCGAGGGCGCAACAGCGCCCTCGCGCGGTGTCATATCCGACACGCTCATCGGAGGCCCTGCGGTGAACGAACTGCCGCAACAGCTGGCCAACGGCCTTGCCCTCGGTGCCCTATACGGCTTGATCGCCATCGGGTACACCATGGTCTACGGCATCGTCCAGCTCATCAACTTCGCCCATGGCGAGATCTTCATGATCGGGGGCTTCGGTGCCCTCACCACCTACACCTGGCTCCCCGGCGGAACCTCCCTGCTGGTGGCGATCCCGCTCATGATCATAGGTGGCGCCATAGCCGCGGTGGCCGTCGCCACCGCCGCCGAACGCTTCGCCTACCGCCCCCTGCGCGGAGCACCCAGGCTCGCACCGCTGATCACCGCGATCGGCCTGTCCATCACACTGCAGCAGCTCGTCTGGGCCTTCTACCCCGACGCCAAGAAAGCCGTCAGCTTCCCCGAATTCAAGGGTGAATCCTTCCAGCTGACAGACAACCTCTACATCCAGCGAGCCGACGCGTTCATCTTCGTCCTCGCCCCCCTGTGCATGCTCGCCCTCGGCATCTTCGTCTCCAAGAGCCGCAGCGGACGCGCCATGCAGGCCACGTCCCAAGACCGGGACACCGCCAAACTCATGGGCATCAACACCGACCGCATCATCGTGATGGCCTTCGCCATCGGCGCCGCCTTCGCCGCCGTCGCCGCCGTCGCCTACGGACTCGACAAAGGCCAGATCAACTTCGAAATGGGCTTCCTCCTCGGACTCAAGGCATTCACCGCCGCCGTCCTCGGAGGCATCGGCAACATCTACGGAGCCATGGTCGGCGGCGTCGTACTCGGCCTCGCCGAAGCCATGTCGATCGCCTACATCGAAGAAATCCCCGGCATGCAACAGCTCGGCGGCGGCGCCTGGGCCAACGTCTGGGCGTTCGTACTTCTCATCGTCGTACTCCTCGTCAGGCCACAAGGCCTGCTCGGTGAGCGCGTCGCGGATCGGGCGTGAGAACTATGACCGACACAGCCTCCCCCCGCACCACGCGGCTTCGCGTACTCGCCCTCACCGGCGGCATCGCCACCACAGCCAGCACATTCCTCTCCTGGACCTACACCACCGAGTTCCCCGGCGACCTCACCGTCTACGGCTACCCCGGCGGCCTCCAGCTCCTCACCCTCACCGCCGGACTGCTCACCGCGCTCTTCGCGCTCTCCGCACTCGGCATCAAAGGCCTACGCTGGCTCACCCCCACCGGCTCCACCAAAGCGCTCCAGCTACTCGCCCTCGGCGGCCTGGCCACCACCTGGTTCACCGTCATCGCCATCGCCGTCGAACTCGGCGGAATCGTCAACCTCGACCCCGGCGGATTCGTCGCGGCAGTCGTCACCGTCATCCCCGTCGTCGCCGCCTTCCTGCTGCCCGACGACACCCGCAAAGCCACGCGGCCCAAGGAACTCCCCTCCTGGGCAGAAATCCTGATCATCGTCGCCGCGTTCGCCATCGGGCTCTTCGTCTTCACCTACGGCATCGACACCGAATACGCCGAACTCTTCACCGGCTACCTCCTCACCGTCGGATTCGCCGCCACCGCGCTCTTCAAAGCCGGCCTCATCGCCCGACTCAACGGGCTCACCACCAAATACCGGATGATCGCCGTCTCGGCCGCCTTCGTCGCCGCCGCGGCCTTCCCCTTCACCCAGAACACCGACCAGTTCACCCTGATCGCGGTCAACATCCTCATCTTCGCGACCGTCGCCCTCGGACTGAACATCGTCGTCGGCCTCGCCGGACTCCTCGACCTCGGATACGTCGCGTTCCTCGGCGTCGGCGCCTACACCGCCGCCCTCGTCTCCGGAACCACCGCATCCGTCTTCGACGTGCACTTCCCCTTCTGGGCCGCCGTCCTCACCGGCGCCGTCGTCTCACTCATCTTCGGCGTCCTCATCGGCGCACCCACCCTGCGACTGCGCGGCGACTACCTCGCCATCGTCACCCTCGGCTTCGGAGAAATCTTCCGCATCGCCGTCGGCAACCTCGACGGAGTCTCCGGCCCCCGCATCACCAACGGCCCCAACGGCGTCCCGAACATCCCCGACCTCGACTTCTTCGGGTACAACTTCGGCGAATCCCACACCGTCCTCGGCTTCGAACTCGGCTCCTACGCCAACTACTACCTGCTGATGCTGCTCGCCATGATCCTCGTGGTGATCGTCTTCAGCCGGGCAGGCAACTCCCGCATCGGCCGCGCCTGGGTCGCCATCCGCGAAGACGAAACCGCCGCCACCGCCATGGGCATCAACGGCTTCCGCGTCAAACTCATCGCCTTCGCCCTCGGCGCCACCCTCGCCGGCCTCGCCGGCACCGTACAAGCACACGTCCAGCACACCGTGGTCCCCGAAATGTACGTCTTCGCCGGACCCGTACCGCCGAACTCCGCCTTCCTCCTCGCCGCCGTCATCCTCGGCGGCATGGGCACCATCAGCGGCCCCCTCATCGGCGCCTCACTGCTCTACCTCATCCCGGCGAAACTCCAGTTCCTCCAGGACTACCAACTCCTCGGCTTCGGAATCGCGCTCATCCTCCTCATGCGCTTCCGCCCCGAAGGACTCATCGCCAACCGGCGCGCACAACTCGAATACCACGAGACCGACCAACTCGACGTAACCGACGGCAAACCCGGCGCGGGCGTCAGCACCGCCAAGGCGGGGGCGTGAACGACATGACCACCACGACCACGAGCACCCCGACCACCGTGCTCGACGCCAGCGGCGTCACCATGCGCTTCGGCGGACTCACCGCCGTACGCTCCGTCGACCTCCAAGTCAGCAGCGGCGAAATCGTCGGCCTCATCGGCCCCAACGGCGCCGGCAAAACCACCTTCTTCAACTGCCTCACCGGGCTCTACGTACCCACCGAAGGCAAAGTCAGCTACAAAGGCACCGTCCTGCCGCCCAAACCCCACCTGGTCACCCAGGCAGGCATCGCACGCACCTTCCAGAACATCAGGCTCTTCGCCAACATGACCGTCCTGGAAAACGTCCTCGTCGGACGCCACACCAGAACCAAAGAAGGCCTCTGGTCCGCACTCCTACGCGGCCCCGGCTTCAAAAAAGCCGAAGCCGCCTCCCACGAGCGCGCCATGGAACTCCTCGAATTCATCGGCCTCCAACACAAAGCCGACCACCTCGCCCGCAACCTCCCCTACGGCGAACAACGCAAGCTCGAAATCGCACGCGCCCTCGCCAGCGACCCCGGCCTCCTGCTCCTCGACGAGCCCACCGCCGGAATGAACCCCCAGGAAACCCGCGTCACCGAAGACCTCGTCTTCGCCATCCGCGACAAAGGCATCGCCGTACTCGTCATCGAGCACGACATGCGCTTCATCTTCAACCTCTGCGACCGCGTCGCCTGCCTCGTCCAAGGCGAAAAACTCGTCGAAGGCACCGCAGAAGTCGTCCAAGGCGACGAACGCGTCATCGCCGCCTACCTCGGCACCCCCTTCGAAGGCGCCCCCGGCGCCGAAGAAGTCGCCGAAGTCGAAGCAGCCGAAGCCGACGCACACAGCGACACCAGCGACACCAGCACCACCGGTTCAGAAGGGGACGCGAAATGACCGCACTCCTGGAGGTCGAAGACCTCAAAGTCGCCTACGGCAAAATCGAGGCCGTCAAAGGCATCTCCTTCAGCGTCGAAGCCGGCCAAGTCGTCACCCTCATCGGCACCAACGGCGCAGGCAAAACCACCACCCTGCGCACCCTCTCCGGACTCCTCAAACCCGCCGGCGGACGCATCACCTTCGACGGAAAACCCCTCACAGGCGTCCCCGCACACAAAATCGTCGCACTCGGCCTCGCCCACTCCCCCGAAGGCCGACACATCTTCCCCCGGCTCACCATCACGGAAAACCTCCAGCTCGGAGCATTCCTCCGAACCGACAAAGCCGGCATCGAAAAAGACATCCAACGCGCCTACGACCTCTTCCCCATCCTCGGCGAACGACGAAAGCAAGCCGCAGGCACCCTCTCCGGCGGCGAACAGCAAATGCTCGCCATGGGACGCGCCCTCATGTCCCAACCCAAACTGCTCATGCTCGACGAACCCTCCATGGGCCTCTCCCCGATCATGATGCAGAAGATCATGGAAACCATCGTCGAGCTACGCCAGCAGGGCACAACGATCCTGCTCGTCGAACAGAACGCCCAAGCGGCGCTCTCCCTCGCCGACCAAGGCCACGTCATGGAAATCGGCAAAATCGTCCTCTCCGGCACCGGACAGGACCTACTGCACGACGAATCCGTACGCAAGGCCTACCTGGGCGAGGACTGACCAGGCACAAGCACCCGACGGAACCACATCAGGAGGCCCGCCCCGAGAAAAACGGGGGCGGGCCTCCTGACGTACGTACGATCCCGTGCGCGCGAGCCGCAGGGCTACCGGCCAGCCGGCCTACGGGCGCCGGCCTACAGGCCTACAGGCCTACAGGCCTACTGGCCGCCCTTCGCCGCCTTCTTCTCCGCCGCATCCTCGATAACCGCCTCCGCCACCTGCTGCATCGACATCCGACGATCCATCGACGTCTTCTGAATCCACCGGAACGCCGCCGGCTCCGTCAGCCCGTACTGCGTCTGCAACACCGACTTCGCCCGGTCCACCAACTTCCGCGTCTCCAACCGCAGCGTCAGATCCGCGACCTCCCGCTCCAGCGTCTTCAGCTCCGTGAACCGCGACACCGCCATCTCAATGGCCGGCACCACATCACTCTTGCTGAACGGCTTCACGAGATACGCCATCGCCCCCGCATCCCGCGCCCGCTCCACCAGATCACGCTGCGAGAACGCGGTCAGCATCAGCACCGGCGCGATGGACTCCTCCGCGATCCTCTCGGCCGCGGAGATCCCGTCCAGAACCGGCATCTTCACATCCAGGATCACCAGATCCGGCCGATGCTCCCGCGCGAGCTCCACAGCCCGCTCACCATCACCGGCCTCACCGACGACCGAATAACCCTCTTCCTCAAGCATCTCCTTGAGATCGAGACGGATCAGGGCCTCGTCCTCGGCGATGACGACACGGGTCGTCAGCGGCGGAACGTGCGACTTGTCGTCATCGTCGACGGGCTGGGGCGACTCGGGGGCGGTCACGGGGGCTCCTCGTTCCAGACAGGGTGCTGCTCCCCATGAGCCTACCGAGCTGCGGTATTGTGGTCGTGCAGCGGGTCTGGCAAAACCTTTGATTCCGTGAGCCCCGGTAGCCCAATCGGCAGCAGGCAATGCTCTCAAACAGCATTCAGTGTGGGTTCGAGTCCCACCCGGGGCACTTTTCCTTTGATTCCAAGGTGGATCACCAAGCAGGCGATCTTCACCCTTCGCGGTGAACGCGCCCTGGATTACGGGCGCGGCGGTGAAGATCCAGAGAAGCTCCCGCTATGGAACGGCACAACCCTTCGAAACGCGAAGAAGCAGTCGCCCTGTTAAGACGCGGCGTGACCAATCGCGCCGTGGCCGAGCGCCTGAACGTCCCACGCGGAACGGTCAGCTGGTGGCGGCACGAAGACCGCAAGAAGCGCGGTGAGCCCGTAGCCACACGCCCTTCGCTACTCTGCCCGATCTGCGACAACCGCCCGCTCGACAGGGCCGCATACGCGTACCTGCTGGGCCTGTACCTCGGTGACGGCCACATCAGCCACTACGCCAAGCACAAGGTCCCGAGCCTGATGGTCACGATGGACGACGCGTGGCCTGGGCTGCAGGACGCGGCAGAGGCGGCCCTCCGGGCTGTGTTCCCGCACAACGCCACGTGTCGCCTGCGCCGCAAGGGCTGCCAGAACATCAAGGTCTACTTCAAGCACCTGCCCTGCCTGTTCCCCCAACACGGACTGGGCAAGAAACATGAGCGGGCGATCGTCCTCGAAGCATGGCAACAGACGATCGTCAACGAGCACCCGTGGGAATTCATACGCGGCCTGATCCACTCCGACGGCTGCCGCATCACCAACTGGACGGAGAAGATCATCGGCGGCGAGCGCAAGCGATACGAGTACCCGCGCTACTTCTTCTCCAACGCCTCCGCCGACATCCTGCGGCTCTTCACCGACGCCCTCGACGCGGTCGGCGTCGAGTGGAAGCGTGCCAACCAGCGCCGCGCCGTCGAAAACATCTCCATCGCCAAGCGCGCGTCTGTCGCCCTCATGGACGCGCGCGTCGGGCCCAAGTACTGACGCCCCGGCTACTTCGGGCTGTCGTCCTCGCCGATGTGGTGTACGCGCACCAGGTTCGTGGAGCCCGCGACGCCCGGCGGGGAGCCCGCCGTGATGACGACGATGTCGCCCTTGTCGCAGCGGCCGATCTTCAGGAGATGGTCGTCCACCTGGGCGACCATGGCGTCCGTCGAGTCGACGTGCGGGCCGAGGAAGGCTTCCACGCCCCAGGTGAGGTTCAGCTGGGCGCGGGTGGCGGGGTCCGGGGTGAAGGCGAGCAGGGGGATCGGGGAGCGGTAGCGGGAGAGGCGCTTGACCGTGTCGCCGGACTGGGTGAAGGCGACCAGGAATTTCGCGCCGAGGAAGTCGCCCATCTCGGCCGCCGCGCGGGCGACGGCGCCGCCCTGGGTGCGGGGCTTGCTGCTCTCGGTGATCGGGGGGAGGCCCTTGGCGAGGATGTCTTCCTCGGCGGCTTCGACGATGCGGCCCATGGTCTTGACGGTCTCGATGGGGTATTTGCCGACGCTGGTCTCGCCGGAGAGCATCACCGCGTCCGTGCCGTCGATCACCGCGTTGGCGACGTCGGAGGCCTCGGCGCGGGTGGGGCGGGAGTTGTCGATCATCGAGTCGAGCATCTGGGTGGCGACGATGACGGGTTTGGCGTTGCGCCTGGCGAGCTTGATGGCGCGTTTCTGGACGATCGGTACCTGTTCCAGGGGCATTTCGACGCCGAGGTCGCCTCGGGCGACCATGATGCCGTCGAATGCGGCGACGATGGCGTCGATGTTCTGGACGGCCTGCGGTTTCTCGATCTTGGCGATGACGGGGATCCGGCGGCGTTCTTCGTCCATGATGCGGTGGACGTCGTTGATGTCGTCGCCGTTGCGTACGAAGGAGAGCGCGATGGCGTCGGCGCCGGCGCGTAGCGCCCAGCGCAGGTCTTCGATGTCTTTGTCGGAGAGTGCGGGGACGGAGACGGCTACGCCGGGGAGGTTGAGGCCTTTGTTGTCGGAGACCATGCCGCCCTCGATGACGAGGGTGTGGACGCGGGGTCCTTCGACGGAGGTGACTTCGAGGGTGACTTTGCCGTCGTCCACGAGGATGCGCTCCCCGGTGGTGACGTCGGCGGCGAGTCCTTCGTAGGTGGTGCCGCAGGTGTGGCGGTCGCCTTCGAGGGGTTCGACGGTGATGGTGAATTCGTCGCCGCGTTCAAGGAGTACGGGTCCTTCGCGGAACCGGCCGAGGCGGATCTTCGGACCTTGAAGGTCGGCGAGGATTCCGACGCTGCGGCCGACTTCTTCCGCGGCTTCGCGTACGCGCTGGTAGCGCTCCTCGTGCTCGGCGTAGGTGCCGTGGCTGAGGTTGAGTCTGGCGACGTCCATTCCGGCTTCGACCAGTGCCTTGATCTGGTCGTACGAGTCGGTGGCGGGCCCCAGGGTACAGACGATCTTTGCTCGGCGCATATATCGAGAGTAGGGCTTACCGGCCGGTAGGGAATTGGCGCCGCATGACTACTCAACAACCTTTGCGTGAAGGGTTATTGACAAGGCTTGAATGGGCGCGGGGGTGCTCCTATGAGCATTTCTTCGGCGTCAAATCGGGTGGGGTCATCGTGAAGCGCGCGTTCACCTGCGCGTAGACGGTCTGGCGTTGTGGTTCGAGGTCGAGGACGGGTTGTGCGTCGGCTGTTTCGGCGGTGGCGTAGCCGCTGCGGCTGCGTAGGCTGCCGGGCGCGGGTGGCAGTCCGTACGTGGCGGTGTTCTCGGCGCCGAGGTCGGCCAGCTCGACCAGGGCGGCGAGCTGGGCGCCGAGGGCTTCGGCGTATTCCCGGGCGCGCTGGACGGCGTCCCGTACGGCTTGGCGCCGGGCGTCGCCGTGGGCCGGTGAGTCGGGGCGCAGGGTCCACCAGGGTCCGCTGACCTGGGTCAGTTCGAGGTCGGCGAGGCGGGTGGTGAGTTCGCCCAGGGTGGTGAAGTCGGTCAGTTCGGCGGTGAGGTGGACCCGGCCGTGGTATGCGCGGACGCGTTCGCCGCGGCCGTGTTTGGTGAGTTCGGGGCTGATGGAGAATGCTCCGGTTTCCAGTTTCTCGACGGCGTCGCCGTAGGACTTGACGAGTGTGAGGACTTGTCCGTTGCGGCGGGTGAGGTCGTCGAGGGCGGTGCGCCGGTCGGTGCCGCGTGCGCTGACGGCGACGCCGATTCTGGCGATCTCCGGGTCGACCTCCAGCTGTGCTTCGCCGCGTACGGCGACTCTCGGTGTGTCGGGGGTTCCGTAGGGCGTGGCGGGGGTCGCGTAGGGCGTGGCGGGGGTCGGCGTGTCGGTGGGGGTCGGCGTGTCGGTGGGGGTCGGGGTGTCGGCGGGGGACGGGGTGTCGGTGGGGGTCGGTGTCTCGGCGGTGGTCATGGGCGGCTCCCTCGGGGATGGCTGCGGCTTCGTCTCCACTCTCGCATCCGGGGTGCGGCTGTCGGGTGCGACGACCGGCAGTCATCTGATCGAAACCCTGTGGGGGTGTTGCCGACGTCTCGTTTGAGCCAGAATCTACGCGCGTTGTGCAATGTTTCGAGGGAGAAGAGAAGGAAATGCCGCTGAACCGTAGGACGTTCCTGGGCAGTTCGGCTGTCGCCGGCGCGGGTGTGGCGCTGGTGGGCGGGGCGACGATACCGGCGGAGGCCACCGGTCAGGCTCATGGTCCGGTCCATGGAGGTCCGCGCAAGCGGTACTCGTTCACTGTGCTGGGGACCACTGATCTGCATGGCAATGTCTTCAACTGGGACTACTTCACCGACAAGGAGTTCGACGACTCCGCCCACAATGATGTCGGGCTGGCGAAGATCTCGACGCTGGTGGACCGGATCCGTAAGGAGAAGGGCCGCGAGAACACGCTGCTGATCGACGCGGGTGACACCATCCAGGGCACTCAGCTGTCGTACTACTACGCCAAGGTCGACCCGATCACGGCGAAGCGTGGTCCGGTCCATCCGATGGCGCAGGCGATGAACGCGATCGGCTATGACGCGGCGGCGCTCGGTAACCACGAGTTCAATTACGGCATTCCGGTGCTGCGGAAGTTCGAGGAGCAGTGTCATTTTCCGCTGCTGGGCGCCAACGCGCTGGACGCGAAGACGCTGAAGCCGGCTTTCGCGCCGTATGTGATCAAGAAGCTGCGGACGCCGCACGGCCGTGATGTGCGGGTGGCGATCCTCGGGCTGACGAACCCGGGCATCGCGATCTGGGACAAAGCGAATGTTCAGGGCAAGATGACGTTCCCGGGTCTGGAGGAGCAGGCCGCGAAGTGGGTGCCGAAGCTGCGTTCGATGGGTGCGGATGTGGTTATCGTCTCCGCGCACTCCGGTACGAGCGGGACGTCGTCGTGGGGCGATCAGGTGCCGTATGTGGAGAACGCCGCGACGCTGGTGGCGGAGCAGGTGCCGGGGATCGACGCGATTCTTGTCGGGCACGCGCACGCCGAGATCCCGGAGCGCCGGGTGGTCAACAAGAAGACGGGCAAGGATGTCGTCCTGTCCGAGCCGCTGAAGTGGGGCCAGCGGCTGACGCTCTTCGATTTCGATCTGGTGTGGGAGCGTGGCTCCTGGACGGTCGAGAAGGTCGGTTCGCAGGTCCTCAACTCCAATACGGTTCCCGAGGACAAGAAGATCACCGGGTTGCTCTCCGATGAGCACCGCAAGGTCGTGGCGTATGTGAATCAGGTGATCGGTACGTCGACGGCCGCCATGTCCACGGTCGACGCGCCGTGGAAGGACGAGCCGATCATCGATCTGATCAATCATGTGCAGACGGAGACGGTGAAGGCGGCGCTGGCGGGTGGCGAGTGGGCGGCGCTGCCGGTGCTGTCGCAGGCGTCGTGTTTCTCGCGTACGGCGGCGATCCCGGCGGGCAGTGTGACGATCAAGGATGCGGCGGGGCTGTACCCGTTCGAGAACACGATGGAGGCGCGGCTGCTGACCGGTGCGCAGATCAGGGCGTATCTGGAGTTCTCGGCGAGGTATTACGTGCAGACGGCGGCGGGTGGGCCGGTGGATACGTCGAAGCTGACGAACGCCGACAACACGCCGGACTACAACTATGACGTGGTGTCCGGGCTGACGTACGACATCGATATCGCGAAGCCGGCCGGGTCGCGGATCGTGAACCTCAGGTTCGAGGGGAAGGATCTGGACCCGGCGGCGAAGTTCGTACTGGCCGTCAACAACTACCGGGCGAACGGCGGCGGGAACTTCCCGCATGTGGCCGCCGCGCAGCAGCTGTGGGCCAATTCGGACGAGATCCGTAACACGATCATCGGGTGGGTGCAGTCGGCGGGCACGGTCGATCCGGCGACGTTCGCCTCGGTGGACTGGAAGCTGACGCGGGACGGCACGCCGGTCTTCTGACCGGTCGCGCCGGCTTCGGTCGGCGTACGTCTGAAGTCGGCGTACGTCTGATGTCGGCGTACGCCGGCCGACTGTGGGCGTACGCCGGCTTGTGTCAGCGTACTTCGGTGAGCGGGACCAGACCCCTCGGTGCGGGCACCGTGCGGGTCCGGTCCCGTCCGTCGAGTCCGAAGCTGGTGAACGCGGTGCGCCGGGGCAAGGGGTAGGACTCTTTGCCGGTGAGGTGGTTGAGGATGGTGGCGCTGCGCCAGGCCGCGAGCCCGAGGTCGGGCGCGCCGACGCCGTGGGTGTGCCGTTCGCCGTTCTGGACGTAGACGGAGCCGGTGACTGAGGGGTCCAGGGTCATGCGGTGGTGCTGGTCGATCCGGGGACGTCCTGAGCTGTCCCGGCGCATGTAGGGGTCGAGTCCGGCGAGGATCCGGTCGAGGGGGCGTTCCCGGTAGCCGGTGGCGAGGACGACGGCGTCGGTGGTGAGCCGGGACCTGGTGGCCTGCTGGGCGTGTTCCAGATGGAGTTCGATCTTTGTTGTGGCGACGCGCCCCGCGGTGCGGACGGAGACGCCTGGTGTGAGGACGGCGTCGGGCCAGCCGCCGTGCAGGGTTCGCCGGTACAGCTCGTCGTGGATGGCGGCGATGGTGTCGGTGTCGATGCCTTTGTGGAGCTGCCACTGCCGGGGGATCAGGTCGTCGCGTACGTGCTCGGGCAGGGCGTGGAAGTAGCGGGTGTAGTCGGGGGTGAATTGTTCCAGGCCGAGCTTGGAGTACTCCATGGGTGCGAAGGCCTCGGTGCGGGCCAGCCAGTGGATCTTCTCGGCTCCGGTGGGCCTGGCGCGCAGCAGGTCGAGGAAGATCTCGGCGCCGGACTGTCCTGATCCGATGACGGTGATGTGTCCGGCGGCGAGGAGCCGGTCGCGGTGTTTGAGGTAGTCGGCGGAGTGGATGACCGGCACGGCGGGGGCTTCGACGAGTGGTTTGAGCGGCTCGGGGATGTATGGCTCGGTGCCGATGCCGAGCGCGATGTGGCGGGCGTGGGCGCGGCCGAGGGCTTCGACCTCGCCGTCCTGGTCGAGCTGGGTGAAGTCGATTTCGAAGAGGTCGCGTTCGGGGTTCCAGCGGACGGCGTCGACCTGGTGGCCGAAGTGGAGTCCGGGGAGTTGTTCGCTGACCCAGCGGCAGTAGGCGTCGTACTCGGCGCGCTGGATGTGGAAGCGCTCGGCGAAGTAGAAGGGGTAGAGCCGGTCGCGGGCCCGGAGGTAGCTGAGGAAGGACCAGGGGCTGGCGGGGTCGGCGAGGGTGACCAGGTCGGCGAGGAAGGGGACCTGGAGGCTGGCGCCGTCGATGAGCAGGCCGGGGTGCCAGCGGAAGACGGGGTTCTGGTCGAAGAAGGTGGTGGCGAGTCCGCCGCGGATTCTGTCGGCGAGTGCGGCGAGGGAGAGATTGAACGGGCCGATGCCGACACCCACCAGGTCGCGGGGCTGGGTGAGGTCGGTTGGCTGGGCGATCATCGGCGGGTGCTGCCTTCCACGAGTCGGGCACCCCGGGCACCCGGGGGGTCCGGGGGTCGGAGTTGGTGCCTATGGAGCACAACGAGCCCGCCCGCGCGGGGTATTGGCGCCTGGCGAAGGACGCGGGAAGTCGGCTGAAAACGCTCGTGGATCCGGCGTGCGCGACGCGCCTGAGCGTGTAGGCGTACGCCGGATCGCGGGCGTTTTCGGCATGGGTCCGGGACCGGTGCACCCACTGGTCCCGGACCGCGAGCGCGGCGGGGCGGTCAGGAGCCGGTGCGGACCCGTAGCGCCCGGTGCAGGTCGTCGAGCTGGTCGACGAGCTTGCGGCGCAGCGCCGGGATCATTTCCGCGGTGTCCAGGCACGTCCTGCCGAGGTTCAGTGACTCCTCGTCGATCGCGTACAGGGGGAAGGCGTAGCGGCCGGCCGCGTCGGCGATGGCCGGTCCGCGCCGGTTGGCGAGTGTGACGGCGGCGGTGTAGTAGCGGGGCACGTACTCCCGTACCAGCGTGGCCTGTTCGGGTTGCCAGAAGCCCTGGGCGGTGGCGGTGAAGAGGTAGTTGGAGAGGTCGTCGGTCTCGAAGAGTCCGGCCCATGCGCGGGCTTTGGCCTCCGGGTCGGGCAGGGCGGCGTGGCAGCGGGCCGCGCCTTCCTGGCCGGTGGCGCTGGGGTCGCGTTCGAGTTCGGCGTCGATGGCGGTGGGGTCGACGGCGCCGAGGACGGCGAGCCGGGTGAGGACGCGCCAGCGCAGTTCGGGGTCGAGCTCGGGGCCGCCGGGGACGCTGCCGGATTCCAGCCATTCCTGGAGGGTGTCGGGCTGGGTGGCTGCGTCGATGAGGTGGCGTACGGCGGTGAGGCGCAGTCCGGGGTTCTCGCCGTCCTCGGTGTGGCGGATCAGGTCGCGGGAGATCGCGGTGAGGGTGGCGAGGGCGGCCGGGCGGTCCGTGTCGTTCAGATAGCGGTCGGTGATCTGGCCGGCGGTGAAGTCCAGGACGCCCTGGACGACGGCGAGATCCGTCTCACGCGGCAGGTGGACGCGGGCCGCGTCCAGATAGGCGGTGGGGGCGAGGTCGCCGTCGCGGACCATGTCGCGGGCGGCGTTCCAGACGACGGTGCGGGTGAGCGGGTCGGGGATGCCGGAGAGGGCGCGCAGGGCGGTGTCCCAGGAGGCGTCGTCGAGCCGGACCTTGGCGTAGGTCAGGTCGCGGTCGTTGAGGACGACGAGGGCGGGGCGGCGGCCGGCCGAGGTGACGGGCGCGGTCAGTGGCAGGTCGAGTTCGAGGAGGTCGCGCCGGGTCAGCCGGGCCGGGTCGGCGGGGTCGAGGTCGTAGGCGCCGACGGTGACGCGGTGCGGGCGGCTGCCGTCGCGTACGACGTCGAGGGTCCAGCCGCCATCGGTGCCGGTGCCCGTACCAGTGCCCGTACCGGCGTCGGTGCCGGTGCCGGTGCCGGTGCCGGAGATCCGCGGGGTGAGGGTGTCGACGCCGGTCGTGCGCAGCCACTGCTCGGCCCAGGCGTGTACGTCACGGTCGGTGGCGTGGGCGAGGGAGTCGATGAAGTCGGCGAGGGTGGCGTTGGCGAACTTGTGCCGGGCGAAGTGGGTGTTGATGCCGGCGAGGAAGTCCTTCTCGCCGAGCCAGGCGACGAGCTGGCGCAGCGCGGAGGCGCCTTTGGCGTAGGAGATGCCGTCGAAGTTGAGCAGCGCGGAGGCGGTGTCGGGGACGGCGTCGGGGGCGACGGGGTGGGTGGAGGGCCGCTGGTCGGCGTCGTATCCCCAGGATTTGCGGCCGACGCCGAAGTCGACCCAGGTGTCGGTGAAGCGGGTGGCTTCGGTGAGGGTCTGGTAGCCCATGTACTCGGCGAAGGACTCGTTCAGCCAGATGTCGTCCCACCAGGCGAGGGTGACGAGGTCGCCGAACCACATGTGGGCCATCTCGTGGGCGATGACCATGGCGCGGGTCTGGCGTTCGGTGTCGGTGACGGCGGAGCGGTAGATGAATTCGTCGCGGAAGGTGACGAGTCCGGGGTTCTCCATGGCGCCGGCGTTGAACTCGGGGACGAAGGCCTGGTCGTAGGAGTCGAAGGGGTACGGCTCGGTGAACTTCTCGTGGTACCGGTCGTAGCAGGCGCGGGTGATGTCAAGGATCTCGTCGGCGTCGGCGTCGAGGTGGGGCGCGAGGGAGCGCCGGCAGTGGATGGCGAACGGCAGTCCGGCGTGTTCGGTGCGTACGGAGTGCCAGGGGCCCGCGGCGATCGCGACGAGGTAGGTGGAGATGAGCGGGGTGGCGGCGACGGTCCAGTGGCGTCCCTCGGTCCGCGTGGCGACGCCGTTGCCGAGGACGGTCCAGTGGTCGGGCGCGGTGACGGTCAGCTCGAAGACGGCTTTGAGATCGGGCTGGTCGAAGGCGGCGAAGACGCGCTGGACGTCGTCCATGAACAGCTGGGTGTAGACGTAGGTCTCGCCGTCGGCGGGGTCGGTGAAGCGGTGCATGCCCTCGCCGGTGCGGGAGTACCGCATCGAGGCGTCGACGCGCAGCTCGTGTTCCCCGGCGGTCAGGCCGGTGAGGGGGAGCCGGTTCCCGGTGAGCGCGGCCGGGTCGAGGGGCCGGCCGTCGAGGGTGGCGGAGCGCAGGGTGTCGGGCTTGAGTTCGACGAAGGTGTCTCCGGCAGCCAGGGCAGTGAACGTGATGACGGTGCGGGAGTCGAAGGTGTCCTCGCCGGTGGTCAGATCGAGTGCGATCGTGTACCGGTGGACGTCGAGGAACTGGGCTCTGGTCTGCGCTTCGTCGCGCGTCAGTACGGACATGGGGTCATGCTGCCTGATGTGCCGTGAGCGGCGCATCAGGGTTCATTGCGCTCCGAGCGCAGGTGCGGCGGTGGCTGTCGGGGGCCTCAGCCGTTGCTCCGCCGGGTCTCGCCCGCGATCGTCTCGTGGTGTCTGATCACTTCGGCGATGATGAAGTTGAGGAGTTTCTCGGCGAAGGCCGGGTCCAGTCTGGAGTTCTCGGCGAGTTCCCGGAGCCGGGTGATCTGGCGGGACTCACGGGCCGGGTCGGCCGGCGGGAGCTGGTGTCGGGCTTTGAGTACGCCGACCTGCTGGGTGCATTTGAAGCGCTCGGCGAGCATGTGGACGACGGCCGCGTCGATGTTGTCGATGGAGTCGCGGAGGCGGTTCAGCTCGGCCCGCACCGCCTCGTCGACGCCGGGCTGGTCGGTTCCGGGGTCGTGCGTGCCGGGCTGGTCGGTTCCGGGGTCACTCGTTGTCATGGTCCAGCAGCGTAGATGAGCGCGGCGCGATGGTCGGCGGGTGATCAGGATGCGGGATCTCGTTGCTCCAGCCGCCGGGGACCGCGCGCCCCTGCTGGTCGCGGAAGCGGATGGGCGGCATACCGACGCGCCGGGTGAACAGCCGCGAGAAGTACGCGGGGTCGTCGTACCCGACGCGCCGGGCGACCGCCGCGACGGGCAGTTCCGTCGCGGCGAGCAGTTCTTTGGCGCGGCCGAGTCGGATGCCCAGCAGATAGTCCTTGGGGCTGCATCCGGCGGCTCTGCGTACGGCGGTGCGCAGTTCGGCGGGGGTCATGCCGTGGCGGGCGGCGTGTTCGGCGACCGAGAGGGTCCGGCAGGCGTCGCGGGCCAGTGCCCGCAGGACCGGGTCGCCCTCGGCGTCGGTGTCGGCGCGTGCCCGCCGCAGCGCGACGAGCAGTTCGTGGACGGCGGCGCCGGTCTCGACTTCGAGCAGCGGGTTGCCCCGGCGCGCGGCGCGGGCGATACGCGCGACGGCCGCCCGTGCGCCCGTCGCGTCGGAGAGCGGTACGACGGGCCGGTCCGGCTCTATGTAGCCGAGTTCCGTGTAGGTGGCGGTGGCGGGGCCGGTGAAGTCGACGAAGCTCTCGTCCCAGCCGTGCTCCTCGTCGGGCCCGTAGTGGTGGGCGGTGCCGGGTGTCAGCCAGAGCAGCGCGGGCGCGGTGACGGGGGTGCGCCGCCCGTCGGCCGCGCGGAACCAGCCGCTGCCCGCGCTGATCACGACGGCCACATGGTGATCGAGGGTGCGCGGTCCGACCGTCGGCAGACAGCCGTGCTGGAGCCCGACGCCGAGGCAGACGAGCCCGAGCCGGTGGTGGACCGGGCTGGGGGTGAAGTACCGCATCCAGGTGTGATACATCCGCTCCCACCTCAACTGTTCCCCTGTCGCCGCCGGTCACGCGGTCACGCGGTCACGCGGTCACGCGGTCACGCGGTCACGTCAGCTTCGTCCAAACAGAGGCGATCTTTGTCCATGGACCGTGCCACCGCCAGAGGGAGAGGGTGAGCCACGGGACATGAGTCACGGGGGCATGAGCCGCGGAACGGGAGAGCGGGGACGGTGACTGAGTCGATGGCTGAGTTCATGGTGGGGGACGAGGACTTTCTGCTGGACGGACGGCCGGTGCGGCTGCTCTCGGGGGCGCTGCACTACTTCCGCGTCCATGAGGAGCTGTGGGGCCACCGGCTCGGGATGCTGCGCGCCATGGGCCTCAACTGTGTGGAGACCTACGTCCCGTGGAATCTGCACGAGCCGGAGCCCGGCCGCTACCACGACGTGGCCGCGCTCGGCCGGTTCCTGGACGCGGTGCGCGGGGCGGGGCTGTGGGCGATCGTACGGCCGGGCCCGTACATCTGCGCCGAGTGGGAGAACGGCGGGCTGCCGTACTGGCTGACCGGCCCGCTGGGCGCCCGGATACGGACCGGGGACGCCGGATATCTGACGCGCGTGGAGCGGTGGTACCGCGAGCTGCTTCCACGGGTCGCCGAGCGCGAGATCGGCCGGGGCGGTCCGGTGATCATGGTGCAGGTCGAGAACGAGTACGGGAGTTACGGCTCCGACCGGGACTATGTGGCCCGGCTGGCCGAGCTGACCCGCGCGTGCGGGATCTCCGTACCGCTGGTGACCTCGGACGGCCCCGAGGACCATATGCTCACCGGCGGTTCGGTCCCCGGGCTGCTGGCGACGGTCAACTTCGGCTCGGGTGCCCGCGCCGCCTTCGAGACGCTGCGCGGGCACCGCCCCGACGGGCCGCTGATGTGCATGGAGTTCTGGTGCGGCTGGTTCGACCACTGGGGCGGTGAGCATGTCGTACGGGACGCGGCGGACGCGGCCGGCACGCTGCGCGAGATCCTGGAGTGCGGCGCCTCGGTCAATGTGTATATGGCGCACGGCGGTACGAGCGTCGCGGGCTGGGCGGGCGCCAACCGGAGCGGTGAGCTGAACGACGGCGCGCTGAAACCGGACGTCACCTCCTACGACTACGACGCGCCGGTCGACGAGGCGGGCCGGCCGACGGAGAAGTTCTGGCGGTTCCGCGAGGTGCTGGCGGACTACCGGAGCGGCCCGCTGCCCGAGCTGCCGCGGCCGTGCCCCGCCCTGGCCGATCCGGTACGCGCCGAGTTCATCTCGTGGGCGCCACTGGACGAGGTCCTGGGGACCCTGGGCGGACCGGAGTCGGAGACGGCGCTGCCGCCCACCTTCGAGGAACTGGGCGTGGACCGAGGTCTGGTGCGCTACCGGCTGGAGGTCCCTGGCCCCCGGACGCCCCGGGCACTCACGCTGGCCGGGCTGCGCGATCTGGCCGTGGTGTATGTGGACGGGGTACGGGCTCAGGTCCTCGACGGTGAGAGCCCGGCCCTGGCGGAGCCGGTGGCCGGGCCGGCGTCCGTCGATATCTGGGTGGAGTCGCTGGGCCGGGTCAACTACGGGCCGCGTCTCGGTGAGTCCAAGGGCATCACGGGCGGGGTGCTGCACGAGCGGCAGTATCTGCACGGCGTACGGTCCCGGGGGCTGCGTCTGGACGCCTTCGACGACGCGCGGGCGGTGGCGGAGCTCCCGTTCCGCGCGCCGGACGGCGAGGCGGCGCGGGGGCTCGACGCGGGACGGGGGCTCTACCGCGCCGTCTTCGAGGTCGCGGGCGCGGGCGACGCCCGGCTCACGCTCCCCTCCTGGACCCGGGGCTTCGTCTGGGTGAACGGCCACTGCCTGGGCCGCTACTGGTCGCGGGGCCCGCAGGAGTCGCTGTACGTGCCGGGTCCGGTGCTGCGCGAGGGCGGCAACGAGGTGTGGGTGCTGGAGCTGGAGGCCGCGGGCGAACCGTACGTGCGGCTCGCCACGTACTGAGACGAGGGGCCGGTCCCGGCGGCGGCGGGCCCGGGGCGTGGTCCTGAAGACGGGCGGGGCAGGTGTTGGACTGACGCGTCCGGCCACCTGCCCCGCCCGGGGTCCTGCTCCCGGAAGTCCTGCTCCCGGGGGTCCTACGGCATCACGTCAGAGCGTCAGAGCGTCGGGGCGTCGGGGCGTCGGGGCGTCGGGGCGTCAGAGAGTCGACGCGGCCGAGGCGATCGCGGAGGCGAAGGTCGAGACCTCGGTGTAGACACCGGGGTAGTTGGGCCGGGCGCAGCCGTTGCCCCAGCTCACGATGCCGACCTGGATGAAGGCTCCGGCGCTGTCCTTGCGGAACATCGGACCGCCCGAGTCACCCTGGCAGGTGTCCGTGCCGCCCTGGGCGTAGCCGGCGCAGATCTCCTCGCCCGCTATGATCTCGCCGCCGTACGACGCGTTGCAGCTGGCGTCGGAGACGAACGGGACGGTGGCCTTGAGCAGGTAGCGCTGCTGGCCGCCGCCCTCGGTGGCCGCACCCCAGCCGGCGACGGTGAAGTTGCCGGTGTTGTACTGCGTGGTGGTGGCGATCTTCAGGGTCGGCAGGTTGATGGGCGCGGCGAGCTTGATCAGCGCCCAGTCCTTGCCCGCGCCGTTGTAGCCGGGGGCCTGGAGCACCTTGGTGGACTTGACCTTGATGGCGCTGGTGCTCTGGAGGTCGACGACACCGGCGGTGGCGGTGATGCTGGTGTTGTTGCCGGATCCGCTCACACAGTGCGCGGCGGTCAGCACGACGGTCGGCGAGTACAGCGCGCCACCACAGCCCATGGAGAGCCGGACCATGAAGGGGAATTCACCCTGGGCGGCGCGGGTGCCGCCGACGACGGGCGGTGCGAGGGGCGCCGCGGCCTGGGTCTTGGGCGCGACCGGCGCGGGCGCGGCGGAGGCGGACGACGGCTGGAGGCTGATGGCGGCGAGCACGACCGCGCCGGCGGCGGCGGTTCTCTTGAGGACACCCAGAATGCTCAACGGTCTGCCTTTCGTGGGGGGGCTTGAGGGATTCGCTCACTGGGCGGGCTCCGGTCAACGCGCGTTGCGCAGCGCTGGCATGAGCCCGACAAGAAAGCGTGATCCGGATTATGCGGAGGGGATCAGCCACGCCACAAGAACCTGCTTTCAGCCATCCGTCAGGGATATTTGTCGGCCACTGTCCTCTGGCCGGACGCGCCGTCCGATCACAGGACGCACCGTCCACCGGTCAGACATGCCGTCCACCGATCAGACGCGCCGTCCGCTGAACGGACGTGCCCAGCCGGGCACGGCCCTCCGGCGCCCGGGGCGCGCCCGTAGAGTTGGGTCGAGCGGGCCCGGCCGTCCCGCGCGGAGGACCGGACGCGGGACGCAGGGGGTACGGACGTGACGAACGGCGGCGAGGTCCAGCACGGCTATCCGCATCTCGACACGGCGCGCGCGGCCATCACGGCGCTCTACCGGCGGCTCTCGGCCGACGAAATCCGCGCGTACGCCCCCAGCGTGGCCCCCGCCGATGTCGCCTTCTCCGACGTGGACGATCTGTATCTGGGTACGCAGCGCGTGGCCCACGCCCTGGTCCAGCAGCTGCGGTTGCCGGACGCGCGCGTGATCGTGAGCTTCCGCGACATGGAGCACGCGGCGAATGTCGAGCTGACCGCCGGGCCCGAGTACTTCATCGAGCTGAACAACCGCTTCCGTACCCACCGCAGGGACATCGGCGCCGCCCTCGCCCACGAGATCACCCATGTCCTGCTGCACCGCCTCGGTCTCTCCTTCCCCGGCACCCGTGACAACGAGATCCTCACCGACACCGCCACGACCTATCTGGGCGCGGGCTGGCTGCTTCTGGACGCCTACCGCGAGGACCGCGATTCCAGCCAGAAACTCGGCTATCTCACCCCTGAGGAGTTCGGCTATGTCCTCGCCAAGCGCGCGCTCGTCTTTGACGAGGACCCGCGGATCTGGTTCACCAGCCCGCAGGGGTACACGTCGTATACGAAAGGCAGGGCGCAGTCGCTGCGTGACGAGCAGCAGCCGCCGCTGACCACCGCGGGCTGGTCGGGCCGGCACCGCTACGCCAAGGACCGCCGCTACGCGATGGACCACCCGGGCGCCGCGCCCGCCCCCGCCCAGCCGTACGCGCCGTACGCCTTCGAGCACCTGGCGGACGGTCTGCGCGTCTCGTTCCCGTGCCCCACCTGCCTCCAGCGCATCCGGGTGCCGGTCCGCGGCCGGGTGCGGGCGCGGTGCGGACTGTGCGGGAGCGTGCTGGACTGCGACACCTGAGCGGGACCTGAGCGGGACCTGAGCGTGCGGCTCCCGCGTGCCGTATCCCGCGTGCCGTATCCCGGACGACGGCGGAACCCGGGCGAACGTAGGGTCGAAGCATGACGAATGAGCCGACGGCGGGCGCGGGCGGCGACGAGCTGTTCGCGGCGCTGGGCGGCGGCGCCGCCGACACGGTGGTACGGCTGCTCCGCGCCGGTGTCTCCGCCGAGTCGACCGACGGGGACGGCGAAACGATCCTCTACCGCGCGGCGGTCAGCGACGAGCCGGGTCTCGTACGGCTGCTGCTCACGGCGGGCGCCGACCCCCGCCGGGCAAGCGGCCGGGACGGCGGCGATCTGCCGCTGTGCGGAGCGGCCTGCGGCGGGCACACCGAGGTCGTCCGTGCGCTGCTCGCCGCCGGCGCGCCGCCCGACGGGCGCGAGGAGTTCGGCTTCACGGCGGTCGCCTGGGCGGTCGTGCAGGGCTTCGCGGACACCGTCGAAGCGCTGCTTGAGTACGGCGCCGACCCCGATCTGCCGGGCCCCGGCGGTGAACCGCCCCTGCTGCTGGCCGCTCGCCGCGGCTCCGCGCCCGCCGTACGGGTCCTGCTCCGCTACGGCGCGGGCGCGCCCGACGGCGTGTACGCGAGGACGCGCGACGCGGCGCTCGCCGAGGCGCGGCGCTGGCTGACCCGCGATGTCGAACAGGAGCTGCGGGCCGGACTGCTGAGCGCCTACGGCGACGGTTACGAGACGGTGGTGCGCCGGATCGAGGAGGACGGCTCGGAGACCGTCGTCGTCGAACTGCTGCGGGACGGTGTGCCGGTGGCCGGCCGCGAGCAGCAGACCGGGCACGCGGCCGTCGCGACGATACTCGAAACGGAGCTGGGCATTCCGACGCCGTACGAGGAACTGGCGGCGCGGGCCCTGCGCTGCGGGGACCCCGGCCGGGACGACTGGACGGAGTCGGTGTCCGCGCTGTGGCGGCGCGGTGACGAGGAGACGTTCCAGGCCGCCGCCGCGTGGTGCGCGAGCGACGAGCCGCTGCGACGGGCCTTCGCCGCCGATGTGCTGGCACGGCTGGGCGCGGCGGACGGGGAGACTCCGTTCGCCGCCCGCGCGGTGCCCCTGCTGCGCGAACTGTCCCGGCGGGCCGTGGAACCGGAGCTGGTCCGCGCGGTCGTGGTGGCTCTCGGCCAGTACGGCGACCCGGCCGCGCTCCCGGAGATCCTGCGCCACACCGGCCACCCATTCCGGGGTACGGCGCCGGGCGGCCCTCGCGCTGACCGGGCTCGTACCGGGCGACGACCGCGACGCGCTCTGGGCGCTGACGCTGCTGAGCAGGGACGCGGACGCGTCGGTCAGGGACCGCGCGGTCGTGGCACTGGCGGGCCTGGACGCGGACACGCGTGAGCTGCGCGAGGCGCTGGCGGCCCGGCTGAACGACCCGGACGCGCATACGGCCGCCGACGCGGCCAAGGGGCTGGCGGCCCGCCGCGATCCGCGCGCGGTCGACGCGCTGGCCCGGATCCTCGGCGATGAGGACCCGGAGGGATACGCGCGCAGGACGGCGCTGGAGGCGGTGCGGTACGTACCGCACGGCCCGGAGCGACGGCGCCTGGAGCGGACACTCCCGCGCCGCCGCTAGATCCTGTCTTCATCAGAGGAGCCGGAGAACCCCGGGCGCCTCTTCCTCGATCAATCGCACCAGTTCGTCGAAGACGGTCGGGCCGCCGCCGGCCCGGACGGCGTCCAACCGCCCTTGGATGGCGGCCCTGTTGTCGGGGTGCGCACGCTCCAGCCGCCGCTGGAGCGTACGCACGGTCTCTTCCCGGCCGAGCGCGTGGCGCGAGAGTTCGTGCCGGCGCCATTCGATGACGAAGTCGCCGTCGTCCGGCGTTCCGTACCCGCCGCGCAGACAGTCGGCGAGTGCGTCGAGATTGCTCCCGAAGTATCCGCCGGGCCCGTTCACGGCCGCGCCGATCACCTGCCAGAAGCGTTCGAGGCCGGTGACCTCCGCCCCGTCGATCACATACGTCACCGTCATGGGACGGAGGTTACCTTCCGGTTCCGGTCGACGACCGGTCAGCAGCCGTAGTTGACGAGCGAGAACGACGCGTAGTGGTTGGAGGTGTAGTAGTCCTCGTTGGTCCGGTTGCCCGTGACGATGCGGCGCGCGCCGCGGTCCGGGGAGCCGGGCGTCTTGACGGTGTACTCGTGGTAGTAGCCGTTCGACTGGCTCGGCAGGATGCCTTCCCGGTTCTGGAAGACGCCGCCGTCCTGCGGGTACGGGTACGGCCCGCCCCGGTCGATGAGGTCGAGGGTGTCGTGGGCCTGGACCGGCAGCCTGGAGTAGCAGATGCTGCCGACCGCGGTGGGGGCGGCGGTGGCGGTGGCGGTGACTCCGCCGATGAGGAGGGTCGAGGCCAGTGCGGCGATGCCACCGAGGGTGGCGATCCGTGGGGGAATTCGCATGCCCCCATGATGACGCGCGTAGACGCGTACACGTCAATGCCAACTGTGTGGAGTTTCCGGGAAGTTAACCGACCGGCCCGTCTCCGTAGCACCCCGTACACCCCGGCGCGGGCCCCGGGTCCGGACGTACGGAAGCCCGGCGGCGCGCCGAGCGCGGCACCGGGCTTCCGTATGTCCGTTCTTCCGTACGCGGGACTTCGCGCTTCGTACGCGGGACTTGCGCGCCTCGTACGCGGGACTTCGCGCGCGGGACCACGTACCTCTCAGGCGGCGGTGCGGCGTCCGCCCTCGGCGCCGCGGTCCGGACGGCCGCGTCGGCCGCGGCTGCCGCGCGAGGCCCCGCCGAGACGGGCCGCGCCGCCCCCGGCGCCCGAGCCGCCGCCCGCGCCACCGCCACCGCCGGTGTTCTTCCTGGCCGGACGCGACGCCCGCGTCTTCGGCTTCGCCTGGACGGGCTGCTGCGGCACCTCGATGGTGACGGCCACCCCGGAGGGCACCCGCGCGCCGGTGAGCGTCGCCAGTTCCTCGTCCGTGGACTTGATCCGCGCGGACCTGGGAGCGATCCCCGCGTCCGACATCAGCCGGGTCATCTCGCGCCGCTGCTCGGGCAGTACGAGCGTCACGACACTGCCGGACTCCCCCGCCCTGGCGGTACGTCCGCCGCGGTGCAGATAGTCCTTGTGGTCGACCGGCGGGTCCACGTTCACGACCAGGTCGAGATCGTCGACATGGATGCCGCGGGCCGCGACATTCGTCGCGACGAGGCAGGTGACCAGTCCCGTCTTGAACTGTTCCAGCGTCCGGTTGCGCTGCGGCTGCGAACGGCCGCCGTGCAGCCCCGAGGCCCGTACGCCGCTCGCCAGCAGCCGCTTCACCAGCCGGTCCACCGACCGCTTGGTGTCCAGGAAGAGCAGTACCCGGCCGTCGCGCGCCGCGATCCGCGTGGTGACTTCCTTCTTGTCCGTCTCGTCCAGGACGTAGAGCACATGGTGCTCCATCGTCGTGACCGCGCCCTGTGAAGGGTCGACGGAGTGCACGACCGGGTCCGTCAGGTACTGCCGTACGAGCCGGTCGATGTTCTTGTCCAGCGTCGCCGAGAACAGCATCCGCTGCCCGTCCGGCTCGACCTGCTTGAGCAGCGCGGTGACCTGCGGCATGAAGCCCATGTCGGCCATCTGGTCGGCCTCGTCGAGCACGGTGATCGACACCTGGTCGAGCCGGCAGTCGCCGCGCTCGATGAGGTCCTTCAGCCGCCCGGGGGTCGCGACGAGCACTTCGGCGCCGCGCCGCAGCGAACCCGCCTGCTTGCCGATCGAGAGCCCGCCGACGACCGTCGTCAGCTTCAGATTGACGGCGGTGGCGTACGGGGTGAGCGCGTCGGTCACCTGCTGCGCCAGCTCACGCGTGGGTACGAGCACCAGCGCGAGCGGGGCGCGCGGCTCGGCGCGCCGGCCGGCCGTACGGGCGAGCAGCGCCAGCCCGAAGGCGAGCGTCTTGCCGGAGCCGGTACGTCCACGGCCCAGGATGTCGCGGCCCGCGAGGGAGTTGGGGAGAGTCGCGCCCTGGATGGGGAACGGGGTGGTCACACCCTGGGCGGTGAGCGTCTTGAGCAGTCCTGCGGGCATGTCCAGCTCGTCGAACGCCTCGACGGCGGGCAGCGCGGGGGTAAGGGTCTCCGGCAGCGTGAACTCCTGCGGGCGCGCGGCGGGGCGGCGGGCGGCCGGCCTCGCGGAGCCCTTCGCGGGCGCCTTCGCACGGGAGTTCACCGGGCGCTTGCCGGCGGGGCGGGCAGCGCGAGCCGGGCGTTCGGATCGAGTCATTCGGAAAAGCCTTCCTGGGCCTGAGAACAGCGCGAGCCGGGACCCGCACCTGCACGGTGCGGGCCCCGGCTGCGAGGTACACGTCCGGAAATTAGGCCGGGACGATGTTCTCCGCCTGCGGGCCCTTCTGGCCCTGCGTGACGTCGAACGAGACCTTCTGGCCCTCCTGGAGCTCACGGAAGCCCTGGGTGGCGATGTTCGAGTAGTGGGCGAAGACGTCGGCGCCGCCGCCGTCCTGCTCAATGAAGCCGAAGCCCTTTTCCGAGTTGAACCACTTCACGGTGCCAGTAGCCATGTCATTCTCCTAAAACAGGTGCAGAGCCGGAAATCCGCACTTTACGGATTCCTCGTCGCCGCATTGAGCCCCATCCGGAGAAGCCGGCAAAAACAATAATGCGCCTGAGGAACATTCCCGTCAGGCGCACATAAAGTTCATGGGTACCAAAACTGCAACGCAGTCAGCCTAGCACGCCCGAGCACCGGTGCGACGATCACCCGTGATCCTCGCGCGGCGGGCTGTCGTCGGATCCGCGCCGTACGGTGCGCAGCGGCCGGTCCGGCCGCCAGACCTGTACGACCAGGTCGTCTCCGTCGAGTCCGGTCCGTACCACCTCGCCGAGATCGACCCGGAAGAGATGAAACGGAAACGGAGGTTCGACCTCCGCCGCGAACCGCACAAGCGTCTCCTCGTCCATGACCTCGACCGCCCGTCCGGCGACTCTGACGTCGCCGTCGGCCATCTCGGCGCCCTCCCCCGGATTCGCGTGCACGGCGAAGCGCGGGTCGCGCGTCAGATCCCGCGCCTTACGGGAATTCGGCATCATGCCGAGCCACAACTCCCCGAATCGGAAGGTGACTTCGAGCCCTGTCACGCGCGGGGAGCCGTCCTTGCGAAGGGTGGCGAGGACATGATGGGTGTGCTTCTCGAATCGCCGCTGAACGGTCTCGGCGAAGCGCGGCTCCGCCGAGACGAAATCGGCCCAGGTGAATGTCATGCGCCCAGCCAACACGGAATACCGGACATCTTCTGTCGCCTTTCGCGGCCCGGTGGTCCCGTTCCACGGGCGGCCCGGCGCTTCCCCGGTGCTCCCGGTGCTTCCGGCGCCCCTCGCCTGCGGGGCCTCCCGGCCTGGTGGCCTCGACAGGGGTTGGCCGCGACCCATGTCGCGATATAGCGTTAGTGCTCCGGTCGTGCCGTCGGCCGCATCGCGAAGACCTTCGACAGACCAGGACGGAAGCATGTCGCAGGAGATCTCGCCCACCGGGAAGCGCTCCGGCCCCGGCTCGCCGCCCGAGCTGCGGGCCTCTCACGCGGACCGGGACCAGGTGGTGGACGTGCTGCGTATCGCGGCGGGAGACGGCCGGCTGACCTCGGACGAGTTGGACGAGCGCCTGGAGGCCGCCCTGTCGGCGCGGACCGTCAGCGAACTCACGGCGCTCACCGTCGACCTGCCGCCCGTCTCGGCCTCGACCGGCGCGGCCGTGGCAGAGGTCAAGGACGTACTCCGGATCGACCAGAAGTTCAGTCCCGTCACGCGTGTGGGGCGCTGGGTGGCCCCCCGGAGGCTGGAGCTCGCGGTGGAGTGGTGCGCGGTGACGCTCGACTTCACTCAGGCTGTGACCACGCAAGACACCTTGCGGATCGACATGGATATGAAGGGCGGGACCCTGACGCTGGTCACCGGGCCGGGCGTCGTGGTCGATACGGACGGTCTGAGACTGGAGCACACCAAGGTCAAGGTCCGTCAGGCTCCGGACCTCGGTGCGCCGGTCACACTGCGCGTGGAACTGGTGGGCAGGAAGATCCATGGCCGCGTCGTCGTGCGGCCCGCGCGTCGGACGTTCGGACAGTGGCTGCTGCGCAGACCACCGTCCCCGCCGGCCGGCCACTGACTCCATCGACGCGAACCACCGGCGGGGCGCTCGCGCTCTGCGCCCGGCGTGCCATGAGTGGCGCCGGACAAGCCCCTTACGGCGCAGGCGTATCAGTCCCGAATCCACCGGAGTCGCGGACCAGGAGCGCGATCTGCACCCGGTTGGACAGCCCGAGTTTGGTGAGCGAACGGCTCACGTGAACCTTGACGGTGGTCTCGGTCATACCGAGCTCCCGGCCGATTTCGGCATTGGCGAGCCCTCGGGCGACCGCGCCTACGACCGTTCGTTCGCGGCCGGTGAGGACGGACAGCCGTTCCCTTGCAGCGTGGGAGTCCGGGGACCGCTGCTCGGCGAAAGCGTCGATCAGCCGCCTGGTGACCGTCGGCGAGAGCATGGCGCTGCCGTCCGCGACCGCGCGGACGGCAGCGATCAGGTCGCGTGGCGCGGTGTCCTTCAGCAGGAACCCGGCGGCCCTGGCACGGAGGGCGCTGTGGACGTACTCGTCGCGGTCGAAGGTGGTGAGCATGACCACAGCCGGAGGGTCGGGGGCCCGGTTGATCTCCTTCAGCGCGGCCACGCCGTCGATGCCGGGCATCCGCACATCCATCAGGACGACATGCGGACGGTGTCCGGCGACGGCGGTGACGGCCGCCGCACCGGTGTCCGCCTCGGCGACCACCTCGATGTCCTCGGCGGCCTCCAGGATCATGCGCAGTCCGGCCCGGACAAGGGCTTCGTCGTCGACGATCAGCACGCGGATCATGTCGGCAGCTTCGCGGAGACGACGAATCCCCCGGCCGGTTCCGGGGTGGCCGTGAAACGCCCGCCGAGCAGTTCGACGCGCTCTCGCAGGCCGATGAGCCCCAGTCCGCTGCCGGGCATGGGCGGAGCGTGGCTGTTCGAAGCGGTGTTGCTGATCGTGACCTCCAGCGCCGAGGGCAGGTACCGCACCACGACCTGGGTAGCGGCCCGGCCTGCGTGTTTGTGGATGTTGGTGAGTGCTTCCTGTACGACCCGGTAGGCGGTGTGTTCCACCATGGCGGGAACACCGCCCGCGGTGCCCTCGTCCCGCCGTTCGACGGGGACACCGGCCGACCTGGACTGGTCGAGCAGCCGGTCGAGGTCGGCGAGTGTCGGTCGCGGCTGGAAGGACTCCCCGTGCGGCCTGCGGAACTCCCCGTCCGTCTCCGTCAGTATCCCCAGCACGGCTCTGAGTTGAGTGAGCGCTTCCTTGCCCGTGGTCCGGATCAGCTCCGCTTCCGCCGCGGTCTTCTCCTCGGTGGCGTTGATCTCCAGTGCTCCGGCGCGCAGCACCATCAGCGAGACCCGGTGGGCCACCACATCGTGCATGTCCCGGGCGATACGGGCGCGTTCCTGTGCCCGAGCCTGCTCGGTTCGGGTGGTCTGCTCCCGCTCCAGCCGCTCGGCCCGCTCGCGCAGCCCGGCCACCACCTGCCTGCGGGCGCCCATCCACAGCCCGCCCATGACCGGAAGCCAGACGAACAGCGCCACGCCGCCGAGCGCGGAGACAGCCTCGACGCCGGGCCGCGGTACCGCCACCAGCAGGCTCGCGGCCGACGTGAACATCACCAGGTGGCGGGGGCGTCGGCACGTTGTCGCCGCGACGTGGGCGGCGACCGCGACCAGCAGCCCCGGCCCCCGGACCACGGAGTCGACGGCCGTGATCAGGAACAGCGGCCACAGACGCCTCGGCACCATCGTGATCGCCACCGCCGCCGACGCCCCGACCGCGGCGGCCTGCACAGGACCGGGCACCGCTGCGAGCCCCGACAACCCGGGGCCGTGCGAGGGCGGACCGGGGAGGGCCGCCGGGAGGAGGGCGGCGCAGAACGCGACAGCGGGAGGCAGCCAGGCGGCCAGGCGGTGTGACAGCCTGGTCAGTTCCGATATGGGACCGCGGGCACACACTCGATGGGTCACCAGCTCAGGATCCTCGATGGCCCGCGCTCGGTCATGGGCGGCCCCTGAGCGCACAGCACGGGCACGGTGCCACGTAGCACTCGAATGCCCAGGGGTACGAACACCAGACACAGGACGCCGGACGAGACGACGCCGTCGAAGAGGTTGCTCTCCTTGAGCGCGCCGGTCCACAGCGTTCCCGCGAGGAGGAACAGCACCAGCCGTACCGTACCGAACGTTCCCGATCGGTAGGCCCCGACGGCGAGTACGAACGTTCCGATGTACAGGCCGAACGCGGCCGTGATGGGCACCCGCCACGGCCCGTAGGAGATGTCCGTATAGGTGTCGAGCACCGTTCTGGTGGCCTGGTCGAGCCCCAGCGGTCCGACCAGTTGGAACGCGGTGTGGTCGACACCCGCCCAGTACAGGCGGGAGAACAGGCCCACAACGACGAGCGTGCCACCGGCGAAAGCGAGTCCCGGAGATCTCGCGGCGACGATCCTGGCGAGTGTGATGAAGGCGGGGCACAGCAGGACGGCACCCGCGGCGAAGCACGCGTAGCCTGCCGTGACCAGTGCGGGATTCGCCTGATACGCCGCCAGTTGGGCGGGAGCGGCGAACGGCTGCTGGTCGAACCACGCCAGCTGCTCCGGCGTGAAGCCTGCCGACCGGGTGGCCAGATGACGCAGAAGCAGCCCGGCGAACCACACGACGGGACCGAGGATGAGGGTCGCTCCTCCGATGCCCCTTCCCGGGAACCAGACATCGCGGTGGACGTGAGCGGGGGTCTGCCATGTGCCGCCCGTGCGGGCGGACGTGTTGGGTCTGGACATACCCGGCAGCCTGGACTCCGGGGCGCGCGAGCACATCCTTCGATCGATACGGGCAGGCGTCTCTTTGGTCGCGCCGCCTGAGCGGCTACGCCGTCGAGTGAGTGATCAGCCCACTACGGCTCATTCCGTTCCCGTACTCCCCGGGAGCCGCTTTTCGGGTTCCGGAGCGGGGTCGAGGCGGGCGCTCAGGGTCTCCATGTCCGGGACGAACCAGAGGTGTGTGCCGCGGTTGCTCTCGCGGACGAAGTCCCGCAGCGCGGCGCTGTCGGCCGTGTGCCGCGCGATGTCACCCACGACGGCGACGCGCAGCCGGTAGTTGACGAACTTCTGGACGATGTCGCCAGCGACGCGGGTGCGCAGTTGGAAGAAGGCGTCCTCGAACCGGCCCGCCGGTATGACGACCCAGGCGGCGCCGAGGTAGAACGCGTCACCGATGAGGTCCAGCGCCTCGCGCTCGCCGCGCAGCGGATCGCCGTCAGGAGCGCAGAGGAGAACAGGTATGCCATGGATGTGCTGGAGGGCCAGGGGGGCCAGGGGGGCCTGAGGAGGTTCTGCGGTTTCGCTCATTTCCGGTTCTTCGATCATTCCGGTTTCCTGTTCATTCCGGTTGCCCGATCAGGGCGTTGACGATCTTGAGCAGTTCGGCGGTGCTCTCCAGGCCGCCCAGGATGATGACCTTCAGCACGGCCCGTTCCTCGTCGTAGACCGTCTCGACGCGCAAGCGCTCCCCGCCGTCCCGGCCGTGTGCGACGGCGGCCATGACCGTGTTCGTCAGACGGATGGTCGCCTCGGGGTCGATCGCGTCGATCCGCACGATGACGGATGCCTCGGCATGGCGCCCGCCCAGGCCGACGGAGGGCGAGGAAGAGGGCGCCGGGCGGCCGGTGAACGCCTCCAGGTCCTCGCGCGCGATCCGGTACTGCTTACCGATGCGGGTCGCCCTCAGCCGGCCGTCCCGTACGTAACCGCGCACCGTTCGCACATGAAGATCCAGCAGCTCCGCCACCTGGTCCACCGAGTAGTACTGCTGTGGCAATGACTCCAGCCTCTCTTCCCTATCCGCACTGAAACTACCACTTCACTGGCATCATCAGGGAAGTTTAGGGAAGTTTGCCGTTTGGCTGGCGACTGTGGCCGGTCGGACCGCGGGCGTGGCCGGTCGGCCGATGCGTCGGTACGGGGCGGACACCTAGCGTCGTTCCCGGACGGATCAGCCGCCGCACCCGCATTCGCACCCGCATTCGCACCCGAGGGGAATCACTCGATGGAGAATCACCCACAACTCACCTCCGTGATCACGGAGTTCGAGATCGATGTCATCGAACTTCTCGTGGAGACGCTTCAGCACGCAGTCAAGTGCGAGTCGCGGACCGTGGGCACGGAGGACCTGCTCGCCGCCCTGGTCATGGGCGACTCGGCGGCCGGCGAGGCGGTCGCCCCCGGTATGCGGCGTGCCGGCGAACTGAGCGGAATGATCCGCGGCCGAGCGGGGCGCGGCTGGGCGAGCGACGACCACGACGACGAGGCGTCGGGCGAACCCGCCGATGAGCACGAGGTCGCCGCCACGTGGCGCGTCGCGCAGTGGCAGACCGCGATGCGCGCCCGGAAGACGACGAAGGCGTCGAAGACGGCGGAGGCAGCGGAGGCAGCAAAGGCGGCAGAGACGACGGAGACGACGGAGACGGTCGCGCAGGGCGACCAGGAATGGCCCGAGCCGTCCGGGGCCCTGCGCGCCTGCCTGTTCCTCGCCCTCGGGCTCGCTCGCCTGGAGGCGTCCCCCGGCGTGTACGCCCGGCATGTGGCCCGCGCCCTGCTGGACCTCCCCGACAGCAGGGCGCGGGAAGCGTACGCGCTGAGGCAGCTGGACCGGGCCGCCGCGTACGCCGCGCTGGACGCACTCGACGCGCGGGAGTCACCGGCCGCGCCCGCGACCGACCGTCCGCTCTCCCACGCCGCCACCGTCCTGCGCCGGGCCGGGCTGCTGGAGGACCGGAGCAACTGGCTGGCGCGCAAGGTGATGGCATGGACGACCCAGCACCCCGGCGACGGCACGTCCATGTTGTTCGCGGTGACCGTCGAGGCGAGTCGCCAGGCCGTACGGTGCGGACGGAGCGCGGTGGAGCCGGTCCATCTGCTGCTGGCCGTCCTGGCCCTGGACCGGTCGCTGTCCCTCGCCGGACGGTCGCTGCCGGCCGAGGTCGCGGCCACCAACGGGGCCGCGGATCTGCTGCGTACGCATGGAGTACGGCCGGACGCGCTGGCCCTGTCGGCCGTCGCCGCCGACCCGTCCCCCGTACCCGATGAGGTGCCGCTCTCCGCCGCCGCCGAGCGGACCTTCGCCTCGGCCCGGCTCATCGCGGCCGAGCACCACGCCTCCTCGGCGGGAACGGTGCATCTCCTGGCCGCGCTCCTCGATGACGTGGCGGACGACGAGGAGGGTGACGAGGAAGGTGAGGAGGAGTCGGTCTCCCGACGGCTGCGCGCGCACGGCGTGGACCCGATCGCGCTGCGGGCGGACCTGGCTCCGCGACTGAGCGCGTGAGGGGCGGCCGACCCCGCTCGGCACCCGGCGGTCCGGCCGACGCTACCGTTTGCCGCGCGGAGATCCGCCGGACAGGGGCCTGGACGAGCACCTGGACGAGGGGCGAGGGAACGAGAGAACGAGGGCCGGGGGCAGGGATGGACGTGAGGCGACCGGGCCCGCCCCAGCGCACGCGGCGGGCCTGGGCACGCGCGGGGATCGCGACGGCGCGCACGGCGCGGTCGGTACGGCGCGAGGCGACGGAACGGTGGGCCGCCGCACGCCGGGCCCCGCGCCGTACCGTCGTCGCCGAGACGCTGGCCGTCGGACTGACGGCGGCCCTCGGGCTCATCCCCTTGCTGCTGTTGCCGCCGGAGCGGCCGGTACTGGCCGTGCTGGAGGCGCTGTACGCGGCGTGCCTGATGCCCCTGCGGCGATACCGGCCGGTACTGGCGGTCCTGGGCACGGGACCGACGCTGGTGGGCCCCAACGTCTGGGTGCTGGCGGTGGTACCGCTGATCGTGCTGTCCGCCACCCGTCGGATCACGCCGCCCCGCCGGGCCTGGCTCGCGGCGGGGATCGCCTGCGCGGCATCCGTCGTACTGACGATCGCCGGAAGTCTGATCGTGCCCGGCCCCTGGCTGACGAATACGGCCGGGAACGCCGTCTCGGCCGTTCTCCTCATAGTGCTCCCCACGCTCGCCGGGACACTGCTGGGGCGGCGCCGTCCCCTGGTCAGTCTGCTGCGGGAACGCAACGCCTATCTGGAGCAGGCCCGTTCACTGACCGCGGCGGCGGCGCGGATGGAGGAACGTGCCCGTATCGCCGGTGAGATGCACGATCTCCTCGGCCACCGGCTGAGTCTGATCTCGGTGCACGCCGGGGCACTGGAAATGGCCGCCGCGCGCCAGGCGCCACCGCTGGCGGGCCAGGCCGAGCTGCTGCGTACCACCGCCGGTACGGCGATGGAGGAACTGCGCGACATCCTCGGCCTGTTGCGGCGCGAGGAGGTGACATCAGAACCTGAAGCGGGTCGGGGGACACACGAGGACGTCAGCGCTCTGGTGGCGGAGTCCCGGCGGGCGGGTGTCATCGTCGAGCTGGTCTGGTCGGTCCCCGACACGGCTGATCCGAGCCCGCGCACGCGCCAGTCGCTGCACCGCGTGGTCCGCGAGGGGCTGACGAACGTACTGAAGCACGCGTCCGGGGCGCCCACGCGCGTGGAAGTCATGGAGGTCACGGGCACAGCCGGCGAGATCGAGGTCTCCGTCACCAACGAGGCGCCGCGCCCGGGGCGTCACCCACAGCCCGGAAACCGCAGCGGGCTGGTCGGCCTGGAGGAGCGGATCGCCCTGCTCGGGGGTGCGTTCACGGCGGGCCCGCTACGGGACGGCGGGTTCCGGGTGGCCGCCCGGCTGCCGTCACGTCCGAACGGAATGCCCCCGCTCGCCGTCCCCCCAACGCCCACGAACGAACCCGCCGGCGGCCGGACGGCCCGCACGGGAACCCGCCCTCCCCTGTCGGCGGAAGTCCTCACCTGGCCAAGGGTGCTGGGCGCGGGCTGCGCCGCCGCGCTCGTCATACTGCCCACCGCGACGTTCCTGTTCTTTCTCCTGGCAGCGGCCATCCTAAGATGAGCAGGTGATACGAGTCCTCATAGCCGACGACGAGACGCTGATGCGCGCCGGCATCCGGCTGATCCTGGAGAACGCCGAGGACATCGAGGTCGTGGCCGAAGCGGCCGACGGCCGCGAAGCCGTGGCGGCCTGCCGCGAGCGGACCATCGACGTGGCGCTCCTGGACATCCAGATGCCGGGCCAGGACGGCATCGCCGCCGCCGAGGAGATCGCCCGTATCTCACCCGCCACTTACGTGGTGATGCTCACGGCGTTCGGCGAGGAGCAGAGCGTCACGCGCTCCCTGCGGGTCGGCGCGAGCGGCTTCCTGCTCAAGGACACCGGCCCCACGGAGCTGATCCACTCGGTACGGCTCGCCGCGAAGGGCGAACCGGTGCTGGCCCCCCGGATCACCCGGCGGCTGATGGAACAGCACGTACGGTCCACCAAGGACACCCAGGCCGCCCTGCGCCGAACGGAGAATCTGACCGCCGCCGAACGGGAAGTCCTGCGGCTGGTCGGGACCGGTCTGTCCAACGCGGAGATCGCCGATCAGCTCTATCTGAGCGCCGGTACGGTCAAAGCGCACATCAGCCGGATCCTGACGAGCACGGGTTGCGCCAACCGCGTACAGGCGGCGGTACTGGCCCACGACGCGGAGTTGCTGGCCGACCGCTGAGCCGGACGGGGAGGTCTAGGAGACCCCCGGCGGGAGCGAGAGATGCGCCCAGACCACCTTCCCGGGCCCGTGCCGCTCACCGACACCCCATACATCGGCCAACGCGTCCACGAGGACGAGCCCCCGCCCGTCCGGGGCATCGGGCGCCGCCACCCGTGGCCTCGGCCGCTCGTCCGACGCGTCGTGCACCTCGATACGGAGACCATCGGGACGCGGCACATACCGGGTCTCGATCTCACGCCCGGGAGATACGCGGGCGTGCCGGGCGGCGTTGGTCAGTAACTCGGAAAGAATCAGCACGGCGGAATCCTCCAGCGCGGAAAGCCCCCAACCGGCGAGCGCTTTACGCAACTCCAGCCGCGCGAGCCCGACACAACTCGGATGACGGCTCCACCGCAGCACGACGGAGCCGTAGTAGGGGGAGTTGGGATGGCTGGTGTCCGGCCGGCCTTCCATCACCATGGTGAGCACCTTTCCGTTCTGGCCATGCGAAATAGACCCCACGGCGTCTATTGAATTCCCAACGGAATAGCCACACTTCGGCGGTTTGAATGTCGGGAAGGGGTGGCCATTACGATCCCCTATCGGGCACACTGGAGACATATCCGAGCTGTCACCAAATGCCCGCAGTGGACGGCGGGTTGAGCGAAAGAAGGTTCGATCCCAGTGGAGCTGAACAACGAATCGGACAAGCTCACACCACGATTGAGGCTGGGCAGGCGAGTGCGTCGCCTGCGAGAACGGAGGGGGTTGTCGATCCGTCAGCTCTCCGAACAGGTAGGCGGCTACTCGCACAGCTATCTCGGCCGGGTGGAGTTGGGGGACCAGCTACCGTCCGAAGCGCTGGTGCGGTTGCTGGACGAATTCTTCGACACGGACGGCATGTTGGCGGAACTGCTGGAGTTGGCACACGACTTGCTGATTCCCGACTACAGCCGGACGTTCCTCAGTAAGGAGCCGCTGGCCGAACGGATCCAGGTGTTCACGAGCAGCCACATCCCCGGCCTTCTCCAGACAGAGGAGTACGCGCGCGAACTGTTCCGCAGAGCGCTCATCAGCGAATCCGAAGAGGGACTGAATGAGCGCGTCGCTGTCCGAATGCGTAGGCAGCGGATTTTCGAACGTGCGGAACCGCTACCGTATTGGGCGATCATCGATGAAGCAGCCCTGAAGCGACCAATGTTGGTACCAGGGTGCATGGCGGAACAGCTGCGCCACCTGGTACAGATGTCAGCCCGGCCACGCGTCGCGATTCAGGTACTCCCCTTCGCCAAGGGGATGCATCCCATGCCGGGAGGGAGCCTGACCCTCATGACCCTGACGGAGGGCGAGACGATCGCCCAGGTCGAGAGCTTCGACTCCGGCGAGGGAGTACATTCAACGAGAAAGATCGTTGAGCTGACGGAGTGCTTCGATCTGGCTCGCTCAATGGCTCTGACGGATGATGAATCCCTCGACCTGATCCGTAGATACCTGAAAGAGTATGAAGATGAACGCGATTCCTGACGCATCGACTCTGACCGCATGGCGCAAGTCGAGCTACAGCGAGAACGCGGGAGGCGGGTGCGTCGAGGTCTCCGACGGCCACCCCGACACCGTCCCCGTACGCGACAGCAAGAACCCCCACGGCCCCGCCATCCTCATCCCCACCCACCACTGGTCCACCTTCATCACCGCCCTCAAGCAGGACGAGTCCACGTACCGTCGCACCTACTGACGGGTGTGGGGTCCGTGGGCCGTGACTGTGCCCGCTCGCGGACCCGTTCCGACAGTGCGTCGTTCGGCGGCGTCGAACGCGGGCGCGAGCGGGGCCAGCGCCGCGCAGAGCTGGTCGGGCAACGAGCCGGAGGGCACGACCAGTCCACCGGCGCCGAAGCTCCCGGCCCCTGCGTTCCCGTCCGGCCTGAGCCAGCCTTCCAACGCGATACGGACCGCCGCGGCCACGCTCGCCGCGAGAACGCGGGCTGTGTGCGTTCCGGCGTCACCCAGGCGTTCGGCGATCACCGCTGTGAGAGGGGGCTCGATGTCGGCGGTGGCATCGAGGAACGCGTCGCGCAGCGCGGTCCGAGTGACGATCAGCAGCAGCGCCTCGTGTTCGCGCTCACCGGTGTTCGTGTACTGCTCGACCACTGCTTCGGTGACGGCGTCGGCCAGGCGCACTCCTGCGGGCCGGGCCGCGACCGCCGCCGCGATCCGCGCCTCCCGGTCGGCGGTAACAGCGGCGACGATCGCCTGCTCGCGGCTGGCGAAGTAGTTGTTGTAGGTGCGGGGCGAGACCCCGGCCGCCTCGGCGATGTCCTCGACCCGTACTTGGTCCGGTCCGCGCTCCACGGCCAGGCGCAGGGCCGCCTCGCGCAGCGCCTCGCGCGTGGCCTGCTTCTTCCGCTCCCGCAGCCCTGGCGGTGGTGTCGTCACGGTGTCAGCGTTCCACACAGGTTGCGCGAGCGCAAACTTGCGTGCACGCACTTTTCCTGTCAGCCTCGGCCCGACCGAGACCGACAGAGGGGACGTCACCATGCGAGCAAGAGGAATGACCTACGACACCGGATTCGTCGTGCACGGCCAGATATCCCGCGAGCACTTCGACCTCGCGGTGGTCCAGCGCGAGCTCGCCATCATCCGCGACGACCTGCACTGCAACGCGATCCAGATCATCGGCGGCGACCCGGACCGACTGGAGCTGGCCGCCGGGGCCGCCGCCGAGCTCGGCCTGGAGGTCTGGTTCTCGCCCTATCCGCTGGAGTTGGACCCGGAGCAGATCCTCACGCTCTTCCGCGACTGCGCCGAGCGAGCGGAACGGCTCCGGCAGCAGGGGGCCGCGGTCGTGTTCGTCGCAGGGGTCGAGCTGAGCGTGATGAACCGCGGGTTCCTGCCCGGAGATAGCCCCGAGGAGCGGGTCGAGCAGCTGATGAGCCAACCCGAGCGGCGGGCCGAAGCGATGCGCGACCTCGGTGTGCGCATGAACGCGTTCCTCCGCGACGCCGCGGCCACGGTTCGCGTGCGCTTCCAAGGCAAACTCACCTACGCGTCCATCCAGTTCGAGCAGGTCGACTGGACTCCCTTCGACATGGTGACGTTCGAGCTGATCCGCTCCGCCGAGGTCGCCGACCGGTTCCGGGACGCGGTGCGCACCCTGGCCCAAGGCCCGAAGCCGCTCGCCATCACCGGGTTCGGCACCGCGGCCTACCGAGGCGCGGGAGACCGGGGCGGGCGGGTGCTTGAGGTGGTCGAGTACGACTCGGAGACCAAGGCCCCTGTACGGCTGAACGGTGTATACGAGCGTGACGAAGCCGGCCAGGCCGCATATCTGAGCGAACTGCTGGAGATCTTCGAGACCGAGGGCGTGGACAGCGCGTTCGTGTTCCTGTTCGCCTTGCCCGGCTACCCGCACCGCCCGCACGGCGACCCCAGGGACGACTTGGACCGGGCCGGCCTGGGCATCGTCAGACTCCTCGAAGGGCGCCGGGGGCAGACGTACCCCGACATGGATTGGGAACCCAAGGCCGCATTCGCGGCAGTGGCGCAGCGGTATCGGAGGTGAATCGGGCGCCCGGTGGAACAGACGGCGTCGGAAAGCAGGATTCCACTTGAACGGTCATCGCGAATACACGACAGGTTCACCAGGGCGTGCGACGTTTCTGCCGCCATCCCCCTTGTGCCAGTTTCCGTAGGGAAGTCGTTGTGAGCCGAAACATCCTCCGCACGGCCGCGCTGATCGCCGTGCCAGTCGCCACCATCGCCGCACTGGGGGTTACGACCGCGTCCAGTGCGACGCCCTCGTCGAGCGCCGCTTCGGCGACCGCCGCCCCGAAGTCCCCCGCCGCCGCCCCCGCCGCCGCCGCCGCCGAGGGATGCTGGCCGTCGACCCCGGGCGGGTATGTGCACCCCCTCGCGTTCCCGCAGCCGGCCGCGAAGGACATCCCCAAGCAGGGGTACAACGTTGTCGTGGAGATCCCCCAGGACAGCATCACGAAGTACGAGATCGACCCGAGCACGGGCCAGTTCGTCGTCAGCCGCTTCATGTCGATGCCGGTCACCTACCCCGCCAACTACGGATCGGTGCCGCAGTCGGTGGGCGGCGACGGGGACCCGCTCGACGGGCTGGTCCTGACCCGCGAGCCGCTGACGCCCGGCGCGGTGATCAACGTACGGGCGATCGGCGTGCTGCACATGGTTGACGACGGTGACGAGGACGAGAAGGTCATCTCCGTCCCGGTGGACGACGTCGACCCCACCTACTCCGAGATCAAGACCATCAAGGACCTGCCGTCCATGGAGCAGCAGCGGATAGAGGCGTTCTTCCGCGTCTACAAGGACCTGGGCAGCGACAAGAAGGTCGAGCTGAACGGGTACGGCAACGCCACCGAGGCCACGAAGCTGGTCCAGAGCAACATCGCGACCTACCAGAAGAAGTGCGCGAGCTGAGCTGATCACTCACGGTCCTGACCGGCCGGTCAGCATACGGGCTGACCGGCCGGCCGTGCGTCCGGGGCCGTGCCGATCCGCTCGGGAGACTTCCCGCCGCGCTCAGCCCGCGCCTGAGGCGGGGTCCGGGTCGGTGCCGGTCAGGGTGGTGCTCGCCGTCCAGAGGCGGCGCGCCGTTTCGGGGTCCGCGAAGTGGTCGCGTACCGGCTCGAACCGTGGTCTGCCGCGCAGACCGAACAGCCGGGGGCCGATCAACTGGCCCCCGCGTACGGCCGGATCGAGGACGGCCCGGACCGCCGGCCACGCGCCCGCTTCCTTGCCCTGCACCAGGAGGCCCAGCGGCAGACCGCGCAGCCGCTGGGCCGTGGTGCGCACGTGCAGTGGGGCGCGGGACGGCGTCAAGGCGTCCAGGGCGCCGCCGGGGTGGGACACCACGCTGATGGTGGTGCTGTGTGCCGCGCGCAGCCGGCGGTCGAGTTCGAGGCCGAACAGCGTCTGGGCCAGCTTCGAGCGCCCGTAGGTGCGCTTGGGCCGGTAGTCGCGCGTGCTCTGGAGGTCGTCGAGGTCCAGCCGTTCGCTTCTGGCGGCGAAGCTGCCCGTGGTGACGACCCGCGCGGCGGGCGCGGCGTGGAGCAGTGGGGCGAGGCGCGCGGTCAGGGCGAAGTGCCCCAGGTGGTTGGTGGCGAACATCAGCTCGTGCCCGGCGGCGGTCTCGCGGCGCGGTGGATCGTCCAGCAGCACACCGGCGTTCAGGACCACCGCGTCGAGGGCTTCCACACCGAGCGCGTACACGCTCTTCTCGATCGAGGCGGGATCGGCGAGGTCCAGCGGTATGTGGCGTACGAGCGCGTCCGGCACGCGGGAGCGGATCGAGGCCGTCGCCGCTTCCGCTTTCGACGCGTCGCGGCCCGCGATGACGACCGTGGCGCCGGTCGTGGCGAGTTGCTCGGCGGCGAAGTAGCCGATCCCCGCGTTCCCGCCGGTGATCAGGAAGGTCTTGCCCTCGGCGCGCGGCAGGCGGTGTACGTCCCAGGTCATGACGGGTCTCCTTCGGAGGGGAACGGGCGACGCCCGACTGAACGAACGGTGTTCGTCAACGGCAGAGTGCACTTAGCGAACGGCGTTCGTCAAGCTAGGATGAGGTCATGCCCGCCCGCCCCCGGACCCGGTCCGCGAAAACCACCCTGAGCCTCGACGCGATCGTGGCCGCCACCCTCGCCCTGGTGGACGAGCTGGGGTGCGAGGCGGTGAGCATGCGGCGGGTCTCCCAGGCCGTACAGACGGGACCCGCCTCGCTGTACGTGTATGTGCCCGACCGGGGCGCGCTGATGGCCCTCGCCCACGACCTGGCCGTGGCGGACGTCCGGCTGCCCACCGACGCCGACGGGGACTGGCGCGCCCGGCTCGAACTGCTCGTGGACCGCGCGGTGACCGCGCTGGCCGCCCACAACGACATCGCGACCGTCGGGATGTCGGGCGCCCTGCCGGGCCCGCACATCCTGCGTATCACCGAGGAGTTGCTGCGGCTGCTGCGGACCGGCGGGGTCAGTGACGCCGCCTGCGCCTGGGCGGCGGACCTGATCGGCCAGTACATCGCCTCGTCCGCGCTGGAGGAGGGGGAGAAGGCGGAGGAGGCGTTCGCCGCCCGGCTCGACACCCTCTACCGGTCACTGCCCGCCGGGCGCTACCCCACGATCCACGCGCTGGCGCCGCTGCTGACCAGCGGTGACGGGGCGACGCGCGCCGCGTGGAAGATACGCGTACTCATCGACGGGCTGCTCGCCCCGCCCCAGAGCGACGCCCCCCAGCCCGAGGCGCCTCACGGGTCCACGGGCCTCAGGTGACGATGCCCAGCTCCCGTGCCCGGCTCAGCCACTGCGGGAACTCGCCGATCAGCCGGTCGTACAGGACGGCGTCCTCGACCCGGCGCGGGTCCTCGCCCGCGTGGAAGAACCCGGCGTTGTCGACGCGCCGTTTCGCCGGGACGGCGAGGTCGTCGAGCTTGCGGAGGAAGTCGAACTGTCCGCTCTCCGGGTCGCCGAAGCCGATGAACTGCCAGAACAACGGCAGTTCGGCCGCCTTGCAGAGATACCGCTCGGCGGCCGACTTGCTGATCGGGCCGCCGTCCGTCTGGAAGACCACCAGCGCCGGAGCGGTCGAACCGCTGTCCAGATAGTGGTCGATGACGGCGTCCATGGCCACGTGATAGCTGGTCCTGCCCATGTGGCCGAGCCCGGCGACGATGGTGTCGATCCGGCCGTGGTGGTTGGCCAGGGAGATGTCCGACTCCGCGTCGATGTCCGTGGAGAAGAGGACGACGGGCACGACGCCGTCGTCGTCCAGATGCGCGGAGAGCCCCAACACCCGGTCGGCCAGGGCCTGGACGCTGCCGTCCTTGTAGTACTCCCGCATCGAGCCCGAGTAGTCGAGGACCAGATAGACGGCCGCCCGCTGTCCGCTCAGCCCGTTCTTCGTCAGCGAGACCGCCGCGCTCTTGTAGAGGCTGACCAGCGCCGGGGCCGTCTCCTCCACCTTCCGGAGACTGATGGCGGGTCCGGACACGGCGGGGGCGGTGACCATGCTGGGTCCTCTGTGGTCGACGGGCGGCAAGTCACGCGATTATGCCAGCCGTCACGCACCACGGCGCCTGCCATAGGTCCGGTCGGGGACTGGGCAGGCGCCGCGTCTTGCGGGACGGCCCGGGAGACGCTCCCCGGGCCGACACCGCCCGTACGCCGTTGTACGGGAGTCTTGTTGAGGTGGAGGCGGTGACGTATCAGACCGTCAGCGCACGGTCCGTCGGACGGATCGGAGCCGGCAGATCGCTCGCGCCGGTCAGCATCCGGTCCACACCGCGCGCCGCCGAGCGGCCCTCGGCGATCGCCCACACGATCAGGGACTGGCCGCGGCCCGCGTCCCCGGCGACGTACACGCCGGGCACATTGGTCGCGAAGTCCGCGTCCCGCGCGATGTTGCCGCGCTCGTCCAGCTCCAGACCGAACTGCTCGACCAGGCCGTTCTCCTGATCGGTGCCGGTGAAGCCCATGGCGAGCGTGACCAGCTGGGCGGGGATCTTCCGCTCCGTGCCCGGCTTCTGCTCCAGCTTGCCGCCCTTGAACTCCACCTCGATCAGGTTCAGGCTCTGGACATTGCCGTCCTCGTCACCCTCGAAATGAGTCGTGGAGACGGAGTAGACCCGCTCGCCGCCCTCCTCGTGCGCGGAGGTGACCTTGTAGAGCATCGGGAAGGTCGGCCACGGCTGGTGCGCGGCGCGCTCCTCGCCCGGCTTCGGCATGATCTCCAGCTGGGTGACGGACAGCGCGCCCTGGCGGTGCGCCGTGCCGACGCAGTCCGCGCCGGTGTCGCCGCCGCCGATGACCACGACGTGCTTGCCCTCGGCGGAGATCGGGGAGACCGTCAGATCGCCCTCCTGCACCTTGTTGGAGAGGGGCAGGTACTCCATCGCGAAGTGGATGCCGTTCAGCTCACGGCCCGGGACGGGCAGATCGCGCGAGATGGTGGCGCCCGCGGCGATGACGACGGCGTCGTACCGCTTGCGCAGCTTCGCCGCGTCGATGTCCCGGCCGATCTCGATCTCGGTGCGGAACTTGGTGCCCTCCGCGCGCATCTGCTCGATACGCCGGTTGATGTGCGACTTCTCCATCTTGAACTCGGGGATGCCGTACCGCAGCAGTCCGCCGATCCGGTCGGCGCGCTCGTACACCGCGACGGTGTGACCGGCCCGGGTCAGCTGCTGGGCGGCGGCCAGTCCGGCCGGGCCCGAGCCGATGACGGCGACGGTCTTGCCGGACAGCCGCTCCGGCGGCTGCGGGGTGACATCGCCGCTGTCCCACGCCTTGTCGATGATCGAGACTTCGACGTTCTTGATGGTGACGGCGGGCTGGTTGATCGCGAGGACACACGCCGACTCACAGGGGGCCGGGCAGAGCCGTCCGGTGAACTCCGGGAAGTTGTTGGTGGCGTGCAGCCGCTCGCTCGCGGCCGTCCAGTCCTCGCGGTACGCGTAGTCGTTCCACTCGGGGATCAGATTCCCCAGCGGACAGCCGTTATGACAGAACGGGATGCCGCAGTCCATGCAGCGTCCGGCCTGCTTGCTGATGATCGGGAGCAGCGAGCCCGGAACGTAGACCTCGTTCCAGTCCTTGACGCGCTCCTCGGCGGGGCGGGTCTTGGCGACCTCGCGCCCGGTGGTGAGAAAGCCCTTCGGGTCAGCCATTGGTCGCCGCCTCCATCATCTTCTCGGTGGTCTCGGTCTCGGAGAGACCGGCCAGCTCGGCGGCGTCCTTGGCGGCGAGCACTGCCTTGTACGTGGTCGGGATGATCTTGCTGAAGCGGTCCACGGCGGTGTCCCACTCGGCGAGCAGCTTCTCCGCGACGGTGGAGCCCGTCTCCTCCTGGTGGCGGCGCACCACATCGTGCAGCCACTGCTTGTCGGTGTCTTCGAGTTGTTCGACGGCGCCCAGGTTTCCGGCGTTGACGTTGTCGGCATCGAGGTCGATGACGTACGCGACGCCGCCCGACATGCCGGCCGCGAAGTTGCGGCCCGTCTCGCCGAGGACGACGGCGTGACCGCCGGTCATGTACTCGCAGCCGTGGTCGCCGACGCCCTCGGAGACGACGGTGGCGCCGGAGTTGCGGACGCAGAAGCGCTCGCCGGTACGGCCGCGCAGGAAGAGTTCGCCGCCGGTGGCGCCGTAGGCGATGGTGTTGCCCGCGATGGTGGAGTACTCCGCGAGGTGGTCGGCGCCGCGGTCGGGCCGTACGACGACCCGGCCGCCGGAGAGGCCCTTGCCGACGTAGTCGTTGGCGTCGCCCTCCAGGCGCAGCGTGACACCGTGCGGCAGGAACGCGCCGAAGGACTGGCCGGCGGAGCCGGTGAAGGTGATGTCGATGGTGTCGTCGGGCAGGCCCGCGCCACCGAACTTCTTCGTCACCTGGTTGCCGAGCATGGTGCCGACGGTCCGGTTGATGTTCCGGATGCCGATCTGGGCGCGTACGGGCTGGGCGGCCTCGGCGCTCTCGGCGCCCAGCGCGTCGGCGGCGAGCTTGATCAGCTCGTTGTCGAGCGCCTTCTCCAGGCCGTGGTCCTGGCCGATGACCTGGTGGCGTACGGCGTTCTCGGGCAGCGCGGGCACATGGAAGAGCGGCTTCAGGTCGAGGCCCTGCGCCTTCCAGTGGTTCACGGCCCGCTCGGTGTCGAGCAGTTCGGCGTGGCCGACGGCCTCTTCGAGGGTACGGAAGCCCAGCTCGGCGAGGAGTTCACGGACTTCCTCGGCGATGAACCGGAAGAAGTTGACGATGTACTCGGCCTTGCCGGAGAACCGCTCGCGCAGCACCGGGTTCTGGGTGGCGATACCGACCGGGCAGGTGTCCAGATGGCAGACGCGCATCATGACGCAGCCGGAGACCACGAGCGGCGCGGTCGCGAAACCGAACTCCTCGGCGCCAAGCAGCGCGGCGATGACGACATCGCGGCCGGTCTTCAGCTGGCCGTCGGTCTGGACGACGATGCGGTCGCGCAGCCCGTTGAGCAGCAGGGTCTGCTGGGTCTCGGCGAGGCCCAGCTCCCAGGGGCCGCCCGCGTGCTTGAGCGAGGTGAGCGGCGAGGCGCCCGTACCGCCGTCGTGTCCTGAGATCAGTACGACATCGGCGTGCGCCTTGGAGACACCCGCGGCGACGGTGCCGACGCCGACCTCGGAGACCAGCTTCACATGGATGCGGGCCTGCGGGTTGGCGTTCTTGAGGTCGTGGATCAGCTGGGCCAGATCCTCGATGGAGTAGATGTCGTGGTGCGGCGGCGGGGAGATCAGACCGACGCCCGGGGTGGAGTGCCGGGTCTTGGCGACCCACGGGTAGACCTTGTGGCCGGGCAGCTGGCCGCCCTCGCCGGGCTTGGCGCCCTGCGCCATCTTGATCTGGATGTCGTCGGCGTTGACCAGGTATTCGCTGGTGACACCGAAGCGGCCGGAGGCGACCTGCTTGATGGAGGAGCGGCGGGCCGGGTCGTAGAGCCGGTCCGCGTCCTCGCCGCCCTCACCGGTGTTGGACTTGCCGCCGAGCTGGTTCATGGCGATGGCGAGGGTTTCGTGCGCCTCGCGGGAGATCGAGCCGTACGACATGGCGCCGGTGGAGAAGCGCTTGACGATCTCGGAGGCGGGCTCGACCTCGTCCAGCGGGACGGGCGTACGTCCGGAGGCGAAGTTGAACAGCCCGCGCAGCGTCATCAGCCGCTCGGACTGCTCGTTCACCCGGCTCGTGTACTGCTTGAAGATGTCGTAGCTGCGCGAGCGCGTGGCGTGCTGGAGCCGGAAGACGGTCTCCGGGTCGAAGAGGTGCGGCTCGCCCTCGCGGCGCCACTGGTACTCGCCGCCGATCTCCAGCTTGCGGTGGCTCGCGGAGATCCCGGAGGCCGGGTAGCCCTTGGCGTGCCGGGCGGCGACCTCCTCGGCGACGACATCGAGACCGGCGCCGCCGATCTTGGTGGCGGTGCCGTTGAAGTACTTGTCGACGAATGCCTCGTCCAGGCCGACGGCCTCGAAGACCTGCGCGCCCCGGTAGGAGGCGACGGTGGAGATGCCCATCTTGGACATCACCTTGAGGACGCCCTTGCCGAGCGCGTGGATCAGGTTCCTGATCGCCTGCTCGGGCGCCAGGCCCTCGATGAACGTACCGGCGCGGACCAGGTCCTCGACGGACTCCATGGCGAGGTACGGATTGACGGCGGCGGCGCCGTAGCCGATGAGCAGCGCGACATGGTGCACCTCGCGGACATCGCCGGCCTCGACCAGCAGCCCGACCTGGGTGCGCTGCTTGGTGCGGATGAGGTGGTGGTGCACGGCGGCGGTCAGCAGCAGCGAGGGGATCGGGGCGTGCTCGGCGTCGGAGTGCCGGTCGGAGAGCACGATGATCCGGGCGCCGCTCTCGATCGCGGCGTCGGTCTCGGCGCAGATCTCGTCGATGCGGGTGGCGAGGGCGTCACCGCCGCCGCCGACCCGGTAGAGACCGGAGAGCGTGGCGGCCTTCATGCCGGGCATGTCGCCGTCAGCGTTTATGTGGACGAGCTTGGCCAGCTCGTCGTTGTCGATCACCGGGAAGGGCAGGGTGACGCTGCGGCACGACGCGGCGGCCGGCTCCAGCAGATTGCCCTGCGGGCCGAGCGAGGAGCGCAGCGAGGTGACAAGCTCCTCGCGGATGGCGTCCAGCGGCGGGTTGGTGACCTGCGCGAAGAGCTGGGTGAAGTAGTCGAAGAGCAGCCGGGGCCGGGCGGAGAGCGCGGCGATCGGCGAGTCCGTACCCATGGAGCCGATGGGCTCGGCACCGGCCCGTGCCATCGGCGCGAGCAGGACGCGCAGCTCCTCCTCGGTGTAGCCGAAGGTCTGCTGGCGGCGGGTGACGGAGGCGTGCGTGTGCACGATGTGCTCACGCTCGGGCAGGTCCGACAGCTCGATCTCGCCGGTCTCCAGCCACTCCTGGTAGGGCTGCTCGGCGGCGAGGGACGCCTTGATCTCGTCGTCCTCGATGATGCGGTGCTCGGCGGTGTCGACGAGGAACATCCGGCCGGGCTGGAGGCGGCCCTTGCGGACGACCTTGGCCGGGTCGATGTCGAGGACGCCGACCTCGGAGGAGAGGACGACGAGCCCTTCGTCGGTCACCCAGTAACGGCCCGGACGCAGCCCGTTGCGGTCGAGGACCGCGCCGACCTGCGTGCCGTCGGTGAAGGTGACACAGGCGGGGCCGTCCCAGGGCTCCATCATCGTGGCGTGGAACTGGTAGAAGGCGCGCCGGGCCGGGTCCATGGAGTCGTGGTTCTCCCACGCCTCGGGAACCATCATCAGCACGGAGTGCGGCAGCGACCGGCCGCCGAGGTGGATCAGCTCAAGGACCTCGTCGAAGGACGCGGAGTCGGAGGCGTCGGGCGTACAGACGGGGAAGATCCGCTCCAGCGCCTCGGTGCCGAAGAGGTCGGACGCGAGCTGGGACTCGCGGGCACGCATCCAGTTGCGGTTGCCCTTGACCGTGTTGATCTCGCCGTTGTGGGCGACGAAGCGGTACGGGTGGGCGAGCGGCCAGCTCGGGAAGGTGTTGGTGGAGAACCGCGAGTGGACCAGCGAGATCGCGGTCGCGAAACGGCGGTCGGAGAGGTCGGGGAAGAACGGCTCCAGCTGCCCGGTGGTGAGCATGCCCTTGTAGACGATGGTCCTGGCGGAGAGGGACGGGAAGTAGACCCCGGCCTCGCGCTCGGCGCGCTTGCGCAGCAGGAATGTCTTGCGGTCCAGGGCGATGCCCGCGCTCGTGCCGTCCGCGACGAACAGCTGGCGGAAGGCCGGCATGGTCGAGCGGGCGGTGGCGCCGAGCAGCCCGGGGGCGACGGGGACCTCGCGCCAGCCGAGGACGTTCAGGCCCTCCTCGGCGGCGATCGTCTCGATGCGTGAGACGGCGTCCGTGGCGTCGTCGGCGGGCAGGAAGCCGATGCCGACGGCGTACGAACCGGCCTCGGGCAGCTCGAAACCGGCGACCTCGCGGAGGAAGGCGTCCGGGACCTGGAGGAGGATTCCCGCGCCGTCGCCGGAGTCCGGCTCGGAGCCGGTGGCGCCGCGGTGTTCGAGATTGCGCAGTACGGTCAGCGCCTGCTCCACCAGCGCGTGGCTGGCTACACCGGTGAGGGTGGCCACGAACCCGACGCCACAGGCGTCGTGCTCGTTACGGGGGTCGTACATCCCCTGGGGGGCGGGGCGACCGTCCATGGGCGACCAGGCGTCGGAACGCATCGGCTCTCCCGTCGTCGTCGTGGCATATGCGAGTACCGAGGGACGACGTTGGCCCTCCAAGAAATTTCGTGCAGGTTACATGATGGGAAGCTTCTCGGGAAGCGGATAGCTTGTTCCAACATGTGGACACCGCTGGTAGCGGTGAAGGGGGGCGCAGACGGACAGATCGTCGTCCGGTCGGCTGAGACGGAGCAGGCTTCGTTGCCCGCGGCGCCTACGGCTCATGCCCGATGATTACCGACTCGAAACCGCTGGGTAACGGCCGCTGGTATGGCGCTGGCAAAGTGTCGCATCCCGGAGGCCGGAACGCGCGGGGACGTACGTTACAGGGCGGGCGTTTCCGCCCGCCCACCCTCGGGGGCCCTCCCCAGGTTAGAGCCTCGCTCCCGGATTCGGGATGGTCCGGGCCGGGGGAAAAGTACCGTTCTGGAACGCCGCTTCTGGAGGGCGGCCCCGAATTCTAGAGTGCGGCCCCGAACAGGGCTCCGAGCCCGTACGTGAGCGCCGCGGCCGTCCCGCCGAGGAACAGCTGACGCAGTCCGCTGTACCACCAGCTGCGCGCCGTCACCCGCGCCACCAGCGCACCGCAGGCGAAGAGCCCGGCCAGCGCGAGCAGCACGGCGGGCCACAGCACGGTGGCGCCGAGCAGATACGGCAGTACGGGCAGCAGCGCGCCCAGGGCGAACGAGCCGAACGACGACACGGCGGCGACCAGCGGCGACGGCAGATCGTCCGGGTCGACCCCCAGCTCCTCGCGCGCGTGGATCTCCAGCGCCTGCTCGGGGTCCTTCGAGAGCTGCCGGGCCACCTCGCGGGCGAGCTCCGGCTCCACACCGCGTGACACGTAGAGCGCGGCCAGCTCCTCCATCTCGTCGGCGGGGTGCTTCCTCAGCTCTCCGCGCTCCACCTCCAGCTCGGCCTGGACCAGCTCGCGCTGGGAGGCGACCGAGGTGTACTCGCCCGCGGCCATCGAGAAGGCACCGGCCGCCAGGCCCGCGAGTCCGGTGATCACGATCGTCTGCTGGGAGACCGCGCCGCCCGCGACCCCGGTCATCAGCGCCAGGTTGGAGACCAGTCCGTCCATCGCGCCGAACACCGCGGGACGCAGCCAGCCGCCGTTCACATCGCGATGCGTGTGGTTGTCACGGTGCGCCGCGTGGAGCGTTGCCTCGGTCTCGATGATGGACATGCCTCTCCCCTTTTCCCGGGGCGGATTCCGGTCCGCCGGAGACCGGTGCCACCCCTCTCATGCCTCGAAAGTACGCACGAAAAATGGCTCCCGCCAGCAAGGAAGGCCGTACTTACCGGCCTTGAGCCGGGTCTCGGCACGGATGTCACCCGGGTGACAGCGGGGTTTCCCGGACTCCCCCGGCCCTCCGTGTGGCACAGATGCGGAGACGCGGACGCGGTGATACGGCGCGGACGCGGTGACACAGGCTCGCGCGAAAGGGCCACACCATGGAGTCAGTCCCTCGCGACCCCGAGGTTGACGCGGTCGCGGTACACGCCGAGGTTGACACCGCCGCGGTGCACCCCGAGGTTGACGCCGTCGCGGTACACACCGAGGCCGACGCGGCCGCGGTGCTCCGGGACCGGGCGCGCGGTGCCCTGCTGGGGCTCGCCGTGGGCGACGCGATCGGCGCCCCGGCGGAGAACATGCGGCCTTCCGAGATCCGCCGCAGGTGGGGCCGGATCGAAGGGTTCGTGTCCGACAATCCGGCGGGCACCGACGACACCGAGTACGCGATCTTCTCCGGGCTGCTGCTCGCCCGGCACGGCTCGGCCCTGACCGTCGCCCATGTGGAGAACGCCTGGCACCACTGGCTCGCGGACCATGACGAGGGCCCCTTCCGCGGGGCCGGTTTCAGCGAGCGCGGCACGCTGGAGAATCTGCGGCGCGGGCTCGCCGCGCCCATCACGGCCCAGCACCGGCACGCCTGGAGCGACGGGCTCGCGATGCGCGCGGCGCCGTTCGGCGTCTTCGCCGCGGGCCGCCCCGAGGAGGCCGCGCGGCTGGTCGCCGTCGACGGCCGGGTCAGCCACGACGGCGAGGGCATCTACGGCGGCCGGGCGGTGGCGGCCGGGGTCGCCGCGGCGATGGGCGGCGCCGGGCCCGCGTCGGTGATCGCCGCGGCGCTCTCCGTGGTCCCCATGGACTCCTGGACGGCCCGCACCCTGCGCCGGGGGGTCGTGGCCGCGCAGCGGGCGTACCCCGACACGCTCACGATGGAGCGCGCCGTCCGCTCCTCGGTGGTCATCGGCGGCTATCCGTGGACCGATCTGGCCCCCGAGGCGGTGGGACTGGCCTTCGGCGCCTTCGCGGCGGCGCGCGGGGACTTCCGTACGTCGGTCCTGACGGCGGTCAACATGGGCCGGGACGCCGACACCACCGCGGCGGTCGCGGGCGCCCTGGCGGGGGCGATGTCGGGGGCGGCGGCGATCCCCGGGGAATGGTCCTCGGTCATCGGCCCGGTCCGGGGCAGCTGTCTGCCCTCGATGCGCGGCTACCACGTACTGGACATCGCGGACCTGCTCATGCCGGACTACGACGAAAGGGTGGCGTCATGACAGCGATCGAGCGGGACCGGGCGCGCGGCGACCGGCCGTGGGCGGCCGAACGCGAATCCCCCGACTCCCCCGCCTCCCCCAAGGCTTCCGGCACTTCCGACACTCCCAGTTCCCCCGACGCTTCCGGGTCCCCCGGCACCCCCCTCCGCCGGATCGAGGGGCTGCTCCTCGGGCTCGCCGCCGGGGACGCCGCCGGGTGGCCCGCCGCCCGGCACCGGGCCGCGCGGATGCCCGAGTGGACGCGCCGGCTCACCCGGGAGCTGGACACCTTCGCCGAGCAGAACGCGACCACCACCCTCCCCGTGCCCATCGCGCTCAACCAGCCCCCCGAACCGCTCAGACTCGGCCCCTCCGACGACGCCGAGTGGGCCGCCTTCGCCGCCGAGTCCGTGCTCACCGCCGCCGGTGATCTCTTCCAGCACCTGGGAGCCGACCGCCGGATGCGGGCCGCCGTCGATCTCGCGTGGAACTCCCTCGCCTGCGAGATCGCCGCCGCGGCGGCCCGCGCGCCCGAGGTGGAGTCGGCCGTACCGCCCCTGCGGGCACGGATCTCCGTACGCGCGGGGCTCGGGAATCTCGCCACCGGGCTGCGCCCGCCCGCCACCGGCCATGACAACCCGCACTACTTCGACGACGCCGCGTGCGTACGGGCCGCCGTTCTCGCCGTCGTCCATCCCGGCGACCCGGGCGCCGCCGCCGAACTCGCCGAGTTCGACGCCCGGTACACCCAGGACGGTGACGGGGTGTACGGCGCCCGCGCCATGGCCGCGGCCGTCGCGACCGCGCTCGGCGGCGGGGACACCGAGGCCGCCGTGGAGGCCGCTCTCGACCAGCTGCCCGAGTCCACGGAGATCGGCCGCAACGCCCGCCACGCCGTCAAGCTGGCCCGCGACTTCGCCGGTGAACCGGCCGGCGCCTTCGCGCTCGTACCGCTGCTTGAGCATCAGATCGTCGACCATGTCTACAGCTACGGCATCGCCGCGGCCGAGACCGTCCCGGTCGCCCTCGCCCTGGCCCTCGCCGCCGGTGGCAGTGTCGCCGGAGCGGTGCCCTCCGCCGCCTGTCTGTCCAGGGTCGCCGACTCCGCGCCCGCCCTCGCCGGCGCGCTGACCGGCGCGCTCGGCGGGGGCGACGCCGTACCGGCCGCCTGGCGGGACGCCTGCCGGACCTTGGCGGGGTGTGCGCTCCCCCGGCTCGCCGGGACCGATCTCGTCGAACTCGCCGGACTGCTCGCAGCCACGGAACTGACCACTCCGGATGGACAATTCAGACATGACACCACAGAGCGCACCCCCGACGCCCCTCCCCCTCACGGACCGGATCACCGGCTGTCTGATCGGCGCGGCCGTCGGTGACGCGCTCGGCGGTCCGGTCGAGGGGTATTCCCCCGAGCAGATCGTGGAACGGCACGGCGGCCGGGTGTCCGGCATCGTCGGACCGTGGAACGAGGACTGGCGCACCGCCCGCCCGCTCGCCCCGTACCACAAGGGCGACGGACACATCACCGACGACACCCTGATGACGCACGCGCTGATCCGGGTGTACGAGAAGGTCCGCGACCATCTCGACGCGTACGCGGTCGCCGACCATCTCGTGCCCGACCTGATCTCCACCCCGCGCTGGATCCCGGAGCTCGAAGCCGAGGCGCTGCCGCTCCAGCGGATCTTCCTCGCCGAGAAGTGGCTGGTGACCCGGTTGCACTACGGGCATGTCGATCCGCGCGAGGCGGGCACCGGAAATATCGTCAACTGCGGTGCGGCGATGTACATGGCGCCCATCGGTCTGGTCAACGCGGCGCATCCGGCCGCCGCCTACGCCGAGGCGATCGAGGTGGCGGGCGCGCACCAGTCCTCGTACGGGCGGGAGGCGGCCGGGGTGTTCGCCGCCGCCGTGGCCGCCGCGTGTCTGCCGGACGCCACCCCCGCGTCGGTGGTGGCGACCTGTCTGGGCCTGGCGAAGGACGGCACGCGCGCGGCGATCGAGGCGGTGTGCGCGGTGGCCGCCCGGCACCGCGACACGGAGTCCTCGCTGCGCGGGCTGCGCGAGGCGGTCGCGCCGTTCGACACGGTCGGCCCGCACTACCGCGCCCCGTCGCTCGGCGCCCGCCGCCCCTCCCGGCTGCACTCCATCGAGGAACTGCCCATCGCGCTCGGCATGTTGCTGATCGGCGCGGGCGACTACCGCCGTACGGTCCTCGGCTCGGTCAACTACGGCCGGGACTGCGACTCGATCGCCACCATGAGCGGCGCGCTCGCCGGGGCGCTGGGCGGCGAGGCGGCCGTCCCCGCCGAGTGGGCGCGGGACGTGGCCGAGGCGAGCCGCCTCGATCTGCACGCCCCGGCGAGCGCGCTGACGAAGGTGGCGTACGAGGTGTTCGCCCGCGATACGGAACGCCGCCGCGCGCACGAGGCGGCGTTCGTCGAGCTGACGCCGTCTCATGTGACGTCCCCTCAGCCGGCTTCGGCTCAGCAGCCAGCGGGCGCCCGATGAGCGATCCGCGTATCACCCGGGTACAGCCCGAGGATCTGATCGGCCATGAACCGCGCCGGGCAGCGCGGGACGGCCGGGCCGGGAAGAAGCCGCAGAGGGAGGCGCGTCGCGCATGAGCGGCATCGTGGTGCTCGGCAGCGCCAATATGGATCTCGTCGTGTATGTCGAGCACGCCCCGAAGCACGGCGAGACCGTGACCGGACGGGATTTCCGTACGATCCCCGGCGGCAAAGGCGCCAACCAGGCCGTCGCCGCCGCCCGCGCGGGCGGTGAGGTCGCGATGATCGGCGCGGTCGGCGCGGACGAGTACGGAGAGCTGCTGCGGCACACCCTCGAAGCCTCCGGGGTCGACACGGATCTCCTGCGCACCCACGAGGGCGCCTCGGGCACCGCCCATATCGTGGTCGACGACGAGGGCGGCAACGCGATCGTCGTCATCCCGGGGGCGAACGGTACGGTCAGCGGGCTCGGGCCCGGCGACGAAAGCGTGATCGCCGCCGCCGACACCCTGCTCCTCCAGCTCGAACTTCCGCTGAGCGCCGTGCTGGAGGGCGCGGAGGCGGCGCGCCGGCACTCCGTACGCACCATCCTCACCCCGGCGCCCGCCCAGCCCCTGCCGCCGGAACTCCTCGCCGCCGTCGATCTGCTGGTACCCAACGAGCACGAGGCGGCCACCCTCACCGGGATCGCCGCCCCGCACGCGGCGGCCGAGGCCCTGCTCCTGCGGGTCCCCGAGGTCGTGATCACCATGGGCGCGGCGGGGAGTCTGTACGCGGCCCGGGACACGGCGTCCGTCCTGGTGACCGCGCCCCGGGTGTCCGCCGTGGACACGACCGGCGCCGGTGACACCTATGTGGGCGCTCTCGCCGTCGCGCTGTGCGAGGGCCGCCCCATGCCCGAGGCGATGAGCTGGGCGTCGGCCGCCGCCGCGCTCTGTGTGCAGCGCCCCGGGGCGTCCACCTCCATGCCGTACCGCACCGAGATCGAGGTCCGATGAGCGCGCCCGCCCCCAGCAGCCCCGCCCCTCAGCAGCCCGAATCCGGACGGCCCGAACCCGGCCGGCCAGCCGGGCCGCCCGGACCCGGCGAGCCCGCCCCGCCCCTCGCCGGTCTGCGCGTCCTCGACCTCGCGACGCTCTTCGCGGGCCCGCTCGCCGCCACCATGCTCGGTGACTTCGGCGCCGAGGTGATCAAGGTCGAGCACCCCACTCGCCCCGACCCGTCGCGCGGGCACGGCCCCTCGAAGGACGGCGTGGGCCTGTGGTGGAAGCTCCTCGGCCGCAACAAGCGGCCCATCACCCTCGATCTCTCCACCCCGGGCGGCCGTGATCTGCTGCTCGGGCTCGCAGCCGGAGCGGATGTGATCATCGAGAACTTCCGGCCCGGCACCCTGGAGAAATGGGGGCTCGGCTGGGAAGAGCTGCCCGCCGCCAACCCCCGGCTCGTACTCACCCGGGTGACGGGCTTCGGGCAGTTCGGCCCGTACTCCCACCGCCCCGGGTTCGGCACGCTCGCCGAGGCGATGAGCGGGTTCGCCGCCGTCACGGGCGAGCCGGACGGCCCGCCCACACTGCCGCCGTTCGGCCTGGCCGACTCGATCGCCGCGCTGGCCACGGCGTACGCGGTGATGACGGCGCTCAGCGGCCGGGCCGTCACGGGCCGTGGCCAGGTGGTGGATCTGGCGATCATCGAGCCGATCCTCACCGTCCTCGGCCCGCAGCCGCTCTGGTACGACCAGCTCGGCTACGTACAGCCGCGCACCGGCAACCGCTCCCGCAACAACGCCCCGCGCAACACCTACCGCACGGCCGACGGCTCCTGGCTCGCGGTCTCCACGTCCGCGCAGTCCATCGCCGAACGCGTGATGTGCCTGGTGGGCCGCCCGGAGCTGATCGACGAGCCATGGTTCACCACCGGCAGCGGGCGCGCGGATCACGCGGACCTGCTGGACGCCGCCGTGGGCGACTGGATGGCCCGGCACACCCGCGAGGAGGCCATGGCCGCGTTCGAGAAGGCCGAGGCGGCGGTCGCGCCCGTCTACGACATCCGCGAGGTCATGGCGGACCCCCAGTACCAGGCCCTGGACACCGTCACCGAGGTCCCCGACCCGGAGCTGGGGCCGCTCAGGATGCAGAACGTCCTCTTCCGGCTCTCCGAGACCCCCGGTTCCATCCGCTGGGCGGGCCGCCCGCACGGCGCGGACACCGATGCCGTCCTGACCGAGCTGGGCCTGTCCCGGCCCGAGATCGCCGCGCTTCGCTCGGCCGACGTACTGTGACCGCGCCGCTCATCCGGCCGATCCCTCTCACCTGGCTGTATGTGCCCGGGGACCGTCCGCAGACAATGGCGAAGGCGCTGTCCTGCGGCGCGGACGTCGTGATCGTCGACCTGGAGGACGCGGTGCCGCCCGACCGCAAGGCGTACGCGCGCGCGGCCACCACCGAGTTCCTGTCGTCCTCCCACGAGACCCCGGTCCATGTCCGGATCGCCGACGAACGGGACCTGCCGTCGCTGGCCGGCCTCCCGGGGCTCGCCGGGCTGCGCGTTCCGAAGGTCAGCCACGCCTCGGACATCCACCGCGTCGCATCGCGCGCGCCCGATGTCCCGCTCTACGCGCTGCTCGAATCGGCCCTCGCGGTGGAACACGCCCACGCCATCGCCGCCGCCCACCCGGCGGTCCGGGGCATCGCCCTGGGCGAGGCGGACCTCCGCGCCGATCTGGGGGTACGGGACGACGCGGGCCTGGACTGGTCACGCGGCCGGGCCGTGGTCGCGGCCCGCGCGGCGGGCCTGGCACCGCCCGCCCAGTCGGTCTACCCCGACGTGCGGGATCTTGACGGCCTCGCGGCGTCCTGCCGCCGCGGCAGAGCGCTGGGGCTCGTCGGCAGGGCGGCGATCCACCCGCGCCAGCTGCCGGTCATCGAGCGGGCGTATCTGCCCACCGCCCGGGAGATCGTCGAGGCCGAGGAGATCATCGAGGCGGCGGCGGCCGACGCGGGCGCGCACGCCCTGCCCGACGGCCGTTTCGTGGACGCGGCGATCGTGGCGGCGGCCCGCGGAACCCTGTCGCTGGCGAGCCGCCGGTAAGCCCGGGGAGCCCGGGGAGGGCTCAGCCGCGCCCGTCCTTGGCCGCTCCGGACAACGGATCCTCGCTCTTCCCGGCGGTTCCGGGCGCCTCGGCGGTCACCGCGGCCTCATCGGAGCCATCGGAGCCATCGGAGCCATCCTCCGCGGATTCCTCGGCGGATTCCTTGGCGTCGTCGTCCTTCGCCGGGACGCCGGCGTCCTTGTCCGGTTCCACGATCTCCTCACGGCCGGGCCGCAGCTTGCTGGAGACCACCAGATAGACAACGGCGAGCAGGAAGATGATCATCGCGGTCCACAGATTGAGCCGGAGGCCCAGGATGTGGTGCGCCTCGTCGACCCGCATGTACTCGATCCAGCCGCGGCCCGCGCAGTACGCCGCGACATAGAGCGCGAAGACCCGTCCGTGTCCGAGCTTGAAGCGGCGTTCCGCCCAGATGACCAGCGCCGCGACCCCGAGGCACCACAGGGACTCGTACAGGAACGTCGGGTGGTAGAGACCGGCCTCCCGGTTGGGCCCCTCGCTGATCTTCAGCGCCCACGGCAGATCGGTCGACTTCCCGTACAGCTCCTGGTTGAACCAGTTTCCCCAGCGTCCGATGGCCTGGGCCACGGCGAGGGCCGGGGCCAGCGCGTCGGCGTACGGCGGAAGCGCGATCCCGCGGCGGCGGCAGCCGATCCACGCGCCCACGGCGCCCAGCATCACCGCGCCCCAGATGCCGAGGCCGCCTTCCCAGATCTTGAAGGCGTCGACCCAGTCGCGCCCCTCACCGAAGTACAGCTGGTAGTCGGTGATGACGTGGTACAAGCGGCCACCGAGCAGACCGAACGGTACGGCCCAGACGGCGATGTCCGTGGTCGTTCCCGGCTTGCCGCCACGGGCGACCCAGCGCCGGTTGACGATCCAGAGGGCGACGAACAACCCGATGAGAATGGCGAAGGCATAGCCGCGCAGCGGGAGCGGTCCGAGGTGGAGCACTCCGGTCGACGGGCTGGGAATGTATGCAAGGTCCATGGCAGAACCGACGCTACAGTGCCGGGCGGGATCCAAGGCAACCCGCCCGGCAACTTCTGCATAACGAGCTCAGGGCGACGGGGTCCCCGCGGGCGCCGAACCGACCGGGATCGAGGAGGGCGCGGACGGGGTGGTCGTACCCGCCTTCTTGCCCTTGTTGGCCTGGGTGACCCACTTCTTCAGATTGTCGGGCGTGATGTTCTCGGCGCCCTTCTTCGGGAAGACCGACTCACCGTTGAGCAGCACGGTCGGCGTCCCGGAGAAACCACCCGTCCGGAACGCCTCGGCGGACTTGTTCACCCAGTCGTCGTGCTTGCCGCCCTCCACACACTCCCGGAAGCCGGACGCGGACTCCAGCCCGTCGACCTTGCCCGCCAGATCCAGCAGATAGCTGTTCTTGGCGAAGGCGTCGTCCGTCTCCGCGGGCTGGTTCTGGTAGAGCACATCGTGGTACGGGGCGAACTCGCCGACGTCCTGCGCGCACGCCGCCGCGTTGGCCGCGCGCAGCGAGCCCGTACCGCCCATATTGCCGTCGATGAGTGTGGCGAGGTGGTACTCGACCTTGAGCTCCCCCGCCTTCTCCAGCTGCTGGATCGTGCTCCTGAAGCCGTTCTCGAACTGGGCGCAGGCCGGGCAGCGGAAGTCCTCCCACACCGTGAGCGTGGACGGCGCGTCCGTCGCTCCCACGGGGATCGCCAGATCGTCCTTGCCCGTCAGCCCCGACGGCGCGCTGACCGGGCCCCCCGCGCTGTCGGCCTTGTCCTTGCCGACATTCGCGACGACCAGCCCGACCACCGCGACCAGGCCGAGGACTCCGACCACCGCCGCGGAGGCGACCAGGGTCCGCCGGCGCTTCTCCCGCGTCCTGTCCGCCGCACGTTCCTGCTGGAGCCGCTCTCTCGCGCTCCGGTTTGCCTCACGGTTCTTCTCGCTCACGCCCACAGCAACGAACCGGGGAGGCGCCTACGCACCTCCCCGGTCCCAGGTCCACCCGTACGGGTGAGATCACCCGTCAGCGCTTGCGAACGCCCTCGGCCAGCTCACCCGCGAGCGCGCGCACCGCGGCCAGCCCCGCCACCTCGTCCTCCGCGTCCAGCATCCGCTTCACGAACGCGGACCCGACGATCACACCGTCCGCGAATCCGGCGACCTCCGCCGCCTGCTCCGCGTTGGACACCCCGAGCCCGACACAGACCGGCAGCCCGGTCGTGGCGCGCGTACGCTCCACCAGGTTCTTGGCCTCCAGGCCCACCGAGGCACGCGTACCGGTGACGCCCATCAGCGACGCCGCGTACACGAAGCCGGTGCCGACCGCCGTGATCTTCGCCAGCCGCTCGTCCTTGCTGCTCGGAGCCACCACGAACACGGTCGCCAGCCCGTGCTTCTCGGCGTGCTCACGCCACAGCGCGGACTCCTGCACGGGCAGATCCGGCAGAATGCACCCGGCGCCGCCCGCCTCGGCCAGCTCGGCGGTGAACCGCTCGATCCCGTACCGGTCGATCGGATTCCAGTACGTCATCACGAGCACCGGCTTACCGGTCGCCCCGTGCGCCTCGCGGACCGTACGCATCACATCCGCGATCTTCACACCGCCCCGCAGCGCGATGTCGTCGGCGGTCTGGATGACGGGCCCGTCGAGGACCGGGTCGCTGTGCGGCAGCCCCACCTCGACCACGTCCGCGCCACCGTCGAAGACGGCCTTCACGGCCTCGATCCCACCGTCCACGGTCGGGAACCCGGCGGGCAGATAGGCGATCAGCGCGGCGCGGTTCTCGGCCTTCGCCGCCGCGAGTGTGTCGCTCAGCAGCTGGATGTTCCCGCTCACTTGGTGCCCTCCCCGTCGTACAGCCCGAAGTAGCGGGCGGCCGTGTCCATGTCCTTGTCGCCGCGCCCCGACAGGTTGACGATGATCAGCCCGTCCTCGCCCAGCTCGCGCCCGACCTCCAGCGCGCCGGCCAGCGCGTGCGCGCTCTCGATCGCCGGAATGATGCCCTCCGTACGCGACAGCAGCAGCAGCGCCCGCATCGCGTCGTCATCGGTCACCGCCCGGTACTCCCCGCGCCCGCTGTCCTTGAGATACGCGTGCTCGGGGCCGATGCCGGGGTAGTCGAGACCGGCCGAGATCGAGTACGGCTCGGTGATCTGGCCCTCCTCGTCCTGGAGAACGTACGACCGCGACCCGTGCAGGATGCCGGGCTCGCCCGCGGTCAGGGTGGCGGCGTGCTCCCCGCTCTCGATCCCGTGCCCGGCCGGCTCACAGCCCACCAGCCGTACGCCCGCGTCGGGGATGAACGCGTGGAAGAGCCCGATCGCGTTGGACCCGCCCCCCACACACGCCACGGCGGCATCGGGCAGCCGCCCGGCCCGCTCCAGGATCTGCCGCCGGGCCTCGACGCCGATGACCCGGTGGAAGTCCCGCACCATCGCGGGGAAGGGATGCGGCCCCGCGACCGTCCCGAACAGATAGTGCGTACGGTCCACATTGGCGACCCAGTCGCGGAACGCCTCGTTGATGGCGTCCTTCAGCGTCCGGCTGCCGGACTTCACGGGCACGACCTCGGCACCGAGCATCCGCATCCGGGCCACGTTCAGGGCCTGGCGCTCGGTGTCGATCTCCCCCATGTAGATGGTGCACTCAAGCCCGAACAACGCACAGGCGGTCGCGGTCGCGACGCCGTGCTGCCCGGCCCCGGTCTCGGCGATGACCCGGGTCTTGCCCATCCGCTTCGTCAGCAATGCCTGCCCCAGCACATTGTTGATCTTGTGGGAGCCGGTGTGATTCAGATCTTCCCGCTTGAGGAACACCCGGGCACCACCGGCGTGTTCGGCGAACCGCGGCACATCGGTCAGCGCGCTGGGCCGCCCGGTGTAGTGGACCAGGAGGTCATCGAGCTCGGCGGCGAAGGCGGGGTCGCCCTTGGCCTTCTCGTACTCGACGGCGACCTCGTCGACGGCGGCGACCAGCGCCTCGGGAATGAACTTGCCGCCGAAGGCACCGAAGTACCCTTCGGCGCTCGGGACATGACCGTCAGGGTCAGGAACAAAGAACTCGGACACGCGAGAACTCCTCAGGAGCGACGGAGACGGAGAGGGAGCACCGTGTTGCGCCAAGGCGAGATGGCCCCGCGCCCGGCGACGGACACGAGGGCACGGCCAGAAGGCACGGCACCGCGCACACAACCCGTGGGCACCGCACCGCGAAGGCCACGCCTAACGCGCGGCCCCGCGCCATCGCATCCCGTTGACCTGCCCCGGCTCATCGCCGATCACGTACCGCACCCGTCGCCCATGCACCCGCCGCGCGGGCGCACGGCACCCGCGCGGGCGGCACCCGCGCGCCAGCGGCGCGTGCGGCACACGCACGGCAACGAAAGTCGCGGACACGGTGAGCTCAGTCCCTCCCGTGCCGCAGCGCCGGATGGGCGCCCGCCGCCACCAGATCGGCCACCGCGGACTTCGGGTCCCGGCCGGTGACCAGCGATTCCCCGACGAGCACCGCGTCGGCCCCGGCGTTCGCGTACGCGATCAGGTCGTGCGGCCCGCGCACCCCCGACTCGGCGATCTTCACGATGCCGGCCGGAATCTCGGGGGCGACCCGCTCGAACGTGCTCCGGTCGACCTTCAGCGTCTTCAGATCGCGGGCGTTGACACCGATGATCCTCGCCCCGGCGTCCACGGCCCGCTCGACCTCGTCCTCGTCGTGCACCTCGACGAGCGGGGTGAGCCCGATCGACTCGGCGCGCTCGATGAGCGAGACCAGGGCCGGCTGCTCCAGCGCGGAGACGATCAGCAGCACCAGGTCGGCGCCGTACGCGCGCGCCTCCCACAGCTGGTACGAGGTGACGATGAAGTCCTTGCGCAGGACCGGGATGTCGACCCTGGCGCGTACGGCCTCCAGGTCGGCCAGCGAGCCGCCGAAGCGGCGCTGCTCGGTCAGTACGGAGATGACGGCGGCGCCGCCCGCCTCGTAGTCGGCGGCCAGGGCCGCGGGGTCGGCGATCGCGGCGAGCGCGCCCTTCGACGGACTGGAGCGCTTGACCTCGCAGATCACATGGACGCCCTCGCCGCGCAGGGCGGCGACACCGTCCTTGGCCTGAGGCGCCTTCGCCGCGCGCTCCTTGAGCTCGTCAAGGCCCACGCGCGCCTGCCGCTCTGCGAGGTCGGCGCGTACGCCTTCGATGATCTCGTCGAGCACACTCACGCGAGCGGCCCCCTTCCGGGACTGGTTCGAATCAAGCTCGGTCGCCGATCAGATCCGCTCGGACCGGCCATTGGATCAGGATCAGCCATATCGATGCTAGCCGGAACTGGCCGGAGGACCCGCATCCGGTGGGCCGAGCATGACACCGCCTGGACCATCATGGCGCGAGCGACGAGCCGAAGGGCAGGTTTCTGATGACGCTGAAGGCCAGGATCACCCCGCCGAGGGCCCACCACCAGAAGGGCCGCAGGGTGATCGCCACGGGGAGCGCCCTCCGGGCACGTACGAGCCACACCACCCACAGGACGGCGAAGACCGGATAGCCGATGGTGGCGAGGGCGTTGTCGCCGAGGGCGGCGATCCAGTCGCCGTGCGCGACGGCGTGGGCGCTGCGCAGCCCGCCGCAGCCGAAGCAGAGGACGCCGGTCAGGCCGTACAGCGGGCAGACCGGGTAGTGGCCGGTTTCGTTCGGGTCGACCAGCCCGACGTAGGTGAAGGCGGCGGCCACCCCCGCGAGGGTGGCGAGCGGCGGCAGCAGCCGCCGCGTCATCGACGGAGTCGTCGGCGGAGTCATCGGCGGACGGGCCGACCGGTCGGGCGCGGGCACAGGCAGGGCGTCATCCACCCGGTGATTGTCCCCGTTCGTACGGAAAGACGCAGCCCGGTCCCGCCGGACCGCGTCTTTGTCCATCTCAGTGCGCGCGGTACATCTCAGTGCGCGCGCCGGGGCGTGCGCCGACGCGGTCCGTCAGACGGTCTGCGCCTGCGCCTCGGACCGGGCCTGCGTACCCGCGGGGTTCTCGATGTGCTGCCGCACCGCGGCGGCCCTCGCCTCCGCCATCTCCGCCGACTCCTTCGGCATGCCCAGGCCCGCGGCCTTCATCGCCAGGCCGACGACGCCACCGAGCAGGGCCACGCCGATACCGGCCCAGAACCCGGGCTGGTTCGCCGCCACCATGAAGACTCCCGCGATGCAGAAGCCGATGAAGCAGATGGTCGCGCCGGTCCAGGCGGCCGGGGTGTGTCCGTGGCTGGTGCCCGCCATGAGTTGCTCCTCGTTGCTGTGTTGCTGTTGCGCTGTGCGTTGCTGTCGCGCCGTGTGAGTCGGACGTTCAACCCACATTGTCCCGCATACGGGACCCGTACAGGCCCCTGGGGTACGACGGTGTGAGTCAGCTCTCCCGCGTGGGGTCCTCGCCGCGGTCCAGTGCCTTCCACAGGTCCTCGGGACGGTCGGGGTCCACGGCGGGCGCCTTGCCGGCCGCCGCGTGCCCGCGTCCGCCGCCGCCACGCCCGTCAGGACCCGCGCCGGGCCGCTCGTACCGGCCCGACATCCCCGGCCAGCGCCGCCCGTACAGCAGGGCCAGAGCGCCCGCGAGCAGGATCAGCACACCACCGGCCACGGTCACGTAGGGCCACGCGGTGTGGGTCAGGGCGTCGACGGTGGCGGCGCTGTCGCCGGTGGTCTTCGCGGCCATCTCGTCGAGGGCCGTGCTGTCCGACGCGCCGAGGAACGCGGCGACGGCCACGCCCGCGCCGCTCAGCGCGAGCAGCGCCGCGACCAGGACGCGCCCCGCTCCGCGTACGGCGAAGACGGCGACGAGCGCCGCGAGTCCGACGATGCCGAGCGCGGCCGGAACTCCGGTGACATCCCGGCCGTCGGCGTCGAGCGGCACGGAGCCGCCGCCCACGGCCGCCGTGCCCTCGGCCCAGATCTGGCCGGAGGCGATCAACGCGACGGCGGCGCCGGCGGCACCGAGCAGCAGCGCCGCGGCGAGAGCGCGACGGCCCCCGCCGCCGCCGCTCCTGGCGGTGGCCGCGGGTCCTGCGGTACGGGGCTGGGGTACGGGTACGGCACTCACGCACCCCACTATCCCCTACGGCTCCACCCGCCCGGCCGCCCGGGGGTTACCCGGCGTTCAGCCGGTTGGCCGTGTGGACGGCGCGGAGCACGGCGGCGGCCTTGTTCCGGCACTCCGTGTCCTCGGAGACCGGATCGGAGTCGGCGACAACACCCGCTCCCGCCTGCACATACGCCGTGCCGTCACGCAGCAGGGCGGTACGGATGGCGATGGCGGTGTCGGAGTCCCCGGCGAAGTCGAGATAGCCGACGCAGCCGCCGTACAGGCCACGCCGGGTGGGCTCAAGCTCGTCGATGATCTGCATGGCGCGCGGCTTGGGGGCCCCGGAGAGGGTGCCCGCGGGGAAGCAGGCGGTCAGTACGTCGAAGGCGGTGCGCCCCTCGGCGACCCGTCCCGTCACCGTGGACACGATGTGCATGACGTGCGAGTAGCGCTCGACGGACATGAAGTCGACCACCTCGACGGTGCCTGGCTCGCAGACCCGGCCGAGATCGTTGCGGCCGAGGTCCACGAGCATCAGATGCTCGGCGCGTTCCTTGGGGTCGGCGAGCAGTTCGTCGGCGAGGGCCTGGTCCTCCCGCGGCGTGGCGCCGCGCGGCCGGGTGCCGGCGATGGGGTGGACCATCGCCCGGCCGTCCTCGACCTTGACCAGCGCCTCCGGGCTGGAGCCCACGACGTCGAAGCCGTCGAAGCGGAAGAGGTACATGTACGGCGACGGGTTGGTGGCCCGCAGGACCCGGTAGACGTCCAGCGCGCTCGCGGTGACGGGGGTCTCGAAGCGCTGGGAAGGGACGACCTGGAAGGCCTCGCCCGCCCTGATGCGCTCCTTGATGTCCTCGACCACGGCCTGGTAGTCGGGGCCGCCCCAGAGCGCGGTGTACTCGGGCAGTTCGGAGACGGGCAGCGCGGTGGGCGCGGACCGTACCGGCTCGGCGAGATCCGCGGCCATGGCGTCGAGCCGGGCGACGGCGTCCGCGTACGCCTCGTCCACACCGGTGTCGCGGTCGTTGTGGTTGATGGCGTTGGCGATCAGCAGGACGGTGCCGTCCCAGTGGTCGAGTACGGCGAGATCCGAGGTGAGCAGCATGGTCAGCTCGGGGATGCGCAGATCGTCGCGGCCGTGCTCGCCGATCCGCTCCAGCCGCCGGACGATGTCGTAGCCGAGGTAGCCGACCATGCCGCCGGTGAAGGGCGGCATGCCGGAGGAGAGGTCACGGGGGGTGTGCAGGGCCTCCACGGTGGCGCGCAGGGCCACCAGCGGGTCCCCGTCGACGGGGACGCCGACGGGCGGGGTGCCCAGCCAGTGGGTGACGCCGTCGCGCTCGGTGAGGGTGGCGGCGGACCGTACCCCGATGAAGGAGTAGCGGGACCAGGAGCGGCCGTTCTCCGCGGACTCCAGCAGGAAGGTGCCGGGGCGCTCGGCGGCGAGCTTGCGGTACAGGCCGACCGGGGTGTCGCCGTCCGCGAGGAGGCGCCGGCTGACGGGGATGACGCGGCGGTCCACCGCCAGCTTGCGGAAGGTCTCAAGGTCCATGGCCGCTGACCCTACTCGTTGGACGGAAGGCGTTGGGCGCGGACTGTTGAACGCCCGCTCCGTACGGTCACCACGCGGAGGTCACCACGCGGAGGTCACCACCGTACGGCCGCCGCCCGGACGCCCGTACGGTCGCCGTCCGGACGTCAGCGGCCGAGCGGCAGTACGTCGGCGTCGAAGCAGGTCCGCGCGCCGGTGTGGCAGGCGGCGCCCACCTGGTCGACCTGGACCAGAACGGTGTCGGCGTCGCAGTCCAGGGCGACGGACTTGACGTGCTGGACATGGCCCGAGGTGTCGCCCTTGACCCAGTACTCCCGCCGGCTGCGCGACCAGTAGGTGCAGCGGCCGGTGGTCAGGGTGCGGTGCAGGGCCTCGTCGTCCATCCACCCGAGCATCAGCACCTCGCCGGTGTCGTACTGCTGGGCGATGGCCGGGACGAGGCCGTCGGCGCTGCGCTTGAGCCGGGCGGCGATGGCGGGGTCGAGTCCGCCGGCCGGACCCGTGGACGGGGGCGTGCTGGTCATACGGCCATTGTGCCGCGCCTTCGGGGCAGGCGGCCGGGCCGTCCACTGGGCGGACGGGGCCGGGCCGCCGTAGGCTTACGGGTATGTCGACCCATGCGAAGCGTGAACGACTTCTGCTCGCCGACCTGTTGGAGGCTGCCGGCCCCGATGCGCCGACGCTCTGCGAAGGCTGGCTGACCCGCGATCTCGCGGCCCATGTCGTGGTCCGCGAGCGCCGCCCGGACGCGGCGGGCGGGACGGTACTGGCCGTGCTCAGGAACCGGCTCGAACGGGTGCAGGCGGAGTATCTCGCCAAGCCGTACGAGGAGCTGATCCAGCTGATCCGTACCGGCCCGCCCCGGATGTCCCCGTTCGGCGTCAAGCAGATCGACGAGGCCGCGAACACCGTCGAGTTCTATGTCCACACCGAGGACGTACGGCGGGCGCAGCCGGACTGGGCGCCCCGGGAGCTGGACAGCGTCTTCGCGAACACGCTGTGGTCGCGGCTGGAGAAGGCCGGCCGGATGATGGGCCGGAAGTCCCCGGTCGGCCTGGTGCTGCGCCGCCCGGACGGCCAGACGGCCGTGGCCCACCGCGGCACACCGGTGGTGACGGTCACCGGCGAGCCGGGTGAGCTGCTGCTCTTCGCGTTCGGCCGGCAGTCGGCGGCGAATGTGGAGCTGGACGGCGACAAGGACGCGATCGCGCGGCTCCAGGAAGCGAAGCTCGGTATCTAGGGGCTGGTTGATCCGGGGGCCGGTTGATCCAGGGGCCGGTTCGTCAGGAGTGGTGCGGGCAGTTCCCGCGGTACTCCACGATGGCCGGGCCCGGCTGGGGCAGCGGGCAGAGGAACCGCTCGTAGCGGGTGTCGTTGTCGATGAACCGCTTCAGCCAGGACACGCTGTACTTCGCGATGGTGGTGTTCGCGGTGTTCGGCGCGTTGTGGGTGGCTCCCTTCAGTTCCAGATACGCCTTGTCGAGCGAGCCCGGCAGCGAGGTGTAGAAGGGCTCGGAGTGCGAGGCGACGGGCGCGACGGTGTCGCCGTCGGCCCCGACCACCAGGGTGGGGGTACGCACTTCGGGCCAGGTCTTGTCCAGGTTCCAGGCGGTCAGCGGGACGGCCGCCTTCAGCGAGGTGCGGTTCTTGGCGGCCTCCAGTGCGCCGCCACCGCCCATCGAGTGGCCCATGACGCCCAGCCGCGCGCGGTCGATCCGGCCGCTGACGGCCGAACTCACCGTCAGATGGTCCAGCGCCGCGAGGAGTTGGCGGCCCCGGCTCGCGGGCTGGTCGAGGCCGCCCAGGGTGTCGATGGTGAAGACGACGAAGCCCTGGGAGGCGAGCCGGGGCCCGAGCCAGGCGATGCTCGACTGCGTACCGGTGAAGCCGGGCGCGACGGCCACGGCGCCGAAGGTGCCGTCCGCGGTGGAGGTCGGGTAGTAGATCGTGCCGCCGCCGAATCCGCTGACGGCGCCCGGGGCGACCGGGGTCTGTGAGACGGCGTACGGGCCGCGGTCGGCCTCGATGGTGGCCACGGTCGGGGCCGGTCCGCGCTCGTACGGGTTGTCCGCGGCCTCGGCGGGGCCGGCGGCCCGCGCGCCGGACGCGCCGGGGATCAGCACGGCGACCAGAGCGGCGGTCGCGAGCGCGCCCGCCCATGAGCGTTGAGGAGCGGGGGGAGTGAGGGGTGGCGGAACGTAGTGGGGGATACGGGTGCACGGCGGGTGCCTCTCGGTCGTGACGGAGCCACACCGCGAGCTGCCGCGAATCGTCGAATGCCGTCGGGCGCACCGGAGTGGAACCGCGATGATGACTGGCGATTCCACTGTCGCGGCGAAACCGGCGGATGAGCACCGGCGAGTTCACCGGTCTTCACCAGTTCTCGCCGGTTCTCACCGGACCTGACCGACCTTCACGAACGGAGGCTGACCCACCGCGTGCGCGGCGCGCGTCAGCGCACCGGATGACCCGCCTCGCGCAGCGCGCCCTTGACCTCCGAGATCCGCAGATCACCGAAGTGGAAGACGGAGGCGGCCAGAACGGCGTCGGCGCCCGCCTCGATGGCCGGCGCGAAGTCACCGAGCCTGCCCGCGCCCCCGGACGCGATGACGGGCACGGTGACATGCCCGCGTACGGCCGCGATCATCTCCGTGTCGTAGCCGTCCTTCGTACCGTCGGCGTCCATCGAGTTGAGCAGGATCTCCCCCGCGCCCAACTCGGCAGCGCGGTGCGCCCATTCGACGGCGTCGATGCCGGTGCCCCTGCGTCCGCCGTGCGTCGTCACCTCGAAGGACCCCGACGGCGTGCGCCGCGCGTCGACCGACAGCACCAGCACCTGACGCCCGAAGCGTTCCGCGATCTCCCGTATGAGTTCGGGGCGCGCGATGGCCGCGGTGTTGACGCCGACCTTGTCCGCGCCCGCCCGGAGCAGTTTGTCGACATCCTCGGGGGTGCGTACGCCACCGCCGACCGTGAGCGGGATGAAGACCTGCTCGGCGGTGCGGCGCACCACGTCGTACGTCGTCTCGCGGTCGCCGGAGGAGGCGGTGATGTCGAGGAACGTCAGCTCGTCGGCGCCCTCGGCGTCGTACAGCTTGGCCATCTCGACCGGGTCGCCCGCGTCCCGCAGGTTCTGGAAGTTGACGCCCTTCACCACCCGGCCGTTGTCCACGTCCAGGCAGGGAATGACTCGTACGGCGAGTGTCATCCGGCACCTCCTCGGTGCGCTTCGGGCCGCTGCGCCTCGGGCCGCTGTGCTTCGGGCCGGTACGCCTCGACCTCGACCTCGACGACCAGACTCGGGTCGATGAAGCCGGAGACGACGATCATCGACGCGGCGGGACGTACGGCGTCGAACAGCTCCTTGTGGGCACGGCCCACGTCGTCGGCGTCCCGTACATGGGTGATGTACATACGTGTGCGCACCACATGCTCCGCGCCGAGCCCCAGCTCCTCCAGCGCCTTGACGGCGACCCCGAAGGCGGCCCTGGCCTGTTCGTAGGGGCCGCCCGCCGAGATCCTGCCGTCGACCATCGCCGTGCATCCGGCCACCAGGACCAGGCCGTTGGGGAGTTCCACCGCGCGTGAGTAGCCGATGGACTCCTCCCAGGGACCGTCGGACGAGATCTTCCGTACCTCTCCGGCGCGTGCGCCGTCGCGTACGCCGTCGCTCATCCGGACACCGCCGCCAGCGCCTCTTCCAGAGTGAACGCCTTGGCGTACAGCGCCTTGCCGACGATCGCGCCCTCGACGCCCTCGGGCACCAGCGTGGCGATCGCGCGCAGATCGTCCAGCGAGGAGACCCCGCCGGAGGCGACGACCGGCTTGTCGGTGACGGCGCAGACGTTCTTGAGCAGGTCCAGGTTGGGGCCCTGGAGGGTGCCGTCCTTGGCGATGTCGGTGACGACGTACCGCGCGCAGCCCTCGGAGTCCAGCCGGGCCAGTGTCTCGTAGAGATCACCGCCGTCACGGGTCCAGCCGCGCCCGCGCAGCGTCGTACCGCGTACGTCGAGGCCGACCGCGATCCGGTCGCCGTGCTCGGCGATGATCTTGGCGACCCACTCGGGGCTCTCCAGCGCGGCCGTACCGAGGTTGACCCGCGTGCAGCCGGTGGCGAGGGCCGCGGCCAGCGAGGCGTCGTCGCGGATCCCGCCGGACAGTTCGACCTTGATGTCCATGGCTTCGGTGACCTCGGCGATCAGGGCGCGGTTGTCACCGGTGCCGAACGCCGCGTCGAGGTCGACCAGATGCAGCCACTCGGCGCCCGAGCGCTGCCAGGCGAGGGCCGCTTCGAGCGGGGAGCCGTACGACGTCTCCGTACCGGACTCGCCGTGGACGAGCCGGACGGCCTGGCCGTCGCGGACGTCGACGGCGGGCAGGAGTTCAAGCTTCGGCACAAGAGCCTCGGGTGACATCAGAGGGTTCCGATCCAGTTGGTCAGCAGCTGGGCGCCGGCGTCGCCGGACTTCTCGGGGTGGAACTGGGTGGCCCACAGGGCGCCGTTCTCCACGGCGGCGACGAACGGCTCGCCATGGGTGGCCCAGGTGACCTTGGGAGCACGGATCTTGGGGTTGGTGACCTCAAGGCCCCACTCGTGCACGGCGTACGAGTGCACGAAGTAGAAGCGGACCTCCGGGCCGAGCCCGGCGAACAGCTCACTGCCCTCGGGTGCCTCGACGGTGTTCCACCCCATGTGCGGGACGACCGGGGCCTTGAGCGGCGCGACCGTGCCGGGCCACTCGTCAAGACCCTCGGTCTCCACGCCGTGCTCGATACCGCGCTCGAAGAGGATCTGCATCCCGACGCAGATCCCCATGACGGGCCGGCCACCGGCGAGCCTGCGGCCGATGATCCACTCGCCGCGGGCAGCCGTGAGGCCCTTCATACAGGCGGAGAAGGCCCCGACGCCCGGGACGAGCAGCCCGTCCGCGTTCATGGCGCGGTCGAAGTCGCGGGTGATCTCGACGTCGGCGCCGGCCCTGGCGAGGGCGCGCTCAGCGGAGCGGACATTGCCGAATCCGTAGTCGAAGACGACGACGTTCTTGCTCATCCCCAGATCCCTTGGATACGCAGGACCCCGGCGACCAGACACAGCACGGAACAGATGCCCAGCAGCACGATCACGCCCATGGGCAGCTTCTGCTTGTGGAACGAGTACACACCGCCGGCGAGGAAGAGCCCCACGACGATCAGAATGGTCGACAGACCGGTCACAGCATCTCCTCGTTCGCCCCGCCGCGGCTGCGGCTGATGTCACCGTCGCCCACACGGCGCAGAGGTGCGGGCATCATGTCCGCCTGCGGCCCGGCGGCCGCGCGTGCGTCGCTCACAGAGCACCCTTGGTCGAAGGAAGAATCCCAACAGCCCGCGGGTCGCGCTCGGAGGCGTACCGCAGGGCGCGGGCGAGGGCTTTGAACTGGCACTCCACGATGTGGTGCGCGTTGCGCCCGTACGGAACGTGTACGTGCAGCGCGATCTGCGCCTGCGCGACGAACGACTCCAGGATGTGCCGGGTCATGGTCGTGTCGTACTCGCCGATCATCGGCGCCATGTTCTCGGGCTCGGTGTGCACGAGATACGGCCGCCCCGACAGGTCCACCGTCACCTGGGCCAGCGACTCGTCCAGCGGGACGGTGCAGTTGCCGAAGCGGTAGATCCCGACCTTGTCGCCGAGGGCCTGCTTGAAGGCGGCGCCGAGGGCCAGCGCGGTGTCCTCGATGGTGTGGTGCGAGTCGATGTGCAGATCGCCCTCGGTCTTCACGGTGAGGTCGAACAGGCCGTGTCTGCCGAGCTGGTCGAGCATGTGGTCGTAGAAGCCGACCCCGGTCGACACATCGACCTTGCCGCTGCCGTCGAGATCGATCTCGACGACGACGGAGGTCTCCTTCGTACTGCGTTCGACACGGCCGATGCGGCTCATGCGCGCTGCTCCTTCTTCATTTCACGTACCGCGTCGAGGAACGCGTCGTTCTCGGACGGGGTGCCCGCGGTGACCCGCAGCCAGCCCGGTACGCCGTTGTCACGGATGAGGACACCCCGGTCGAGGATCCGCTGCCAGGCCGCGTGGGAGTCCTCGAAGCGGCCGAACTGGACGAAGTTCGCGTCCGACTCGGTGACCTCGTAACCGATCGCCCGCAACTCCCGCACCAGCCGGTCCCGCTCGGCCTTGAGCGTCTCGACGTACCCGAGCAGCGTATCGGTGTGCTCCAGCGCGGCGAGCGCGGTGGCCTGTGTGACGGCGGACAGGTGGTACGGCAGGCGCACCAGTTGGACGGCGTCGATCACGGCGGGGTGCGCGGCGAGATAGCCCAGACGCAGCCCGGCGGCCCCGAACGCCTTGGACATCGTGCGCGACACGACGAGCAGCGGCCGGCCCTCGATGAGGGGCAGCAGGGAGTCGCGGTGGCTGAACTCGACGTACGCCTCGTCGACCACGACCAGGGTCGGCCCGGCGGCCTGGGCGGCCTCGTAGAGCGCGAGGACGGTCCCGGCGTCGACCGCCGTGCCCGTGGGGTTGTTGGGCGAGGTGATGAAGACGATATCGGGGCGGTGCTCGGCGACGGCCTTCCTCGCCGCCTCCACATCGATGGTGAAGTCCTCGTTGCGCGGTCCTGAGAGCCAGCCGGTGTTGGTGCCGCGGGCGATCAGTCCGTGCATCGAGTAGGAGGGCTCGAAGCCGATCGCCGTACGGCCGGGACCGCCGAAGGTCTGGAGCAGTTGCTGGATGACCTCGTTGGAGCCGTTGGCGGCCCAGACGTTCGCGGCGGTCAGCGGGTGCTTTCCGGTGCGGGTGAGATACCGTGCCAGCTCGGTGCGCAGCTCGACGGCGTCCCGGTCGGGGTAGCGGTTGAGGCTCCGGGCGGCCTCGCGGACGCGCTCGGTGATCCGCTCGACCAGCGGCTCGGGCAGCGGGTACGGGTTCTCGTTGGTGTTCAGCTGTACGGGGACGTCCAGCTGGGGCGCGCCGTAGGGGGACTTGCCGCGCAGCTCGTCCCGTACGGGCAGATCGTCGATACCGAACGTCACTTTCCGGGCACCTTCCACGCGAACCTCGCCTTGAGCGCCGCGCCGTGCGCGGGCAGGTCCTCGGCCTCGGCGAGCGTCACCACATGGTGGGCGACCTCGGCCAGGGCCTCCTCGTTGTAGTCCACGATGTGGATACCGCGCAGGAAGGACTGGACGGAGAGTCCCGAGGAGTGGCAGGCGCAACCGCCGGTCGGCAGTACGTGGTTGGAGCCCGCGCAGTAGTCGCCGAGCGAGACCGGGGCGTACGGGCCGACGAAGATCGCGCCCGCGTTGCGGACCCGCGCGGCCAGCGCGGCGGCGTCGGCGGTCTGGATCTCCAGGTGCTCGGCGCCGTACGCGTCGACGACCCGCAGGCCGTCCTCGACGGAGTCGACCAGCACGATCGCGGACTGCCGGCCGGAGAGCGCGGGGACCACCCGGTCCTCGATGTGCTTGGTCGCCGCGACCTGCGGCTCCAGCTCCTTCTCGACGGCGTCGGCCAGCTCGGCGGAGTCGGTGACCAGGACGGCGGCGGCCAGCGGGTCGTGCTCGGCCTGGCTGATCAGGTCGGCCGCGACATGCACCGGGTCGGCGGTCGCGTCCGCGAGGATCGCGATCTCGGTCGGGCCCGCCTCGGCGTCGATACCGATCCGGCCGGTGAAGTAGCGCTTGGCGGCGGCGACCCAGACATTGCCGGGGCCCGTGACCATGTTGGCGGGCGCGCAGCCGTCGGGGCCCGGGGTGCCGTACGCGAACATCGCGACGGCCGAGGCGCCACCGGCCGCGTACACCTCGTCGATCCCGAGCAGCGCGCACGCGGCCAGGATCGTCGGGTGCGGCAGGCCGCCGAATTCTCGCTGCGCCGGAGAGGCCAGGGCGATCGACTCGACGCCCGCCTCCTGGGCCGGCACCACGTTCATGATCACGGACGACGGGTAGACGGACCGGCCGCCGGGCGCGTACAGCCCCACCCGCCCGACCGGCACCCACTTCTCGGTGACCGTGCCGCCGGGCACGACCTGAGTGGTGTGCGAGGAGCGCCGCTGCGCGCGGTGGACCAGCCTGGCGCGCCGGATCGACTCCTCCAGCGCGGCCCGTACGGCCGGATCAAGCGCTTCCAGGGCGTCAATAAGGGCTTTCGCGGGCACCCGGACCCGCTCCAGTGTCACTCCGTCGAACTTCCGCGCGGAGTCGATCAGCGCCGCCGTACCCCTATGGCGCACGTCCTCACAGAGCGGGCGCACCTTCTCCAGGGCGGCTTCCACGTCGAACTCGGCTCGGGGCAGCAGGTCACGCAGGTCTCCACCCTCGGGGAGGGCGTCGCCGCGCAGATCGATTCGTGAGATCACGGGGTCAATTCTCTCAGACCGGATCAGGCCGCCGGTCGCGCGTATCACTGGCTGATACACGCCATGTTCACTACGGGTCACCATTAGCGTTCAGCACGTCACTCAGCGGGAACAACGCATGTACGACCACCTTTCATCAGTCGCACGGACATCCGTCATCAGTTGTACGGACCATCCGTACGCACAGGGGAAGCGGAGGCGCGGCCGTGACCGAGCCGCACAACGACGAATCTCCGGACTGGCTCAGCGCGGCGGAACTCGGCATGTGGCAGTCGTTCCGCAACGGCAGTACGTACGACCTGAGCACGTCGGACGCATTACTGAACGACCCCTTCGCACCGCGTCCCTGGGGCACGGACCGCAGTGTCCGCGCCAGGGTCATCGCGCTGCTCCTGCTCAACGGCCCCGCCGCGCTGCCCGGGCGGGTCGCCGCGCTCAAGCTCCGCGGGGTGCAGATCACCGGCACGCTCAATCTCGCGGGCGGCACGATCGCCCCGTACGTCGAGCTGAACCACTGCCGTTTCGAGAACGAGGTGGTGCTGCCCGAGTCGCGCTTCACCACCCTGCGGATGGTGGGCTGCGCCATCCCCCGGCTGGAGGCGGCCCGGCTGCACACCGAGGGCGATCTCCATCTGCCGCGCTGCCGGGTAGAGCGGGGTATCCGGCTGACCGACGCCCAGATCGGTACGGATCTGCTGATCAGCCAGATCGATGTGCGTCCCGACCGGCTGGGCCGGGCGATCACCGCGGACGGAATGTCCGTCGCCCAGGACCTCCAGGCCGATCAGATCGAGACATATGGCGAGGTCAGTCTGCGCGGTGCCAAGATCGGCGTGTCACTGAGCCTGCGCGGCAGCCGGCTGCGCGCCGCGGAGGAGCGGCGGGCGCTCAACGCACCGCAGCTGACGGTGGAGCGGTCGCTGTACATGACGGGCGCGTGGGTGAGCACGGAGACCGGTGACCCCGGGATGACACCCCCGCACGGCGTCGGCAGCGTCGCAACACCGCTCCTCGGCACGCGGTTGCAGCGCTTCGAGTGCCGAGGCGGAGTGCGGCTGGACGACGGCCGCTTCGGCGACGCGGTCGACATGGACCAGGCGCGGTTCTGTCTCTCCCCCACGGAGGAACTGTCGCTGCGCCGGATCAACACCCCCGAGCTGCGGTTCAAGTGCGAGCGGGTGGAGGAAGGCAGGGTCGTGCTGAGCGGCGCGAAGATCATCACACTGGTCGACATGTCGACCAGCTGGCCGGGCCCAGGCGGACTCGCGATGGGCGGTTTCGCGTACGAGAACCTCGTCCCGTTCGGCCACTTCCCGCTGATCAGGCGGCTGGAGTGGGTGGCGGCGGCGACCCCGGAGTACTCCCCGGAGCCGTACGAGCGGCTGGCCCAAGTCCTGCGCAACAGCGGCGAAGACGCGGACGCGCGCGAGGTCCTTCTCGCCAAACAGCGCCGGCGCCGCGAGACGCTGCCGCTCGCGGCGAAGCTCTGGGGCTACCTCCAGGACTGGACGGTGGCGTACGGCTACCGGCCGGGCCGGGCGGCGCTGTGGATGGCGGTGCTGTGGGGAGCCAGTACGGTCGCCTTCGCCCGCCACGCCCCGCCGCCGATCAAGGGCGACGGGCACCCGGCGTGGAATCCCGCGCTGTTCGCCCTGGACCTGCTGATCCCGGTGATCGACCTGGGCCAGGACGGCCACTGGCTGCTGGAGGGCGGCTGGCAGTGGGCGGCGGCGGTGCTGATCATGCTGGGCTGGATCCTGGCGACGACAGTGGCGGCGGGAGCGTCCCGGCTGCTGCGGCGGGGCTGACAGACGGCTGCGGAGCGTATGGATACCCGGACCCGCCGAGGGCATCCCGGGCAGTCCCCTGGCGCACCCGGGATGTCGCGGCATCCCGGGTTTCTTTACCTTGCCTTGACTTTGGGCGCTACAACCTTTTCGCCCGATACGAAAGCTTCACAGCTGCCCCCTGGCGCGGCCGCGACCTGCGGTTTTCAATGGTCCGCACCATGTCATTGCTCCGCGCCCTGATCAGCACCGCGCGTATGGTCCGGCACACCCCGCGGCTCGCCGCCGGGCTGCCGCCGGACGACGCGGTGCTGCTCGACGCTCCCGACGAACGGCTCGCTCCCGCGCTCGTAGCCGCCGCTCTCGGTGAGTACGAACCCGCGGCGAAGCTGCTCGCGACGACGCGCGAGGCCGCCGAATGGGAGAACCGCGACCGCTACGTGATGCGGCTGGCCGCGTTCGCGTACGGCCGGGACGGGTGGCTCACGGCCTGGCTGCGCGCCGCGCCCCGCGATCCCGACGCGCTTCTCGTCCGGGCCGAGCTGGTCATCCGCAGGGCCTGGGAGTCACCGGCCCGCGCCGAGCGGCTGCGGGAGACGGGCCCGATGATCGACGCGGCGGCCGACGGTGATCCGCGCGATCCGGTGCCCTGGCGGGTCGCGCTCGACCACGCCCGCGGTACGCACGCCCCCCACACCGCGTTCGAGTCGCTGTGGGAGCAGGCCGTGCGCCGCTCCTCGCACCACTACGGCTGCCATGTCGCGGCCCTCCAGTACCTCTCCGCCGAGTGGTACGGCTCGCACCGCGAGTGCTTCGACTTCGCCGAACAGGCGGCGTACGACGCCCTGCCCGGCTCCCTCGTCCGCGCGCTGCCCGTGCGCGCCGCCTTCACCCTGCTGCTGAGCGGCGAGCCCACCTCCGTCCAGGCGGACCGGATCGACGCGGCGGCCGATCTCGCGATCGCGGTGTCCGCCGAGTACGAGGCGGGCGACCCGTGGCCGGCCGAGGTGCGCAATCTGCTGACGTATGTGCTGGTGGAGCGGGGGCGCTGGCAGGAAGCGCTGGAGCAGTTCCGGCTGATCGGGTCGTACGCGACCTCCTTCCCGTGGACCTCGCTCACCGACGATCCACTGGGTCAGTTCCTCGAATCGCGGCACGCCGTACGGATCCAAGTGGCCTCGGCGATGCCTTTGCGGAGCAGGACAGAACGGAGAGGGCCCCGCGGCCACTACGCTTGACCGTTGTGACCACCGCACGCCTCCCTCTCTTCCCGCTGAACGCGGTGCTGTTCCCGGGCCTCGTCCTGCCTCTGAACGTGTTCGAGGAGCGCTACCGCGCGATGATGCGCGAGCTGCTCAAGACCGATGAGTCCGAGCCGCGCCGCTTCGCCGTGGTCGCCATCCGCGACGGACACGAAGTCGCGCCGACAGCGCCCGGGATGCCGGACGGCACCACCCTGACCGACCGGGGGCCCGCCGCCGGCTTCGGCCCCGACCCCCTGAAATCCTTCCACCCGGTGGGCTGCGTCGCTGACGCGGCGACGATACGGGAGCGCCCCGACGGCAGCTTCGAGGTGGTGGCCACCGGCACCACCCGGGTCCGGCTTCTCTCGATCGACGCGAGTGGCCCGTATCTGACGGCCGAGCTGGAAGAGCTCCCCGAGGAAGCGGGCGACGGCGCGGGCACGCTCGCCGAAGGCGTGCTGCGCGCGTTCCGCAGCTACCAGAAGCGGCTGGCCGGGGCGCGTGAGCGCTCGCTGTCCGGCGACGATCTGCCCGACGAGCCCTCGGTGGTGTCCTATCTGGTCGCCGCGGCGGCCGTACTCGACATCCCGGCCAAGCAGCGGCTGCTGGAGGCCCCGGACATCGCGGCCCGGCTGCGTGCGGAGCTGAAGCTCCTGCGGGCCGAGACGGCGGTGATCCGCCATCTCCCCTCGCTGCCCGCCGTGAATCTGACGCACACGCCGCCCAGCCCCAACTGACACCTCTCAACTCACCGGGGGAACAACCGCCTTGGCTAAGAAGTCCAAGAAGCAGCAGTCCGGAGGCACACCGGCGACGGTCGCCCTGACGGCCGCGGGCACGCCGTACACCCTGCACGCGTACGCGCACGACCCGGCGTCGCCCTCGTACGGCGAGGAGGCGGCCGAGGCCCTTGGTGTCTCTCCCGACCGGGTCTTCAAGACCCTGGTCGCGGATGTCGACGGTGAACTGACCGTGGCCGTCGTGCCGGTCGCCGGTTCGCTCGATCTGAAGGCCCTCGCGGCGGCGGTCGGCGGCAAACGCGCCTCGATGGCGGACCCGGTGACCGCGGAACGTACGACAGGTTATGTACGCGGTGGGATCTCGCCCCTGGGACAGCGCAAGCGGCTACGCACCGTAGTGGACGCCTCGGCGGAGGCCCATGTGACGATCTGTGTCTCGGCGGGCCGCCGGGGCCTGGAGGTCGAGCTGTCCCCGGCGGATCTGGCGTCGCTCACCTCGGCGGTCGTGGCACCCATCGGCCGGGGCTGACGGTCAGCGCGGCGCGGCGTCGCCAGGCGCGGGCGCCGGACCGGCGGCGTTGTCAGGCGCGGGCGCCGGACCGACAGCGGCATCAGGCGCGGGCGCCGGACCGACAGCGGCATCAGGCGCGGGCGCCGGGCCGACAGCGGCATCAGGCGCGGGCGCCGGGCCATACGCCACCGGGCCCCAGTCTTCCCAGCGCGGCTCCGGATCGCGCGGACCGAACAGCGCCGTCAGGGCCAGATGGACCACCATCGCCGCGATCGGCCACGCCAGCAGCGCGCCCTTCGCGTTCAATTCGAGCGGCGCGTCGAACGTGACGCCCTTGCCGACCGCCCTGGCGTGCGCCACCACGTCCGACGTGGGGCCGAACCAGACGCCGATCCGCCAGGCGAGCACCGCGCCCAGCAGTCCGCCCAGCGCCAGACCCACCACCAGCGGGATACCGCCGCGCCTGCGGAAGACGAAGACCAGCGCCGCGCTGACCACCCCGAACGCGAGCGCCAGCAGCAGGAACGTACCGTCCCCCGCGATCGCCTCCTCGCCCTCGGTGTCCTTCAGGAAGACCGCCGTCTCGTCCGAGATCAACGGGATACGCGGCGAGAGCCACAGCCACAGCAGCCCGAGCGCCAGACCCGAGACCGCAACCACCACCATCACCACGACGGCCTGGCGCAGTTCGGTCCTCATATCGGGCCCCTTCTCCGCTTCGGCCCCGGGATAGGGCGATCCCCCGGCCGGCGGTGTCTGCCAGGGATCGTCGTGCGGCGGTTGGTGGGGCGGCGTCAAAGGTGCGGTCACTGTGCCATCGTGCCAGTCCTGGCCAGGGGGTGCCTCATCGGACCGCCGCACGCCGGTACGCCCAGGTCGCCACGGCCAGCGAGCAGACACCGACCGCCGCGCACACCGCGAGATCGAAGGCGACCACCGGCCAGTCGGGACGGGCGTCGAACGTACGGGCAAGAGCCTCCACCCCGTACGTGGAGGGCAGCAGGTCACGCGCGTACCCGATCGGGCCCGGCAGCCGGTCCGCGGGCAGCACACCCAGCAGCAGCGCCGCCGACATGCCCAGCTGGCCCAGCAGCGTCGCCAGCTCCTGCCGGGGCGCGAGCAGACCGAGCGCCGCGCCCAGACCGGCGAGCGCCGCGCCCGACAGCGGAATCACCGCGACCAGCACCCAGAGATGGGTGAGCGGCAGCTGGAAGAGCACACTGCCGGCGACGGCCGTGACCGCCGTGCCCGGCACCGTGAACGAGGCATAGGCACCGGCCGCGCCGAGCACCACCGCCGCGGGCGGCACGGGCAGGGTGGCGTAGTGGTCGAGCCCACCGTTCGCGCGCAGCTGACCGAAGTACTGGGCGAGCAGATTGAGCGCCACGAACGCGACGACGAGCACACTCGACCCGGCGACCACCGCCCGCGCCTCGTCACCCCCGTCCACCACGCCCCTCATCAGGATCATGATCCCGACCGACTGGAACGTCGCCACGAAGAGCAGTGGGATCCGCGCGACCCGGGCCCGGGACAGCTGGGCGCGGTACACGGCCGCGAGCGAGGGCAGCAGCCGCGCCCGGGGCGCGAGCGGCGCGGGCGCGCCGTCCGCCGGCTCGTTCACGTTGTCCGCCGCGGTCCCGGCTCTCCCGGACACGGCCTCCGCGCGCACGATGCTCACCTGGTGCTGCTCCTGTTCGGTACGGGCGTACGGGCGTCGCTCGCGAAACGGCTGCTCACGCCTTGACCAACCCCTTCGCCCGGCCGCCGAGCGCCAGATAGACATCTTCCAGACTCGGCGTCGCCAGCGTGAAATCGTCCAGCGCCGCGAAGGCGGCGCCGCCGGTCACCGCGGCGACCGCCGCACGCGCCTCGTCAGGTGCGAGCCGCAGCACCCAGCGGCGCCCCGACTCCTGCGCCGAATCCCGCAGCGCCGCGACCTCGGGGACATCGAGCGGCGCGCGCTCGCGCCACACGAGCTCCACCCGTACCTCGCCGGCGACCCCTTCCTTGAGCCCGGACGGGGTGTCACAGGCGATGACCTTGCCCCGCTCCAGCACGGCGACGCGGTCGAGCACCGTCTCGGCCTCGATGACGTTATGGGTGACGAGCAGTACGGTCACGCCGTGCTCGGCCCGCCGCCGGTCCACAGCGGCCCACACCGCCCGCCGCGCGACCGGGTCCATACCGGTGGTCGGCTCATCAAGAACCAGCACGGGCCGCTCCCCCACCAGCGTGGCGGCGAAACAGGCCAGCCGCCGCTGCCCCCCCGACAACTTCTTCAGGGGCCGCCCGGCGATCTCGGTGAGTCCCAACTCGGCCAGCACATCGTCCCGCTCGGCCCGCGCCACCCGCAGCGGCAGCCCGCGCAGCCGGCCGGTGGTCTCCGCCGCGAGCGCGACGGTCAGTTCGTCCAGCGCGGTCGACTCCTGGCCGAGATAGCCGATGAGCCGGGAGGCGCGCTCGGGATGCCGTACCAGATCGTGCCCCAGGACCTCGACCTCACCGGAGTCGGGCCGCATCAGACCCGTGAGCTGGCGTACGAGAGTGGACTTGCCCGCTCCGTTGGGCCCGAGCAGACCGAAGATCTCACCGCGCCGTACGTCGAGGGAGACCCCGTCAGTGGCCCGCACCGCCGGCGTCCCGGGGACGCCTCGTCTGCCGCGCGCGGCGGGGTACGTCTTGACCAGATCGCGCACCACGCACACCGTACTCACGAGCAAGGACCTTACGTTGTAGGGATACGGCGCGCTTTGGGCGGGGTCGTGGTCGGCGACGCGAGGGCACGAACCGTCCCGCAACGGGCACCGCGACCGCACCCCGGCCGGACGGCGCCCCGCCCCGCCCCGCCCCGCCGACCTACGGCGAAGCCGTATCCGCCGCCGCCCGCACATCGATCTCCCGCCAGAACCCGGCCCGAATCGCATACCGATCGTGCTCATCGATCTGGTCGTCCTTGTGCGCCAGCAGCCCGAACCGCGCCGCGTACCGCAGCAGCTCCCCATCGATACGGTGCGGAACCCGCGGATACATCACGGACAGCTTCTGCACATGTCCGGAATCCGGCAGCCGTTCCATCCACCGCCGCGCGAACACCTGCCCCACCTCGAAGGGATCGCCCCCCACCGTGGTGATGTCCTCCTCCCGGTCCGCCCAGCGCTGCTCCGCGCTGGTCAGCTGGGCCAGGGTCGGCAGCGAGGCCGTCTCCGGCGGCTCGCCCGCCGTACCGCTGCCCGGCCGCTCGACCCACCCCTTGTCGGAGGACCACCGCAGCGTCGCCCCGGCCGGATGCTGCCCGGACTGCTGCCCCGACGGGCCCGGGGTCGGGGCGCCGGGGCCGCGCAGCCCCGCCAGGTCCTTGGGCGTCGGGACGCCCCTGCTGCCCGTGCCCGCGGGATGGGGTTCCGCGCCTGGCCCCGCGGGGGCGGGCGCGGACGACGAGCCGTTGCGCCCGGCAGCGGCGGCAGCGGCGGCGGCGCCGCTCTCCGCCTCCGCCTCCGCCGCCCGCTCCGCGGAGGCGGCCAGCGCCGATTCGGGCAGCGGCGCCGAAAGAATCGCCGCGATCTCGGGCCGCGGCGCCGGCGGTGGCGCGCAGACGCCGCCCAGGTCCTTGGCCCGTACCGCCTTGGTGATCCAGGCCCGGTCGAGCACCCGCCGCTCATCGGCCTCGGCGACCAGGTCCTCGGACTGGTTGTAGTCGCCGTCGGCGGCCTGCACGGCCCAGAGATGGACGGCGACGCCATGCTCCTTCGCGGACATCAGGCCGGGTAGCAGATCCCCGTCCCCGGTCACCAGCACCACATCCGAGCAAGCACGATTTCTGGCCAGCTCGGTCAGCTCCGCGTGCATCGCCGCGTCCACGCCCTTCTGCGCCCAGCGCCCGTCGCTGCGGGTGAGGGCGCCGAGCCGGACGGTGACGCGTGACATGACCCGCAGCCGGCGGTGTTCGGGCTGCGGGACCCGGTCGGGGGCGCCGTCGAACCAGTAGATACGGAGCAGCGGCTGTTCCGTATCGGCCTCGGCCCGTTCGCGCAGGCCCTGGATGAGGGCGGCGTGGTCGACGGTGATGCGGGAACGGGCCGGTTCTCCGGCGAGGAGACTCGCGGCGGCGCCCAGCAGATAGCCGGCGTCCACCAGGACGACGCAGCGGTCCACGTGTTCCACCCTCTTTCGGGAACCTCGGGATCGTGAGATCAGGAGTTACTGCGGGTTTCCTTCGAGTCTGCCCGACGGCAACAGGGTTAACGTCCGGAACTCGATCATCGGCGTGGCGTATCGACGCTAGAAGCCGATCAAGCCGCTGACAAGGGACCACTACACACGGCAATGATCCAAAATGCGCCGATTGGCGGCTTATGTGAGGCTGAACCCGGCCTGGCATCCAAACCCCCGGCAGGAGGCAGCATCATGGCCAAGAACAAGAACCGGGATCGCGGCAACAAGCAGCACGCCCGCTCGGACACCGAGCGTGGCACCGAAGAGTCGAAGTCCTCGTCGATGGAGGACCGGTCAGAGCAGGTGCAGTCGAGGATCACGCCGACGGATGAAGCCCACAAGGGCAAGCAGAAGCGTTTCGGCCACAACTGACCCCACCACCCGCCGTCCGTAACCGTATGAGGGGCACCCCCTGAGCTGGGGTGCCCCTCATACGCGTCCGCCTCACCGAGGCACGGCCAGGACTATCCGGCCAGGCAGGCCGGGCCGAGCAGGACCTTCAGGTCGCCGAAGAGCGCCGGGTCGGGCTGGACGCGGTGCCGGTCGAGCCGGAGCACCGTGGTCTTCCTGGCGCCCTGGAGCTTGATCCTGACCTCGGAGTTGCCCCGGTGGTGGCTGAGGATCTCACCGAGCCTGCTGACCATCGGCGGGGTGAGCTTCACCGTCGGGATGGTGATGGTGACGGGAGCGTCGGTGCCCGCCGACGACACGTCCGGGACCTGGAGTTCCATGGCGACAAGGCGCGGGACGTCCTCGCGCTTGTCGAGCCGGCCCTTGACGAAGACGACGGTGTCCTCGACCAGTTGGGTGGAGACCAGCTGATACGTCGCGGGGAAGAACATGCACTCGATGGAGCCGGCCAGATCCTCGACCGTGGCGATCGCCCACGCGTTGCCCTGCTTGGTCATCTTCCGCTGGAGACCGGAGATGATGCCGCCGATGGTGACCACCGCGCCGTCCGCGTGCTCACCGCCGGTCAGTTGGGAGATCGCGGCGTCGGACTTGTCGGACAGGACGTGCTCGATACCGAAGAGCGGGTGGTCGGAGACGTAAAGACCCAGCATCTCCCGCTCCTGGGCGAGCAGATACGACTTGTCCCACTCGATGTCCGAGAACTCGACGTCGAGTCCGAAGCCGGGCTCGCTGGTCTCCTCCTCGCCCATGCCGCCGAAGAGGTCGAACTGCCCCTCGGCCTCCTTGCGCTTGACCTGCACCACGTTGTCGATCATCGGCTCGTGATGGGCGACCAGTCCCTTGCGGGTATGGCCCATCTCGTCGAAGGCACCGGCCTTGATCAGCGACTCGACGGTCCGCTTGTTGCAGACGACGGCCTCGACCTTGTCGAGGAAGTCGGGGAACGTCGCGTACTTCCCCTTCGCCTTACGGCACCGGATGATCGAATCCACCACGTTCTGCCCGACGTTCCTGACCGCCGTCAGACCGAACAGGATGACATCGTCACCCTGCGCGGCGAAGTTCGACTGCGACTCATTCACATTGGGCGGCAGCACCTTGATGCCCATGCGCCGGCACTCGTTGAGATAGACCGCCGACTTGTCCTTGTCGTCCTTCACCGAGGTGAGCAGCGCCGCCATGTACTCGGCGGGGTAGTTCGCCTTGAGATAGGCGGTCCAGTACGTGACCAGGCCGTACGCGGAGGAGTGCGCCTTGTTGAACGCGTATCCGGCGAACGGGACCAGCACGTCCCACAGAGCCTGGATCGCCTCGTCCGAGTAACCGTTCTTCTTGGCCCCGGCCTGGAACAGGACGAAGTTCTTCGCCAGTTCGTCGGCCTTCTTCTTGCCCATCACGCGGCGCAGGATGTCGGCCTCGCCGAGCGAGTAGCCGGCGATGATCTGGGCGGCCTTCTGGACCTGCTCCTGATACACGATCAGGCCGTGTGTCAGGCCGAGGACCTCCTTGAGGGGTTCCTCCAGCTCCGGGTGGATCGGGGTGATCTCCTGCTGGCCGTTCTTGCGCAGCGCGTAGTTCGTATGCGAGTTCATGCCCATCGGGCCCGGCCGGTACAGGGCCGAGACGGCGGAAATGTCCTCGAAGTTGTCGGGCTTCATCAGCCGCAGCAGCGAGCGCATCGGCCCGCCGTCGAACTGGAAGACACCGAGCGTGTCGCCGCGGCAGAGCAGTTCGTAGGTCTTCGGGTCGTCCAGCGGCAGGGCGAGCAGGTCGAGGTCGATGCCCTTGTTGGCCTTCACCATCTTGACGGCGTCGTCCATGATGGTCAGGTTCCGGAGGCCGAGGAAGTCCATCTTCAGCAGGCCGAGCGATTCACAGCTCGGGTAGTCCCACTGCGTGATCGTGACGCCGTCGGTGTGCCGCACCCAGACCGGCACATGGTCGGTGATCGTCTCACTCGACATGATCACGCCGGCCGCGTGCACACCCATCTGCCGGACCAGGCCCTCCACACCCTTCGCGGTGTCGATGACCTTCTTCACATCCGGCTCGTTCTCGTACATCCCCCGGATCTCCCCCGCCTCGCCGTAGCGGGGGTGCTTGGGGTCGGTGATGCCGTTGAGGTCGATGCCCTTGCCGAGGACATCGGCGGGCATCGCCTTCGTGAGCCGGTCGCCCATCGCGTACGGGTAACCGAGCACTCGCGCCGAGTCCTTGATCGCGTTCTTCGCCTTGATCTTGCCGTACGTACCGATCATGGCGACCTTGTCGTGGCCGTACTTCTCCGTCACATAACGGATCACCTCACCGCGCCGGCGCTCGTCGAAGTCGATGTCGACATCGGGCATGGAGATGCGCTCGGGGTTGAGGAACCGCTCGAAGATCAGCCCGTGCTCGATCGGGTCGAGGTCGGTGATACCCATGGCGTACGCGACGATCGAACCGGCGGCGGAACCACGGCCGGGGCCGACCGCGATGCCGTTGTTCTTGGCCCACATGATGAAGTCGGCGACCACGAGGAAGTACCCCGGGAAGCCCATCTCGATGATGATGCCCATCTCGTACTCGACCTGCTTGAGCCGGTCGTCCGGGATGCCGTTCGGGTAGCGGCGGGCCATGCCGCGCAGCGTCTCCTCACGGAACCAGGTGACTTCGGTGAAGCCCTCGGGCACATCGAACTTGGGCATCAGGTTCCGCTCCTGGAACCAGCCCTCCGTGTCGATCTGCTGGGCGACCAGCAGGGTGTTCGCGCACCCCTCCTGCCAGGCGTCGGAGGAGTCCACGGCGTACATCTCATCGGTGGACTTGAGGTAGTAACCGGCCCCGTCGAAGCGGAAGCGGTCCGGGTCCGAGAGGTTCTTGCCGGTCTGGATGCACAGCAGCGCGTCGTGCGCGGGCGCCTCACCCGCGTACGTGTAGTGCGAGTCATTGGTGACCAGCGGCGGGATCCCCAGCTTCTTGCCGACCTCCAGCAGCCCGTCACGCACCCGCCGCTCGATCTCGATCCCGTGGTCCATCAGCTCCAGGAAATACCGGTCCTTGCCGAAGATGTCCTGGTACTCGGAGGCCGCCTTCAGCGCCTCGTCGAACTGGCCGAGGCGCAGCCGGGTCTGCAACTCCCCCGAGGGGCAGCCGGTCGAGGCGATCAGCCCCTCCGACCACTTGGCGATGGTCTCCTTGTCCATCCGCGGCCACTTCTGGAGCCAGCCCTCGGCGTACGCGTCCGAGGACAGCCGGAACAGATTGTGCAGACCGGTCTGGTTCGAGGCCCAGATCGTCTTGTGCGTATAACCGCCGGAGCCGGACACGTCGTCCCGCTTCTGATGCGGCTGGCCCCACTGGATCTTCCGCTTGACGCGCCGCGACTCCGGCGCCACATACGCCTCGATCCCGATGATCGGCGTCACCCCCGCCTTCTTCGCCTGATGGAAGAAGTCGTAGGCGCCATGCAAATTGCCATGGTCCGTCATCGCGATATGCGACATGCCCATCTCATTGCAGGCGTTGAACATGTCCCCCAGCCGCGCGGCACCGTCCAGCAGCGAGTACTGGGTGTGGACATGCAGGTGCGTGAACGGCGGCTTGGTCACGGCGAGGGCCTCCAGCGAGCGGACGACACGGTGTGGTTTCCAGGAGTGAACCTGGTGTTTCCAGGGCTGAACCCCGGGGCCCCACAGCGCTGCGGACAGTCTGGGGGGACAGCCTCGAAGTCTACGTCTCGGGACTGACAGCGGCGGGCACTCGCGAGTAGCGTCACGCGTTGCCCACTCGCGAGGGGCGTCCACGCCCCTCACTCCACTGTCATGCACCAGGAGGCACCCCGCGATGTCCGTCCCGCGACCCGTTGAAACAGCTGATGAGCAGCGCGGCGAGGAGATCCTCAGCGTTTTCGACACCGCGTTCGGTGAGCTCCTGGCGGCCGATCCAGCCGCTTTCCGGGTGAAGTTCAGGAAGATGGCGGCCTCCGCGTTCGCCTTCTACCGGGGCACCGCGTGCCTCTTCTACCACGACCTGGAGCGGGAGCGTTCGGCGAGCGGGACCACCGGCCCCTTCCTCGACGAGCGCACGGGCCGGGTGTGGATCCACGGCGATCTGCACGCCGAGAACTTCGGCACGTACATGGACGCCAACGGCCGGCTGATCTTCAACGTCAATGACTTCGACGAGGCGTACGTCGGCCCCTTCACCTGGGACCTGCGGCGCTTCGCCGCCTCCCTCGCCCTGATCGGCTACACCAAGGCGCTCAGTGACGAGCAGATCACCGAACTGGTGGAGATCTACGCGGGCGCCTACCGCGAGCGGATCCACGCGCTGGCCACCGGCGCCAAGAACGACGAGGTCCCGCCCTTCACCCTGGACACGGCTCAGGGCCCGCTGCTCGCCGCCCTGCGCTCGGCCCGCTCACTGACCCGCTTCGGGCTGCTCGACTCGATGACCGAGATCAGGGAGTACGAGCGCCGCTTCGCGCCGGGCGGTGGCTCCATCGAGCTGGACGCCGCCACCCGCTACAAGATCCTCGCGGCCTTCGACGGCTATCTGGAGACCCTTCCCGAATCCAGCCTGGCCCGCCCCGACTCGTACCGCGTGAAGGACGTCGTCGGACGGCGCGGCATCGGCATCGGCTCCGCGGGGCTGCCCTCGTACAACATCCTGCTTGAGGGCAACAGCGACGCCCTGGAGAACGACGTCGTGATCTATATGAAGCAGGCGCAGACCCCGGCGGTCTCGCGGCACATCACCGACCGGGCCGTACGGGAGTACTTCCAGCACGAGGGCCACCGCACGGTGATCTCACAGCGGGCGCTCCAGGCCCACGCCGACCCGTGGCTCGGCTGGACCGAGCTGGCCGGAATCGGGCAGCTGGTGGCGGAGGTCTCGCCGTACGCCGTGGATCTGGACTGGTCGGATCTGGATGACCCCGAGGAGATCGCGGCGGTCGTCGCCGACCTCGGCCGCGCGACGGCCACGATGCACGCGGCGGCGGACAACGAGAGCGGCCACTCGCTGGTGCCGTTCTCCACGGAGCGCTCCATCGACGCGGCGATCGCGGCCGACGAGGAGGGCTTCGGCGCGCTGCTGGTGGACTTCGCGCACGCGTACGGCGCGCGGGCCAGGGCCGACCACCAGATCTTCGTCGACCTGTTCCGCAACGGCCGGCTGGGCTGAGCCCGGCCGGCTCCAGGTCCTGTCCGGATCCTTAAGGACCGCTTACAGGGACGCATGGCACACTCGGCGACAATGGACATATCAGGGACGCGGCTCAGGGCGGCGCGGGCAGCACTGTTCACGGCACTGGTCGTGACGCTGTCCGCGGGCTCGCATGTGCTGCTGTCCCGGGCGCCGCTGCCGCTGTCCGTCGTCGCCGCGATCGGCGTCGTGGTGTTCCTGGTCGCCTACGCGGCGGCGGGCCGCGAGCGCGGCTTCTGGCGGATCGCGGCCCTGCTGGTCCCGCTCGAACTGGCCGCGGACACCGTCTTCACCAGCGGTCAGCACGCCTGTTACGGCCCGGCCGGCGGCCCCGTCGCGGGGTCGCTGCGCTCGGTCGGCCTCGATGTCCTGTGCGGGGGCGCCTTCGGTACGCCGCTGCCCGGTGTGGTCTCCCCCGAGGGCGCCGCGGTCACGCTGCTGAACTCTCCCGACCCGGCTCTGCCCTGGCTGCTGCTGGCCGCCCATGTCTCGATCGGGCTGCTCGCCGCGTTCTGGCTGCGGCACGGCGAGGCCGCGCTGTCCCGGCTGGTCCGGGCCGCCGGCGCCCACGCCTTCCGCCCGCTGCTGATCGCCGTCGCGGCGGCGGGCACGGTCCGCGGGACCGTACGGCGCGGGGCGCGCCCGGCGGACCGCCCGCGGCCGTCCCGTACCCGCCTTCTCGTGCACTCCGTAGGACGGCGGGGGCCGCCGCGCCTCGCGCTCAGCTCTGTCTGAGCCGCGCCCGTCCCCCAGCAGTAGTCACGTCATCACACGGAGTGAATCATCATGAGCGCACGCAACAACAAGGCCAACAAGGCGGCAGCCCGCGAGCGGCTGCGCGAGGAGCGCGAGCGGCAGGCGAGGAAGGACAAGGTCCGCCGGCAGCTCGTCGTCATCGGCTCGGCCGTCGTGGTCCTCGCGATAGCCGGCGGCGTGGGCTTCGCCGTCGTCCAGGCCAACAAGCCCTCGCACTGGGAGGCGATGAAGGACGAGAAGTCCGTCGTCGCCCCGAAGAACACCGAGGGCACGGACGGTACGACCGTCGTCATCGGCAAGGCCGACGCCAAGAACACGCTGGAGCTGTACGAGGACTCCCGCTGCCCGGTCTGCGCGACCTTCGAGCAGACGGTCGGCGAGACCGTCCAGAACGGTGTCGACTCCGGAAAGTTCAAGATCAAGTATGTCGGCGCGACCTTTATCGACAACTCCGACAACGGGACGGGCTCCAAGAACGCCCTGTCGGCGCTGGGCGCGGCGCTCAATGTGAGCCCCGAGGCGTTCCTCCAGTACAAGACCGCGCTCTACTCGGCGAAGTTCCACCCCGAGGAGACCAACGACAAGTTCGCCAAGGACAGTTATCTGATCGAGGTGGCGGACTCGGTGAGCGCGCTCAAGGACAACAAGGCGTTCCAGAAGGACGTCACGGACGGTACGTACGACGCCTGGGCGATGAAGATGTCCGCCACCTTCGACAAGAGCGGGGTGGGCGGCACCCCGACGCTGAAGCTGGACGGCAAGAAGCTCACCACCGAGGGCACCGAGAACCCGCCCATGACGGTGGCGGAGTTCAACGCGGCGGTCACCAAGGCCCTCAAGGGCTGAGGCCCCGGAGGCGGGAACGCCCGGGGTCCAGAGGCGGCAACCCCCGGTCCGCGGACGGGAAACCCCGGACCGTGACCGTCAGGCAGCCGGTGTTCGACGGGCAGGCGAGTATTCCCGATTCGCCTGCCCCGTCGCCGTACCGATCCCGCCGCGACCACCGCCTGGGCCCGCTCGTACCGCACCGCGTCGGGCTCACAGCGGGTGGAACGGGCCGAGCGGCCCGTCCGCTGAACACCTCCCGGCGCAGCTTCAGAGCGAGTCGATGAAGGCGAGCCCGGTCCGCCAGGTCTCCTCGGCGGCCGACTCGTCGTAGTCCGGCAGATCGGGGTCGGTGTAGAGATGCCCTGCCCCCGGGTAGCGGTAGATCTCCACATCGGCCCCGGCCTGCCGCATCCTCAGATACCAGGCGGTCAGCCAGTCGTGCGGCTCGAACGGGTCCGGGTCCGCGACATGCAGTTGTACGGGCAGATCGTCCACGGACGCGTTCTCCGCGATGTCGGACGTGCCGTGCAACAGCAGCAGCCCGCGCGCCTTGGTGTCGCCGAGCGCCAGGGTCTGCGCGATCGAGCCGCCGAGCGAGAAACCCGCGTACACCAGACCGCGTTCCGAGTACGGCGCGGCGGCCAGCACCGCGCGGCGCAGCAGTTCATCCTTGCCGATCTTGTCCTTCAAGGCCCTACCCTCCTCCACAGAGGTCACGGTTTGGCCCTCGAAGAGGTCGGGCACGCGCACCTGGTGCCCGGCGGCACGCAGCCGGTCCGCCGCGGCGTGCACGGCCGGGCGCAGACCGTACACGGAATGGAAGAGCATGATGTCCATCCGGCCATCGTGCCAGCCCGTATCGGAACCCGACGAGGGAGCCATGGAGAACGTACTGCGCCCGCTTCTCGTGCTCGGCGGCTCGGTGCTGCTGACGCTCGCGCTCGGCTGGATCGTCGATCTGGTACTGCGCCGCGCGGACGTCCGGCACCCGGAGAGCCCGCTGTGGGGGCTGCTGCGGCGCTGCCGGCTGCCGCTCCAGGTGGTCGTGCTCACTGCCCTGCTGCGCGGTACGTTCCGGCAGACCCGTTGGCCGGTCATCGAGAGCCATCACGACGGGATCGGCCGGGCGCTCTCGCTGGTGCTCATCGGCGCCGGTGCCTGGGTGGTGGTACGGATGGTGTCGGCGGCGGTGGAGTCCACGTACGCCCGTTACGCGGCCTCGACGCGGGACGCGGCCCGGATCCGGCGGGTCCGTACGCAGGTGACGCTGATCATGCGGATCGTGACGGCGGTCGTCGTGGTGGTCGCGGTGGCGGCGATCCTGCTCACCTTCCCCGACATGCGGGCCGTCGGCACCTCGATCCTGGCCTCCGCGGGCATCATCGGCATCGTCGCCGGGGTGGCCGCGCAGTCCACGCTCGGCAATCTCTTCGCGGGCTTCCAGATCGCGTTCGGGGACATGGTGCGGATCGGCGACACGGTGGTGGTGGACGGCGAGTGGGGCGTGGTCGAGGAGGTCACGCTCACCTTCCTCGCCGTACGGACCTGGGACGAGCGGCGGATCACGATGCCGGTGTCGTACTTCACCAGCAAGCCCTTCGAGAACTGGTCGCGCGGCGGGGTCCAGATGACCGGCACCGTCTTCTTCCAGCTGGATCACTCGGCGCCGATGGGGCCGATGCGCGAGAAGCTCCACGAGATCCTGCTGGCCTGCCCGGCGTGGGACGGCAGGGCCTGGAATCTGGCGGTCACCGATACCGCCACGACCACGATGGAGGTGCGCGCCGTGGTCACGGCCAAGGACGCGGACGACATCTGGACGGTGCGCTGCGCGGTACGGGAGCAGCTGATCGGCTGGCTGGTGGAGACCCATCCGTACGCGCTGCCAAGGATCTCGACGGATCTCGCCCATGGACTGCTCCCACGCGGCCGGAGCCCGCTGGTCTCGGAACGGGCCGAACGGAGCGAGCGGGCCGAACGCGACGCGCGCGAGCCCGGCGGAACACCGGACCGCGACCAGGGCCGCGAGGACACCGAGGACCACGAGAACAGCGAGCGTCCCCGCACGGGCCGCGGCTGAGACCGCGCACCCGCTCAGGCACCGGCTCAGCGCATGCTGCGCACGTCCAGGTGGCGCAGGACACGGTCCACGATCTCGGGGTCCGAGCCCGGCTCGTTGCGGGCCGAAAGCACCTCGTGGCGGGCCGCCGACATCATCTCGCGCTGAATGCGCTGGACGGTCTTGATGCGCTCCACCCTCTTGGTGACCCACTCACGCCGCTCGTCATCGATCAGATCGGGGCTGATCCGTACGCCGATGTCGCCGGCGCCGCGCTGGAGCCGTTCGCTGATCTCCTCCGGCAGGTCCTCGACGTCCTCGATCTCCCTGAGCCGGCGCTTGGCCGCCTTGGCGGCGCGGATCGCGAGTGAGTGTTCCAGCTCGCGTTCCGCGTTCGTGTCCGCCCGTACCCCGAGCTTCCGCACCAGCCAGGGCAGGGTCAGACCCTGGATGACCAGGGTGGCCATGATGACCGCGAACGCGATGAAGATGATCTCCGCACGGCCGGGGAACGGCTCACCGCTGTCGGTCTTCAGCGGGATCGCCAGCGCGAGGGCGACCGAGGCCACCCCGCGCATCCCGGCCCACCACATGACCACGGTCTCGCGCCAGCTGGTCGGGATCTCCTCGTCGTAGTCGCGGAGCTTGTGCATCCGCTTGGCCAGCCAGGTCGCGGGCAGCAGCCACAGCAGCCGTACGATCACGACGACCCCGATGACCGCCGCGCCCCAGCCGAGCATCGCGGACGCACGGCCGCCTGCCCCGCCGAAGGCGTTGTGGAGCTCCAGCCCGATCAGACCGAAGGCGACCCCGGTCACCAGGGTGTCGACGATCTGCCAGAAGGAGTTGCCGGCCAGCCGTCCCATCACGTCGTCGGCGTCCGCCGTGTGCGTGGCCAGGAAGAGCGCGGTGGTCAGGACGGCGAGGACACCCGAGCCGTGCAGCTCCTCCGCCAGCACATAGCTGACGAACGGCACCAGCAGCGAGAGTCCGATCTGCAGCGTCGCGTCACCGAGCACCGTCATCAGCTTGTTGGAGATCCAGCCGAGCGCGAGTCCCACCGCCACGGCCACCACCGCGGACAGGACGAGCGAGCCGACCGCGCCCGGCCAGGAGAACGTTCCGCTGACGACCGCGGCGATCGCCACGTGGTAGAGGACGATCGCGGTGACATCGTTGAACAGCCCCTCGCCCTCCAGGATCGAGACCAGCCGCCGGGGCAGTCCGAGGGAGCCCGCGACGGCGGTCGCGGCCACCGGATCGGGCGGCGCGACGAGCGCGCCGAGCGCGACCGCGGCGGCGATCGGCAGTCCGGGCACGATGGAGTTGGCCACCACCGCGACGGCCGCCGTCGTCACGAAGACCAGGGCGACCGCGAGCAGCAGGATAGGGCGCACATTCGCCGTGAACTGCCGCCAGGAGGTGCGCTGTACGGCGGCGTACAGCAGGGGCGGCAGCAGCAGCGGAAGGATAAAGTCCGGCGGCACCTGCACGTTCGGTACGAACGGCAGCAGCGCCAGGACGATCCCCACCAAGGTCATCAGCACCGGCGAGGGCAGCCCCAGCCGCTCCCCGAGCGGCACCGTGACCACCGCACCCAGCAACAGCACGAGCAGCAGCGCCAACTGGTCCACGGTGGGCCCTCCGGTGATCGAAAGCCTTACGGCAGACGTCGGTGATCAGGGACTCCAGCCTGCCACGCACGCCGCGCGAGTCTCCCAGGGGGCCACGGGAAGGTGGCCCGGTGGGCTACGGCAGCGTGCGGCGCATCGACCGGTGCGCGATGCCCGCGTCCTGGAACTCGGGGCCGTACGCCGCGTATCCCAGCCGCTCGTAGAAGCCCAGCGCGTGCGACTGCGCGTGCAGGTCCACCACCGTGAGACCGCGCTCGCGGGCCGCGTCCTCGACGGCCCGTACCAGCGCCACGCCGATACCGAGACCACGGGCCGGCGCGACGACCGCCAGCCGTCCCAGCGAGCCGACGGACGGGTCCCCGCCGGTCCGGTCGGCGGCCTCGGGCCCGTACAGCAGCCGCGCGGTGCCCAGCGGCGCCCCGTCCTCGCGGAGGGCGAGCAGCTGGAGCGCCCGCTCGTCACGGCCGTCGTACTCGATGCCCTCGGAGACCCGCTGCTCGACGACGAAGACCTCCTTGCGGACCGCGAAGCACGCCTCCAGGTCCGCCGGTCCGGTCGCGATCCGTACCAGGAAGCCGGAGCCGTCGCCGCCCGCGGTCATCCGTTGCTCTCCGCCCTGACCTTGTCCAGCGCGCCCTGGAGATCGTCGGGGTAGCCGCTGGAGTACTCCACCCACCGCCCGTCCGACGGGTGCTCGAAGCCGAGCCGTACGGCGTGCAGCCACTGCCGGGTCAGCCCCAGCCGCTTGGCCAGCGTCGGATCGGCGCCGTAGGTCAGATCGCCCACGCACGGATGCCGGTGGGCGGACATATGCACCCGGATCTGGTGCGTACGGCCCGTCTCCAGCTTGATGTCCAGCAGCGAGGCCGACCGGAACGCCTCGATCAGGTCGTAGTGCGTCACCGACGGCTTGCCCTCGGCGGTGACCGCCCACTTGTAGTCGTGGTTCGGGTGGCGGCCCATGGGGGCGTCGATGGTCCCGCTCATCGGGTCCGGGTGGCCCTGCACCAGCGCGTGGTAGCGCTTGTCGACGACCCGCTCCTTGAACTGCGCCTTGAGCAGGGTGTACGCGCGCTCCGACTTGGCCACCACCATCAGCCCGGAGGTACCGACGTCCAGCCGGTGCACGATGCCCTGCCGCTCGGCCGCGCCGGAGGTGGAGATGCGGTAGCCGGCCGCGGCCAGACCGCCGATGACGGTCGTACCGTTCCAGCCGGGGCTGGGGTGCGCGGCGACACCGACCGGTTTGACGATCACCACGATGTCGTCGTCGTCGTGCACGATCTCCATGCCCTCGACGGGCTCGGCCACGATCTGCACGGGGACGGCGGCAAGCGGCATCTCGACCTCCAGCCAGGCCCCGCCGTTCACACGCTCGGACTTCCCGACGACGGAGCCGTCGACCTGTACCTTCCCGGAGGCGGCCAGCTCGGCCGCCTTCGTACGGGAGAACCCGAACATACGGGCGATGGCGGCGTCGACGCGCTCGCCCTCCAGGCCATCGGGCACGGGCAGCGTTCTGATCTCGGGAAAGCTCACCCGTCGAGTATGCCTTGTCAGTCCCGGTGGACGGTCCCGTCGGGGTCGAGGCCCCGGAACGACAGCAGCACGATGAGAATGCCGCCGCAGACGATCGCGGAGTCGGCGAGGTTGAAGACCGCGAAGTGCGCGGGCGCGATGAAGTCGACCACGGCGCCCTGGAAGACACCGGGGGAACGGAAGATCCGGTCGGTGAGATTGCCCAGCGCGCCACCGAGCAGCAGCCCCAGCGCGATCGCCCAGGGCAGGCTGTAGAGCTTGCGGGCCAGCCGCGCGATCACCACGATCACGGCCGTCGCGATGCATGTGAAGATCACCGTGAACGCCTCGCCGATACCGAACGCGGCGCCCGGGTTCCTGATCGCCTCGAACTTCAGCAGATCGCCGATCACCTCGATCGGCTCGTGGTGCTCCAGCTTGGCCACCACGAGCATCTTGCTGCCGAGGTCCAGCAGATAAGCCACCACGGCGACGGCGAAGAGGGCGGCGATCCTGCGCTTCCCTCTGGGCTGCTCGGCGGCAGCCGCGGCCTCGTCGTCAACCTCCGGCGTACCGATGCTGCGCTCCGCCTCTGCCACGTAAGTTCCTCAACCCTCTAGGTACCTGACTGAGGACGAGCGTACGGCACACGCGTACGCGTTCAGCCTCGACGTTCCTGTTTCTGCTTGTCCTCCACACAGAGTGTGGCCCGCGGGAACGCCTGCATCCTGGCCTTGCCGATCGGCTTTCCGCAGATCTCGCACAGCCCGTACGTACCGGCGTCGAGCCGCTGGAGCGCGTGCTCGGTCTGCTCCAGCATCTCGCGGGCGTTGGCGGCGAGCGACATCTCGTGCTCGCGTGTGATGTTCTTCGTGCCGGTGTCCGCGTCGTCGTCACCGGCGCCGTCCCCGGAGTCCCGCATCAGCCCGGCCAGCGCGGTCTCGGACGAGGTGATCTCGGCGCGCAGTCTGGCGGCCTCGCTCTCCAGCACGTCGCGGGCCGCCGCGGCCTCCTCCGGCGTCCAGGGATCCTCACCCGGCCGTACGGCCAGCTCCTCGGGGGGTGTGGCGGCACGCGCGGTGGGCACCGCCGTCGCGGCCCCCGATCCACGCCGGCCCGCCGCCGTACCCCCGCCGTCCGCGGTCTTCTTCGCTCCCACCGTGCTGGCTCCCGTCTGTTCCGCGGCCTGGGCCGCCCCCTCGGCCGCGGACGCGGCCTTCTTCGCGGTCTCACCGGCGGCCGCCCGGCCGGGCGCCGCCTTCTTGGCCGCGGACTTCTTCGCGGCCGTCTTCTTCGCCGGTGCCCTCTTGGCCGCCTTCTTCGCCGCGGATTTCTTCGCCGGTGCTTTCTTGGCCGCTGACTTCTTGGCCGGTGTCTTCCTCGCCGCCGACTTCGCTGTGGCCTTCGCCGTGGCCCTGGCCGCGCTCTCGGTCGCCGTTTTCGCCGCGGTCGTCTTCTTCGCGGCGGTCTTCTTCGCCACCATGGCCGCGGCCCCTTCACATAGGGTGATCTTGCTCGCGAATCGTGCTGGGACGATAAATCGACCCCAGCCCCGCGGCAACGGGGCACGCCGCCGGATCGACCCTCCCCACGTCTGCGACAAGACCAGCCTGCATCCGTTGTGCCCAGCTCGCCGCCCGGTAATCCGCCGAAGGGCCGCCGCCGAGCTCTCCGGGGCCGGTATAACCATTCGGGTCATACGCTCGGCCGTACGGCGCTCCCCGCGAAAACCGGTCGGCCGCGTCCCGCCCCGCCCCGTACACTGGGCCGTGCGAGAGGCGTGGATGGGGACGAGTAGCGTCGTACGCGGCCATGAGCGACCCGGGGACGGTGAGAGCCCGGGGGCAGAGCGCGAGGTGAAGCATCACCCCGGAGCCGCCGGAAGAAAGCCCCGGTCCCACCGGAGCGAGTAGAACCGGCAGCGCGACCCCAATGAGGGGGCCGCGGGCGGCGCACGCCCGGGGCCAAGGAGGGTGGTACCGCGGGAGCAGTGCTCTCGTCCCTCCGACGGAGATGCCGCAGTTCCGCCGGAGGAAGCGCCCCATGACACCAGTGACCCCGCCCCAGTACCGCCAGGTGCCCGCCCAGGTCGACCTGCCCGCGCTGGAGCACGCCGTGCTCGATTTCTGGCGCGAGAGCAAGGTCTTCGACAAGACCCTCGAACAGTCCGAGGGCCGCCCCGAGTGGGTCTTCTACGAGGGCCCGCCCACCGCCAACGGCATGCCGGGCGCGCACCACATCGAGGCCCGTGTCTTCAAGGACGTCTTCCCGCGCTTCCGCACCATGCGCGGCTACCACGTCGCCCGCAAGGCCGGCTGGGACTGCCACGGCCTGCCCGTGGAGCTGGCCGTCGAGAAGGAGCTCGGCTTCACGGACAAGAAAGACATCGAGGCGTACGGCATCGCGGAGTTCAACGCCAAGTGCCGCGAGTCCGTCACCCGGCACACCGACGCCTTCACCGAGCTGACGACCCGCATGGGGTACTGGGTCGATCTGGACGACGCGTACCGCACGATGGACCCGGAGTACATCGAGTCCGTCTGGTGGTCGCTGAAGGAGATCTTCAACAAGGGCCTGCTGGTCCAGGACTACCGCGTCGCGCCGTGGTGTCCGCGCGACCAGACCGGCCTGTCCGACCATGAGCTGGCGCAGGGGTACGAGACGGTCGTCGACCCCTCGGTCTTCGTACGCTTCCCGCTCACCTCGGGACCGCTCGCGGGCGAGGCGGCGCTGCTGGTCTGGACGACCACCCCCTGGACCCTGGTCTCGAACACCGCCGTCGCCGCGCACCCCGACGTCACCTATGTCGTCGCGACGAACGGCGAGGAGAAGCTCGTCGTCGCCCGGCCGCTGCTGGAAAAGGCGCTGGGCGAGGGGTGGGAGACCACCGGCGAGTCGTTCACCGGCCGCGAGATGGAGCGCTGGACGTACGACCGCCCCTTCACCCTGGTCGACTTCCCGGACGGGACCGAGGCGCACTACGTCGTCAACGCCGAGTACGTCACCACCGAGGACGGTACGGGTCTGGTCCACCAGTCCCCGGCCTTCGGCGAGGACGACCTCAAGGTCTGCCGCGCGTACGGCCTTCCGGTCGTGAACCCGGTCCGTCCCGACGGCACGTTCGAGGAGAGCGTCCCGCTGGTCGGCGGGGTCTTCTTCAAGAAGGCGGACGAAGCGCTCACCGAGGACCTGCGTGCGCGCGGGCTGCTGCTGCGCCATGTGCCCTACGAGCACAGCTACCCGCACTGCTGGCGCTGCCACACCGCGCTCCTCTACTACGCGCAGCCGTCCTGGTACATCCGTACGACGGCCATCAAGGACCGGCTGCTGGAGGAGAACGAGAGGACCAACTGGTTCCCGGACTCGGTCAAGCACGGCCGGTACGGGGACTGGCTCAACAACAACGTCGACTGGGCGCTGTCCCGTAACCGCTACTGGGGCACCCCGCTGCCCATCTGGCGCTGCGAGGACAACCATCTGACGTGCGTGGGCTCGCGCGCGGAGCTGACCGAGCTGACGGGCACCGACCAGTCGGCGCTGGACCCGCACCGCCCGTTCATCGACGCGGTCACGTTCGGCTGCCCCGCCGAGGGCTGTTCGCTGGAGGCCACCCGGGTCCCGGAGGTCATCGACGCCTGGTACGACTCGGGTTCGATGCCGTTCGCGCAGTGGGGCTACCCGTACAAGAACAAGGACCTCTTCGAGAAGCGCTACCCGGCGCAGTTCATCTCGGAGGCGATCGACCAGACGCGCGGCTGGTTCTACACGCTGATGGCCGTCGGCACGCTGGTCTTCGACAAGTCGTCGTACGAGAACGTGGTCTGCCTCGGCCATATCCTCGCCGAGGACGGCCGCAAGATGTCCAAGCACCTGGGCAACATCCTCCAGCCGATCCCGCTGATGGACCAGCACGGCGCCGACGCGGTCCGCTGGTTCATGGCGGCCGGCGGCTCCCCGTGGGCGGCCCGCCGGGTCGGCAACGGCACGATCCAGGAGGTCGTCCGCAAGACGCTGCTCACGTACTGGAACACGGTCGCCTTCCAGGCCCTGTACGCGCGCACCTCCAACTGGGCACCCAGCGAAGCCGATCCGGCGCCGGCCGACCGCCCGCTGCTCGACCGCTGGCTGCTGAGCGAGCTGAACGCGCTGGTCGACCAGACCACCCAGGCCATGGAGGCGTACGACACCCAGCGCGCCGGCAAGCTGCTCTCGGCCTTCGTCGACGATCTCTCCAACTGGTACGTACGCCGCTCGCGTCGGCGCTTCTGGGGGGCCGACAAGGCGGCGCTGCGCACGCTGCACGAGGTGGTCGACACGGTCACGCGGCTGATGGCCCCGCTGACGCCGTTCATCACCGAGCGGGTCTGGCAGGACATGATCGTGCCGGTGACGGCCGAGGCGGAGGAGTCGGTCCATCTGGCGAGCTGGCCGGAGGCCGACCTGACGGCGATCGATCCGGCGCTCTCGCGGCAGATGACGCTGGTACGCAGGCTGGTCGAGCTGGGCCGCGCGACGCGCGCCGAGTCGGGCGTGAAGACCCGCCAGCCGCTGTCCCGCGCGCTGATCGCGGCGACGGGCTTCGAGGACCTTTCCCCCGAGCTGCGCGCACAGATCACCGAGGAGCTGAACGTCTCCTCCCTGGCGACGCTCTCCGAGGTGGGCGGCTCGCTGGTCGACACCACGGCCAAGGCGAACTTCCGCGCGCTGGGCAAGCGCTTCGGCAAGGGCGTCCAGGCGGTGGCCAAGGCCGTCGCCGAAGCGGACGCGGCGGCCCTCTCCGCCGCCCTGCGCGACGGTACGGCCACGGTGACCGTGGACGGCGAGCCGGTCGCGCTCGCCCCCGACGAGGTGATCATCACGGAGACCCCGCGCGAGGGCTGGTCGGTCGCCTCGGACTCCGGCGCGACGGTCGCCCTGGACCTGGAGATCACCCCGGAACTGCGCCTAGCGGGCCTGGCCCGTGACGCGATCCGCCTCATCCAGGAGGCCCGCAAGAACAGCGGCCTCGACGTGGCGGACCGTATCGCGGTCCGCTGGACGACGTCGTCCCCGTCCACCACGGAGGCCCTGACGGCACACGCCCCGCTGATCTCCGAGGAGGTCCTCGCGGCGGACTTCGCCACGGGCGAAGCGGACGACGCGTACGGCACCGCCTTCACGGACGAAGGCCTGTCCCTCACGTTCCACCTGCGCAAGATCTAACGCCCCCCTGAACGGCCCGGCCCGGCATCCCGGACCGGGCCGGGGTGGCCGGGGCGCACGGGCGCGTGAGCCGGCACCCGATGCCCGCGCGCGCAGGGGCACGAGAACTCGCGCCGCGAAGCAGGCGCACCCGGGGCGCGGGGCCCCGCCCCGGGTGGCGCGCTCACAGCAGCGGGAGCCGACGCCACGAGGCCGCCGCGGCCATAGCGCAGGCCCCCCATCCGCGCTCCACCGGCACGCTACGCCCCAGGGGCGCGTGAGTCGGCACCCGATGCCCGCGCGCTCAGGGGCACGAGAACTCGCGCCGCGAAGCAGCCGCACCCGGGGCGCGGGGCCCCGCCCCGGGTGGCGCGCTCACAGCAGCGGGAGCCGACGCCACGAAGCCAACACACCCACAGCACAGCACCCACCCCTGAACAGCGCGCTCACAGCAGCGGGAGCCGGCGCCGCGAAGCAGGCGCGCCTGGGGCGCGGGGCCCCGCCCCGTCGTCCCTACCCCACCGCAACGGTGGGGGCCGGGGTCCGGGGCAGCGCCCCGGTTTCGGGAAGGGGCGGGTCAGGGGAGAGCCCCGCGCAGCGGCCCAGCCCCGCACCGGCCACCGCACCGCCACCCGCACCCGCACACCCGCACCCCGCCCACAAAAAAGGCCGGGCCCGAGGTAAAAACCCCGGGCCCAGCCCTCAGCCTGCCGACGGCTACGCGCAGCTCACGCGCGCGCCGCCCCTCAGTTGTCGTCCTCGTCGATCAGGAAGCCCCGCATCGGCGACGGTGCCTGCTGCATCGGCTGCGGCGCCTGCGGCCGCACCGGTGCCATCGGCTGGGTCATCGCCGGAGACATCTGCTGCTGACCGCCGTACGACGGGCCCGGCGAAGGCGTGTGGCCACCCATGGAACCACCCATGGAACCGCCCATCGAACCGCCCATGGACGGGCTGCCACCCATGCCGTGTCCCATCGCGCCCGCACCGGCCGGAGCCATGGACGGCGACGGCGGCAGCGACGCGGTCGCCGGGGTCCTCGGCGGGGCCAGCGAGTCGTCGGCCTGGGTCTCCAGCTGACGCAGCTGGCTCTCCAGGTAGGACTTCAGCCGCGTACGGTACTCGCGCTCGAAGCCGCGCAGGTCCTCGACCTTGCGCTCCAGCGTCGCGCGGGCGGACTCCAGGGAGCCCATCGCCACGCGGTGCTTCTCCTGCGCGTCCCGCTCCAGCGCGTCCGCCTTGGCGCGTGCGTCACGCTCCAGACCCTCGGCACGGCTGCGCGCCTCGCCGACGATCTTGTTGGCCTCGGAGCGCGCCTCGGCGATCGCCTGGTCGGCGGTCTGCTGGGCGAGCGAGAGGACCCGCGCGGCGCTGTCGCCGCCGGGGCCCTGACCGGGCTGCGGCATCCCCGGGCCGTGGCCGCCCATGGGGCCGCCCATCGGTCCACCCATGGGACCGCCCTGCATGGGGCCACCCTGCATCGGACCGCCCTGCATGGGGCCGCCCTGCTGCATGGGACCACCCTGCATCGGACCGCCCTGCATGGGGCCACCCTGCTGCATGGGGCCACCCTGGCCCATCGGGCCCGGGCCGTGCTGGCCCCGCGGGTCATGACCCTGCGGACCGGGGCCGTGGCCGTGCGCGCTCGGACCCGCGGGCAGCTGCGGAGCTCCGCCGGGCAGCTGGGGGGGACCCATCTGCGGGGGCTGCTGCTGCTGCGGCGGTCCGGATATGGCGGCGGGTACCGGGGCACCCGGCCGTTCCTGCTGTTCGGGAGGCTTCCGCATACCCTGCTGCTGTTGGTTCTGCGCGGCGGCACGCGTGGCGGCGGCCAGCTTGGCGCGCAGGTCCTCGTTCTCGCGGAGCAAGCGGGTCAGTTCCGCCTCGACCTCGTCGAGAAAGGCATCGACCTCGTCCTCGTCGTAGCCTTCTCGGAGGCGGACGGTCGTGAACTGCTTGTTCCGCACGTCCTCAGGGGTCAACGGCATCTCTACTTCACCTCTACGTAGTCGTCGGCAGTCGGCAAGACCGTATCGTTCACATTCCCCTCGCCAGGTTGCTCACAAGCGAGATCAGGATGTAAACGATGATCATCAGAACGAAGAAGGACAGGTCGAGTGCCACGCCCCCGAGACGCAGCGGCGGGATGAACCGCCGCAGAAGCTTGAGCGGTGGATCGGTGACAGTGTAGGTGGCCTCCAGAACGACCACCATCGCCTTGCCGGGCTGCCATGAGCGGGCGAACTGGAAGACGTAGTCCATGACCAACCGGAAAATAAGCACGATGAGGAAGCACATCAGCGCGATGTAAACCACCTGTAGTGCGACGCCCATCCCGCTGCTTCCCTCTCCCCTGGCTCACTCTGGTCCGGCCGTTCGCCGGGTCTTTCCCGCCGTTCGACCGGGTCGTTCCCGGTGCTGCTTCCTAGCTCTGGTTGAAGAACCCGCCCTCTGCGATGCGGGCCTTGTCCTCCGCCGTGACATCGACGTTAGCAGGAGACAGCAGGAACACCTTCTGGGTCACTCGTTCAATGCTGCCATGGAGACCGAAGACAAGTCCCGCGGCAAAGTCGACAAGTCGCTTCGCATCGGTGTCGTCCATCTCGGTCAGATTCATGATCACCGGGGTGCCCTCACGGAAGTGTTCCCCGATAGTACGGGCCTCGTTGTAGGTCCTCGGGTGCAGCGTGGTGATGCGGTAGGGCTCCCGCTCGGACACAACCTTGGGCATGATCACCGGTGCGTTCTTCTCCAGGCTCGGACGTTCAGGTGTGATGGACGCCACGGGGGCGATTCGGGCGGGACGTCCGCTTTCTGCCGCTAGCGACACCGGCTCGCGCTCGCGCTGCGCGGGTGGCTGGGCCATCCGCACCGGCTCTTCCCGCTCCTGCTGACGCACGGGCTGGTGACGCCGGTGTTCCCGTTCGGGTTCCGGCTCGGGTTCGAAATCATCGTCGGGGTCGAAGCCCCGGCCGTCGTACCCATCGTCCTCCACGAGGCCGAGGTAGACCGCCATCTTGCGCATCGCGCCGGCCATGCTCTGAGTCCTCCGCTCTGTGGTGGATCGGCCTCGTCACCAAGTGCCCGCGATCCACTAGGCCTGTCCGCTTTTTGGCGAAATGACCATATTTTCTGCTGTGGTCCGACTTGCTTCGCGACGTTACCCGAGGCTGGGTCGGACTCCGAGTACCGCCGTACCGACGCGTACATGTGTCGCACCGGCCTTCACGGCGTCCTCAAGGTCCGCACTCATCCCTGCTGAGACCATGTTCGCAGCCGGATGGTCCGCGCGCAGGCGGGATGAGAATTCCAGCAGCCGCTCGAACGCCGCCTGTTGCCGGCCCGCGTACGGTCCGGCGAGCGGCGCCACGGTCATCAGACCGCCGAGCCGCAGTCCTGGTGCACCGGCCACCGCTGTGGCCAACTCCTCAATTCCGTCGGGTGCCGTGCCGCCCCGCGCACCGCGTTCGCCGGACTCGGCGTCGAGGGCGACCTGAATCAGACAGGTCAGCTCACGCTCCGCGCGCACCGCGGCGGCGGAGAGCGCGGAAACCAGCTTGATCCGGTCGACAGACTGCACGACTTCGGCGTAACTGGCTACGGAACGGGCTTTGTTCGTCTGCAATTGACCAACAAAGTGCCAGGTCAGCGACAAATCCGCGCAGGCAGCGGCCTTGGGGGCGGCATCCTGGTCACGGTTCTCCGCGACGTGCCGTACGCCGAGTTCATGAAGCAGCCGGACATCGCTCGCGGGGTAGGTCTTGGTGACCACGATCAGGGTCACGTCCTCCCGCGGACGCCCGGCCGCCGCGCAGGCGGAGGAGATACGTTCCTCCACCATCACCAGATTCTCGGCGAGTTCGGTCTTCCGGTCCTTCATGTGCTTATCAGTCCAGCCAGACATAGCCGGCGAGCCGCCCGGTGGTGCGGTCGCGGCGGTACGAATAGTGGTCGTCCGACTCCAGTGTGCAGATAGCCGAACGCTGCCGGTCGCGGACCCCGAGCGCGTCGAGCTGTGCGTGGACCCCGGCGACGACATCCACGGCCGGGGTGGACCAACTGGTCTCGGAGCGAGCCTCCGGTACGACGGCGGCGACCTCGTCCCGCATCCGCTCGGGGACTTCGTAGCAGCGACCGCAGACGGCCGGTCCGGTACGGGCGGTGATCCGGGACGGTTCCGCGCCGAGTGTGATCATCGCCTCGACGGCGGCCGGTACGATCCCCGCGACCAGTCCGGGACGGCCGGCATGGGCGGCGGCCGCGATCCCGGCGACCGGATCGGCCAGCAGCAGCGGAACGCAGTCCGCGGTGAGTACGGCGAGTGCCAGTCCGCGACGCGGTGTGACGATCGCGTCGACGGCCGGGATGTCCGCGCTCGTCCACGGCCCTTCGACAACGGCCACATCGCGGCCGTGCACCTGGTTCATCCAGACGACCCGCGCGGGGTCGAGCGCCAGGGACTTCGCGGCGAGTTCGCGGTTGGCGCGTACGGCCCCGCGGTCGTCGCCGACCGCGCCGCCGAGATTGAGCTGATCATACGGAGCGGCGCTCACCCCGCCCCACCGGTCGGTGAAGGCGAAGTGCGCGCCGCTCCGTGTTTCGTGCTGTCCTATCACTTCAAGAAGTCCGGGACGTCCAGCTCCTCGGCCTGGCTGTCCTGGTACGGACGGGCCGGGGGAACCTGCGGGGGGTTCACCGGGGAGAGCGGCTTCTCGTTGACCGTCGGAATGGGCTCGGGCTTGACCGGGCCGTCCTCACGCGGCGGGACGGTGCCGAGTCCGCCGGAGCGGCCGGTGTCCGAGGACCGGGAGGGCGCAGGCTGGTCGTCGCGCTTCGCGGAGCCCGCGCCGAGTACGGTCTCGCGCCGGGTCGGCGGCTGTCCGCCGTCGAAGCCTGCCGCGATCACCGTGACCCGTACCTCGTCGCCCAGGGCGTCGTCGATGACGGCGCCGAAGATGATGTTGGCCTCGGGGTGGGCCGCCTCGCTGACCAGCTGCGCCGCCTCGTTGATCTCGAAGAGACCGAGGTCGCTGCCGCCGGAGATGGAGAGCAGGACACCACGGGCGCCGTCGATGGACGCTTCGAGGAGCGGCGAGGAGATCGCCATCTCGGCGGCGGCCACCGCGCGGTCGTCGCCGCGGGCCGAGCCGATGCCCATGAGCGCGGAGCCCGCCTCGGACATCACGGACTTGACGTCGGCGAAGTCGAGGTTGATCAGGCCCGGGGTGGTGATGAGGTCGGTGATGCCCTGGACACCCGACAGCAGCACCTGGTCCGCGGACTTGAACGCGTCGAGGACGCTGACCTGGCGGTCCGAGATGGACAGCAGCCGGTCGTTGGGGATGACGATGAGGGTGTCGACCTCTTCGCGGAGCTCGGCGATGCCGTCCTCCGCCTGGTTCGCGCGGCGGCGGCCCTCGAAGGTGAACGGGCGGGTGACCACACCGATCGTGAGGGCGCCCAGCGAGCGGGCGATATTGGCGACGACGGGCGCGCCGCCGGTGCCGGTGCCGCCGCCCTCGCCGGCGGTGACGAAGACCATGTCGGCCCCCTTGAGGACCTCCTCGATCTCCTCGCGGTGGTCCTCTGCCGCCTTGCGGCCGACCGCCGGGTTGGCTCCGGCGCCGAGGCCGCGGGTGAGTTCCCGGCCGACGTCGAGCTTGACGTCGGCGTCACTCATCAACAGGGCTTGTGCGTCGGTGTTGATCGCGATGAACTCGACGCCCTTGAGGCCGACCTCGATCATTCGGTTGATGGCATTGACACCACCGCCGCCGACACCGATGACCTTGATGACTGCGAGGTAGTTCTGCGGTGCTGCCACGTCGAAGGCCTCTCGCCTCGAGTTACGTGTCGTCGCTTCGCTGATGTGGCGCCGCGACGACTGATGCCGATGGGACGGTCCGAAACGCCGACCCAAACCCTCACGTTGAAGTTCAGGGTTACCAGTGTGTCCGCTTCTTGGACTCTTCCGAACAGGACACTAAGTCGACAAGTGGCGCACGTTCAACGAACACGCCGAACCTCCCGTTTTTCTTTTCACCCTATGTGATCACCCATAGCGCTGACCAACCAGGGTGCTGGCCAGCACATATGCCCGTCAACTCCCGGACGCGGCAGGCGCGGTGGGTGCGCTCACATCGAAGTGCCCCGCCGCGGGGACCGCTTTCATGAGAGCGGTGAGCGCACGCGCCTTGGCCGAACCGTCCTCTCCGCTTCCCCAGATCACCGTACGGCCGCCGGTCAGCTCCAGGGAGATCGAGTCGTACGAACGGACTCGTACGACCCTGATGTCCCCGGCCACTTTCTCCGGCAGTTCGGCGCGGACCCGTACCGCTTCACGCATCAGCCGTTCCGTTCCGAAGCGTTGCGTTCCGGCTGACTGATCCACCGTCAATTCGAGGAGGGGGACATCCTTGGGCGCCTTCTCGACCGTAGCGAAACGTACGCCCCCGGCGTCCACTTCGATGAACTTTGCTCCCTTTTCGAGAAGCAGCGCGGGCTTTCGCTCGATCACTTTCAGCCCGATGCCGTTCGGCCATGAACGGACCACCTCGACCGAATCGATACGCGGCAGCTTCCGGCGGAGCCGCGCCTCAATCCCGTCCGTGTCGGCGGAAATCAGCGGAGCCCCGACCGGCACGGCGGCGGCCGCCACGACTTCGGCGCGGGTCAGCACGTCGGTGCCCGAGGTGTTCACCTTCTCGATCCGCAGCCACGAGGAGCCGTACAGCGCCCAGATCCCGCCGGCGGCCAACAGGACCACGGCGATGACCACGATCAGCGTGCGGGAGGAGAAGCGGAGGCGGGGGAGCCCGAACCGGCGGCCCGGCGGCCCCTCGTCGGGGCGGCCGGGCTCCGACCGCGGTCGGGCGCCACGCTCGGCGGTCGTCGGTCCGGCCACGCTCCCCTGCCTCCCTGCGCCGCTACGCCTGGCGGCGTGCGGCGATCGCCTCGTACACCATTCCTACGAGCAGATCATCAGCGTCCCGACGGCCGAACTCTGAGGCCGCGCGGGACATCTCGTACAGCCGGTGCGGATCGGCGAGCACCGGGAGCACATGGCTCTGGACCCACTCGGGGGTCAGTTCGGCGTCGTCGACCAGCAGTCCACCGCCGGCCTTCACCACCGGCTGGGCGTTGAGCCGCTGTTCACCGTTGCCGATCGGCAGCGGTACATAGGCGGCCGGCAGTCCGACGGCGGAGAGTTCGGCGACGGTCATCGCGCCCGCGCGGCAGAGCATCATGTCGGCCGCGGCGTACGCGAGGTCCATCCGGTCCACATACGATACCGGGATATAAGGCGGCATTCCGGGCATGTTGTCCACGCGCGGCATTTCATTCTTCGGACCGACCGCGTGCAGGATCTGAATTCCGGAGCGCTGGAGCACCGGCGCGATCTGCTGGATCACCTCGTTGAGCCGGCGCGCGCCCTGGGAGCCGCCGGAGACGAGCAGCGTCGGCAGATTGGGGTCGAGCCCGAACGCCGCGCGCGCCTCGGGGCGTACGCGGGCCCGGTCGAGGGTGGCGATGGTGCGGCGCAGCGGGATGCCGATGTACCGGGCGCCGCGCAGCTTGCTGTCCGGGGTGGAGACGGCCACACCGGCCGCGTACCGCGAGCCGATCTTGTTGGCCAGTCCCGGCCGCGCGTTGGCCTCATGGACGATGATCGGCACCCCGAGCCGTTTGGCGGCCAGATAGCCGGGCAGCGCGACATAGCCGCCGAAGCCCACCACACAGTCCGCCTTGGTGCGCTCCAGGATCTGCTCGGCGGCCTTGATCGTGCCGCGCAGCCGCCCGGGGACGGTGATCAGTTCGGGCGTGGGTTTGCGCGGCAGCGGTACGGCGGGGATCAGCCCCAGTTCGTACCCCCGCTCCGGTACGAGCCTGGTTTCCAGTCCGCGCTCCGTGCCGAGGGCCGTGATCCCCACGGTGGGGTCCTGCCTGCGCAGGGCGTCCGCGAGGGCGAGCGCGGGCTCGATGTGGCCGGCGGTCCCCCCACCGGCGAGTACGACATGCACCGAAATTCACCGCTCTCCGGACGGACGCTTCTTGACGCGCCGTCTCATCGTCTTCCATCTCACCCCGGGCCGTCGCATGGCCAGGGCCGCTTTCGCGGCGGGATCCTCTCGCGCGAACGCGATCAGCAGCCCGATAGCGAACATGGTCGGCAGCAGAGCCGACCCTCCGTAGGAGAACAGCGGGAGCGGGACTCCGGCGATCGGCAGCAGGCCGAGCACCGCACCAATGTTGATCACGGCCTGCACCGTGATCCAGGTGGTCACACCTCCCGCGGCGTACCTCACGAAGGGATCCTCCGTGCGTCCGGCCACGCGGATACCCGCATAGCCTAGAGCCGCGAACAGTGCGAGTACCGACAGCGTCCCCGCCAGCCCCAGTTCCTCCCCGGTGATGGCGAAAATGAAGTCGGTGTGCGGTTCGGGCAGTTGACCCCACTTTTCCACACTCGCGCCGAGACCGGAACCGAACCATCCGCCGGAGGCCAGCGCGTAGATCCCGTGGACCGCCTGCCAGCACTCCCCGTCCGGGCCCAGATCGATCGCGCCGACGCAGGAGAACCGCGACAGCCTGTTCTCGCTGGTCTTGATCAGCGCGAAGCCGATCAGCCCGGCGACGGCCAGCACACCGGCGAAGAGCCGGGTGGGGGCGCCGGCCAGCCAGAGCAGTCCGAAGAGGATCGCCGTGAGAATGATCGCGGTCCCCATGTCGCCGCCGAGCATGATCAGTCCGAGCAGCATCAGGGCGACCGGGACGAACGGCACCAGCAGATGTTTCCACTGGGTCAGCAGCCGCTTGTCCTGTTTACGTGCGAGCAGATCGGCGCCCCAGAGGATCAGCGCCAGTTTGCCGAACTCGCTGGGCTGGAGCTGGAACGGGCCGCCCAGATAGATCCAGTTCTGGTTGCCGTTGACGGAACGCCCTATCCCCGGGACCTGGACGAGCACCATCAGGAAGACCGTCCCGACCAGCAGCGGGTACGAGAGCGCGCGGTTGAGCTTGATCGGCATCCGGGAGGCGAGCAGCAGCAGGCCGGTGCCGAGGACCACCGCGAGGAACTGCTTGCGGAAGAAGTACGTGGCGGGCAGCGACAGCTGGAGCGCGTAGATCATCGACGCGGAGTACACCATCACCAGACCGAGCACGGTGATCAGCAGACCGCTGCCGAGGATCAGGTAATACGCGGTGAGCGGCCGGTCCCAGGCACGACGCATCCGCTCGTAGAAGCGCCGGGGGCCGCCGCGCGGCCTGCGGGGGGCGGCGCTCCTGCCGCCCCCGCGCCGGGCGGTGGCCGGACGCCCTACGGCGGCTCCGGCGCCCCGGCCGCGCAGCACAAGCCCGGCCGGGCGCCTCGCGCGGGCGTCCGCACCGGCGTGCGCGCTCTCCTCGGGGGTGTCCACGCCACCTGGCGCCCCCGCGAGAGCGGGAGCGCCAGGAAATGCGCCCAGGTAGCCCCAGCCGCGCCTGACAGGCCCCGGCGCGGGCCGCGGATCTCGGTCCCCGGTGTCGTCGGCCGGCATCGTCGCTGTCCCCTCCAGTCGTGCCTGGCGCGGCTGGCGCGGGTGGTCAGTGGGCTGCGGCCTGCTGCTGCGACACCGGGTCAGGCGTGCTCGGCGGCGAGGGCGTGTACCGCGTCCGCGAACGCCTCGCCCCGCTTGTTGTAGTTGACGAACATGTCCATCGAGGCACAGGCCGGGGCCATCAGTACCGTGTCCCCCGGCTGTGCGAGCCGTGCCGCTTCGCGGACCGCGGCCGACATCGCCCCAGTGTCGGTCCGGTCGAGGTCCACGACCGGGACTTCGGGGGCGTGTCGCGCGAGGGCTTCCCGGATGAGCGCCCGGTCCTTGCCGATGAGGACCACACCGCGCAGCCGCTTCGCGGACGCCTCGACGAGTTCGTCGAAGGTCGCGCCCTTGGCGAGACCGCCCGCGATCCAGACGATCGGGTCGTACGCCGCGAGCGACGCCTCGGCGGCATGGGTGTTGGTGGCCTTGGAGTCGTCGATGTACGTGACGCCCGCGACCTCCGCGACGCGCTCGATCCGGTGCGGGTCGGGGCGGAAGGCGCGCAGTCCGTCACGTACGGCGGCCGGCTCGACACCGTACGCGCGCGCCAGCGCGGCGGCGGCCAGCGCGTTGGCGATGTTGTGCGGTACGGGCGGGTTGACGTCGGAGACGTGGGCGAGCTCCTGGGCCTGCTCCCGGCGGTTCTCGACGAAGGCGCGGTCGACCAGGATGCCGTCCACGACGCCGAGTTGGGACGGTCCCGGGGTGCCGAGGGTGAAGCCGATCGCGCGGCAGCCCTCCTCGACGTCGGCCGCGCGCACCAGGTCCTCGGTGGCCGGGTCGGCCACGTTGTAGACGCAGGCGACGCTGTTGCCCTCGTAGATCCGGCCCTTGTCGGCGGCGTACGCCGCCATGGAGCCGTGCCAGTCCAGATGGTCGGGCGCGAGGTTGAGCACGGCGCCGGAGTGGACGCGCGGACTCGGCGCCCAGTGCAGCTGGTAGCTGGACAGCTCCACGGCGAGTACGTCGTACGTCTCCTCGCCGGTGACCGCGTCCAGCAGCGAGACGCCGATATTGCCGACGGCGGCCGTACGCAGCCCCGCGGCGGCCAGGATCGAGGCGAGCATCCTGACGGTCGTCGTCTTGCCGTTGGTGCCGGTGACGGCGAGCCAGGGGGCCGCGCCGGGCCCGCGCAGCCGCCAGGCCAGCTCGACATCGCCCCAGATCTCCACCCCGGCCGCCTCGGCGGCCTGGAAGAGCGGCTTGTCCGGCTTCCAGCCGGGGGTCGTGACGACGAGTTCGGTGGCCTCGGGCAGCGTCGCCCCGTCGCCGAGGCGGACGGTGACTCCCAGTTTCTCCAGCTCGGCGGCCTGGGCGCGGGCCCGCTCGTCGTCGCCGTCGTTGACGACGGTGACCTCCGCGCCGAGTCCGTGCAGCACCCGGGCCGCCGGGATCCCGGAGATCCCGAGACCCGCGACGGTGACCCGCTTGCCCTGCCAGTTCACTTCTCGGCCGCCCACCCTGCGTAGAAGAGCCCCAGACCCACGATGACGCACATGCCCTGGATGATCCAGAAGCGAACCACCACAAGGACTTCCGACCACCCCTTGAGTTCGAAGTGGTGCTGGAGTGGCGCCATCCGGAAGACACGCTTGCCGGTCATCTTGAACGAACCGACCTGGATGACCACGGACATGGTGATCATCACGAAGAGGCCGCCGAGGATGGCCATCAGGAACTCCGTACGGGAGCAGATCGCCAGACCGGCGAGCGCGCCGCCGAGCGCGAGCGAGCCGGTGTCCCCCATGAAGATCTTGGCCGGTGAGGTGTTCCACCACAGGAAGCCGAAGCAGGAGCCCATCAGCGCCGAGGCGACGACCGCGAGGTCCAGTGGATCCCGTACCTCGAAACAGGCGTTGGGGTTGGTCAGGGTCGTCGCGTTGGCGCAGGACTCCTGGAACTGCCACAGACCGATGAAGGTGTACGCGCCGAACACCATCACCGAGGCGCCGGTGGCGAGACCGTCGAGACCGTCCGTCAGGTTCACACCGTTGGACATCGCGAGAATCATGAACAGCGCCCAGACCACGAACAGCACCGGGCCGATCGACCAGCCGAAGTCCGTGACGAACGACAGCCTGGTGGAGGCGGGGGTGTTGCCGCGGTAGTCGGCGAACTGGAGCGACAACACCGCGAAGGCGATACCGACGATCAGCTGGCCGGCCATCTTCGCCTTCGCCCGCAGGCCCAGCGACCGCTGCTTCACGATCTTGATGTAGTCGTCGAGGAACCCGACGAGCCCCATCCCGGCCATCAGGAACAGCACCAGCACACCCGAGAAGGTCGGGTCCTCACCGGTGATCACCTTCGCCAGGGCGTAGGCGATGAGCGTGGCCAGGATGAAGGCGATGCCGCCCATCGTGGGCGTGCCCTTCTTGCTGCCGTGCGTGCGCGGGCCGTCGTCCCGGATGAACTGCCCGTATCCCTTGCGGGCCAGGAGCTTGATCAGCAGCGGGGTGCCGATCAGGGTCAGGAAGAGCCCGATGGCTCCCGCGAAGAGGATCTGCCTCATCGGCCGGCGACCTCGCCCTCGGTGGCGTTCTCAAGCAGTGCCTCGGCGACTCGCTCAAGACCGACCGACCTCGAAGCCTTCACCAGCACGACGTCTCCCGGACGCAGTTCACTGCGCAACAGGTCGACCGCCGCCTGCGCGTCGGACACGTGCACCGACTCCTCACCCCACGAACCCTCGTTGTAAGCGCCCAGTTGCAGCCAGGACGCTTCCCTGCCCCCGACTGCCACGAGCTTGCTGACGTTGAGCCGGACGGCGAGCCGTCCGACCGCGTCGTGCTCGGCGAGCGATTCGTCACCCAGCTCGGCCATCGGGCCGAGCACCGCCCACGTACGGCCCCCCGTGGCCCGTGAGGCACCACCCATGGCGACCAGCGCGCGGAGCGCCGCTCTCATGGATTCCGGGTTCGCGTTGTAGGCGTCGTTGACGATCGTCACGCCGTCCGAGCGCTCGGTGACCTCCATACGCCAGCGGGAGAGGGTTCCCGCCTCGGAGAGCGCCACGGCGATCTCGTCGACGGACATGCCCAACTCATGGGCGACGGCGGCCGCGGCGAGCGCGTTCGACACGTGGTGCTCACCGTACAGCCGCAGCGTCACGTCGCTGCACCCGGAGGGTGTTCGAAGCCGGAAAGCGGGCTGTCCGGTCTCGGTGAGGCGGACGTTCTCTGCCCGTACGTCTGCTTCGTCTGACTCTCCGAACAGGACGGTACGGGCCTTGGTGCGGGTGACCATCGCCCGGACGAGCGGGTCGTCGGCGTTGAGGACCGCGACCCCGCCCTCGGCCGCGGACGGCAGGGACTCGACCAGTTCCCCCTTGGCCTGGGCGATCTGCTCCCGGCCGCCGAACTCGCCGATGTGGGCGGTGCCTACGTTCAGTACGAGGCCGATCCGGGGCGGGACGAGTCCGGTGAGGTAACGGATGTCACCGATGTAGCGCGCGCCCATTTCGAGGACGAGATAGCGGGTGTCCTCGACGGCCCGCAGGGCGGTGATCGGCAGGCCGATCTCGTTGTTGAGATTGCCCTCCGGCCAGATCGTGGGCGCGCTGCGCTGGAGCAGCTGGGCGATGAGGTCCTTGGTGCTGGTCTTGCCGGCCGAGCCGGTCAGCGCGACGGCGGTGGCGCCGAGGCGCTCCACGACGGTACGGGCGAGGGCGCCGAGGGCGCGTACGACGTCGTCCACGACGATCGCGGGCACACCGACGGGGCGGGTGGCCAGTACGGCCACCGCGCCCGCCTCGACGGCACGCCGCGCGTAGTCGTGGCCGTCGACGCGCTCGCCGGCGAAGGCGGCGAACAGGCTGCCGGTCTCCACCGCGCGGGAGTCGTAGACGACGGATCCGGTGACACGGACGGCCGGATCCGGTATGTCGTGCGGCTGCCCGCCGACGATGGCGGCGATCTCGGCGAGAGAGAGGGCGATCACTGGGTCATCCCTGACTGTTGTTCTCGTGACGGTGCTCATGGCCGGGCTCCCGGCCCGGCTGATGGCGGAGGGAGCGCTCGATGGCCTCGCGCAGGACCTGCCGGTCGTCGAAGGCGCGTACCACCCCGGCGATGTCCTGGCCCTGTTCATGGCCCTTGCCGGCGACCAGTACGGTGTCGTCGTCCTGGGCCAGGGCCACGGCGGCGGCGATGGCGGAGGCCCGGTCGGCGTCGACCAGGACGTCCCCGCGCTCATGGATCGGCACCTCCGCGGCGCCCGCGAGCATGGTGGCGAGGATCGCGAGCGGGTCCTCGCCACGCGGGTTGTCGGAGGTCAGTACGGCGGTGTCGGCGAGCCGGGCCGCCGCCGCGCCCATCGGCCCGCGCTTGGTCTTGTCGCGGTCGCCGCCGCAGCCGAGGACGATGTGGACCTTGCCCTTGGTGACCTTGCGCAGGGAGCGCAGGACCGATTCGACGGCGTCCGTCTTGTGGGCGTAGTCGACGACGGCGAGATACGGCTGGCCGGCCTCCACCCGCTCCAGCCGGCCCGGCACTCCGGGGACCGCGGCGATGCCGTCGGCGGCGGTGTGCGGGTCGATCCCGGCGACGGCGAGGGTGACGACCGCGGCCAGGGTGTTGGCGACATTGAACGGCCCCGGCAGCGGTGCCTCGGCCCGGACCCGCTCGCCCTTGGGGCCGATCGCGGTGAAGGTGGAGCCGTGCGAGCCGACCTCGACGTCCTCGGCGCGCCAGTCGGCGTCCGGGTGGCCCTCCGCGGAGAAGGTGGTGACCGGGACGGTCGCCTCGGCGACGAGCCGGCGGCCGTACTCGTCGTCGAAGTTCACGACGCCGGTCTTGCTGCGCTCCGGGGTGAAGAGCCGCGCCTTCGCCTGGAAGTAGTCCTCCATGCCGGAGTGGAACTCCATGTGCTCCGGGCTGAGGTTGTTGAAGACGGCGACATCGAACACACAGCCGTCGACCCGGCCGAGCACCAGAGCGTGGCTGGAGACCTCCATAGCGACCGATTCGACGCCGCGCTCGCGCATGACGGCGAAGAGCGCCTGGAGGTCGGTGGCCTCGGGGGTGGTGCGCTCCGACTTGATGCGCTCGTCGCCGATGCGCATCTCGACGGTGCCGATGAGGCCGGTGCTGTGGCCGGCGCCGCGCAGTCCGCCCTCGATGAGATACGCCGTGGTGGTCTTGCCGGAGGTACCGGTGATCCCGATCTGGAGCAGATCCCTGCCGGGGTGTCCGTAGATCTCGGCCGCGAGCTGCCCCATGCGGCCCCGCGGGTCGGGGACGATCAGGACCGGCAGGCCGGTGGCGGCGGCGCGCTCGGCGCCCGCCGGGTCCGTCAGGATCGCCGCGGCACCGAGGTCGGCGGCCTGGGCGGCGAAGTCGGCGCCGTGGAAGCGGGCGCCGGGGAGGGCGGCGTATACGTCCCCGGGGCGTACGGCCCGCGAGTCATGGGTGATGCCGGTCGCTTCCCCGGGGCCACTCACCTCCCCCGGGTCCGGTGCCTCGGCGCCCAGCCGGGCCGCCAGCTCCGCGAGGGAGGTCGGGCGTACCCGGTCCGGACGGGGCGTCCCCGGATGGTTCACAGGGGCGTCCTTCGGGGTGGTTCGGTACTGATCAGCTTGTGGCACGGCGGTGAGCGTACCGGGCTCCGCGGGCCGCGAGCCACGTGAGGGGGACTGGGGCGCGGGGGGTTCCGGGTGGTTCCCGGAATCGGGGGTGATCGTTGTCACTGGGGCTTTCCCTGGGGTCACTCGCCGGGTTTGAAGGTGACCGGCAGCCGGGCGGGTTTACTGCCGGTCGGTTCGACCTGCAGGGTCTTGAGAGCGAACTCCATGACCTTCTTGTAGATGGGGCCGCAGATCTGTCCGCCGAAGTAGCTGCCCTTGGTGGGGTTCTGAATGGCGCAGTAGACGGTGATCTGCGGGTCGTCGGAGGGCGCGAAGCCGGCGAAGGAGGCGGTGTAGCCCTTGTAGACGCCGAGCTTCGGGTCGACCCGGTTGGCCGTACCCGTCTTGCCCGCGACGCGGTAGCCGGGGATGGCGGCCTTGGTGCCTGTCCCCTCCTCGTTGCCGACGACCGACTCCAGCATGGTGGCGACCGTCTTGGCGGTCCGCTCGCTCACCACGCGGGTCTTCTTGGGCGCGGGGGCGGCGGTGAAGCGGCCGTCGGGGCCCTGCGTGCCACGGATCAGGGTGGGTTCGATCCGTACGCCGCCGTTGGCGATGGTCGAGTAGACCGAGGCGGCCTGCATCGCGTTGAGGGAGAGGCCCTGGCCGAAGGGGATCGTGTACTGCTGTGAGGTGGACCAGTCCTGCGGCTCGGCCAGGATGCCCTGGGTCTCACCGGGGTAGCCGAGACCGGTGGGCCGGCCGATGCCGAACTTGCTCAGATAGGAGTGGAGGACCTTGTTGGCCTCGGGCTGGGTCCTGCCGAGCTGGCCGGTCGCCAGGATGGTGCCGATGTTGCTGGACTTGGCGAGGACACCGTTGAGGGTCAGGTTCCAGGTGGGGTGGTCGATGTCGTCCTTGAAGAGCCGGTCCCCGCGGTGCAGCCGGTTCGGGACGACCACATGGGTGGCGGGGGTGGCGGCCTTCTCCTCCAGTACGGCGGCCATCGACATGACCTTGCTGGTGGAGCCGGGCTCGTAGACGTCCTGGAGGGCCGCGTTGCCCATGGCGGCGGCGTTGGCCTCGGAGACGTCGTTGGGGTCGAAGCCGGGGGCGTTGGCCATGGCGAGCACCTCGCCCGTCCGGGTGTTCTGGACCACCACATAGCCGCGGTCCGCCTTGGACTCCTTCACCTGGTCGGTTATGGCCTGCTGGGCGGCCCACTGGATGTCCCGGTCGATGGTCAGCTCGATGTCGGAGCCGGGCACGGCGGGGGTCTCGCGGTAGCTGGCGGTGGGGACGCGGCGGCCTCCCGACTGGGCGTAGGTGACCTTTCCGTCCTCGCCGGCCAGCTGCTTGTCCAGCATGGATTCGACACCGCCGGCGCCGCGGCCCGCGGCGTTGACGTACCCCAGTATCCCGGCGGCGAGATCGCCGTTGGGGTACACGCGCTTGCTGCTGGCCTCCTGGAGGACGCCCGACAGCACACTGACGGTGGAGTCGCCCGCGGCCTTCCCCTTGGCGGCCCTGCTCGCCTTGCTCGCCTTCTGGGCGAGTACGCGCTTGAGGTCCTTGATCTGGTTCCAGACCTGCGGGGTCTGGCGGCGTGCCAGCACGGTGTAGCGGGGGGAGTCGGGGGTCCTGAGCTTCTTCACGATGTCGGCGCTCCGCACGCCCAGGATCGGGGCGAGCAGCGCGGCGGCCTGTTCGGGAGCGTCCGGAACCTTGGTGAAGTCGGCGGTGAACATCGACGGGTCGGCGGTGATGTCGTACGCGTCGACGCTGGTGGCGAGGGCGATCCCGGAGCGGTCGGTGATCTTCCCGCGCTCGGCCGCGATCGTGTGGCTGAGGTAGCGGCTCTTCTCCGCCTTGGCGGCGTACGCGCTGGCGTCGATCGCCTGCACCTGGAGGAGCCGGACGACGAACGCCAGCATGACGAGGGTCAGTCCGAGGCTGACCAGCCGCAGTCGTGGGCGGGGGCTGCCGAGCCTGATCTGCCGCGAGGTACGGGACCCGGGCTGCGGGCGGCGCGCGGCGGGCCGGGATGCGGGGCGGGATCGTCCGTCGTTCCCGGAGCGCGCGGGCTTGGGCACCCGGCGGCGCGGGGGTTCCTGGGAGGGCACTGGGTCACCTGCCGGGGGTCGTCGGGGCCGGCGTGCCGGATGCCGGTGCGGGGGCCCGCTCGGGGGTCTCGCGCGCGGTGATGGAGGAGGACGTGGAAGGAGAAGGGGGCAAGAACGCCGAGGGCGGGGCCTCCTCCATGGGAGAGGGCTGTCCCTGCGACTGGGCCGACGGCTGGGCGGAGGGCGTCGCCCCGGCCGCCGGCACGCCGCGGACCGTACCGTCCGGATTGAGGAAGGCGGGGCTGCCGCCGGGGACCATGCCGAGCTCACGGGCCCGCCGCTCCAGGGCGTTCGGCGCGGAGCGGTCGTCCACGTCCCGTTGCAGGGCCTGCTCCTCGTCGGTGAGGTCGGTTGTCTTTTTCTTGAGTTCGCTCAGCTGGAACGAGCCCTCGTTGAGGGAGGAGTTCAGCAGCAGCAGGGTGATCAGGCCCCCGCCGAGGAGCAGCACGACCAGCAGGACGAAGGGGGTGCGCGCCGCCGAACTGGATCCGGAGGGCATCAGCTGGGCGAGCCGCGCGGCCCGCCCCCTCAACTGCTTGGCCGGTCCGCTCACAGAGCGTCCTCCCGGATCCGCTGCGCCCCCCGCAGCCGCGCCGGAGCCGCGCGGCGGTTCTCCGCGATCTCTTCCTCCGAGGGAAGTTCGGCGCCGCGGGTGAGGAGTCTCAGCCGGGGCTGATAGCGCTCGGGGACGACGGGCAGGCCGGGCGGCGCGGTGTTGGTGGCCCCGGCCGCGAAGACCTGCTTGACGAGGCGGTCCTCCAGCGAGTGATAGGAGAGGACGGCGATCCGGCCGCCGACGGCGAGGGACGTCACGGCGGCCGGAATGGCCCGCTCCAGAACGGACAGCTCGCCGTTGACCTCGATACGCAGGGCCTGGAAGGTGCGCTTGGCGGGGTTGCCGCCGGTGCGCTTGGCGGCCTGCGGGAGGGCGTCACGGATCAGCTCGACCAGCCGGGCGCTGTGTGAGAAGGGCTCCTTCTCGCGCTCCCTGACAACCGCGGAGACGATCCGCTTGGCCTGCTTCTCCTCGCCGTACGCGCGCAGGATCCGCACCAGCTCGCCGGGCGGGTAGGTGTTGAGGACCTCGGCGGCGCTGACTCCGGACGACTGGTCCATGCGCATGTCGAGAGGGGAGTCCTGGGCGTAGGCGAAACCGCGCTCCGCCTCGTCCAGTTGCATCGAGGAGACGCCGAGGTCGAAGAGCACGCCCTGGACGCGCGGGATCCCCAGCCGGTCGAGCACGTCGGGCAGTTCGTCGTAGACCGCGTGGACGAGGGTGGCGCGGTCGCCGAACGGGGCGAGCCGCTCGCCGGAGAGCCGCAGCGCCTCCTGGTCACGGTCGAGCGCGACCAGCCGTGCGGCGGGGAAGGTGGAGAGCAGGGCCTCGCTGTGTCCGCCGAGACCGAGGGTGCAGTCGACCACGACCGCGCCGGGCTCGGCGAGGGCGGGGGCCAGCAGGTCGAGGCACCGCTGGAGCATCACGGGAACATGCCGGACCTGATTCATGCGGGCCCCTCGCGGCGTGCGCGCCCCTCACGAAGGCCGTCGGCCCGTGGTGTACGGGGGGCGTCCTTACCGCGTTCCGCGGGCGCGCGGCTCTCCATGATTCGCTCGCTGCGCTCGCTCATGCGCCCTCTCAGATCCGGCGCGGCCGTACGTACCGCCGGGTCCCCGCCCGCTCAGAAGGGGAGGTGGTCCGCCGGCGCCGGAAGAGGCGTCGGCCGACCGCCGAGCGGGAGGAGGCCGAGCCGCACGTACGCCGCGACATGCGGGAATATTGTGGTGGGTTCGGAATGTGTTCGGGATGTGTCCGTGAACTTCGCGTCACTTTAGTCCACTCGCTCTTCCGGTCAATCAACCGGTCAGCGCGTCGCAAGGGTCACTCACCACAAGACCATAAACAGCACAATTCACCCACTCGGCCCCGCCGGACTCACCCATGTGGGTTAGCTCACACCGGGCCACGTTGACGCTCTTTGTCCCCTCCCGCAGCAGGCCTCAGGGCGCGGCGACGACTACCGTCATAGGTATGTCGACTTCCGCACACCTCCCCGCAGAGCCCGTCCAGGCTCCCGCCGGCGCGGCCCGCACCGGCGGGACGGTCACCGACCGGCTCATCGACGCCAACCTTCTCTACGCCGCCGGGTTCGACGACCCCGGCATGGACGCGCGCCCCGTACTGCGGGTCGCCGTGGTCGCCTGCATGGACGCCAGGCTCGACCTGCACGGGGCGCTCGGGCTCTCCCTGGGCGACTGCCACACCATCCGCAACGCGGGCGGTGTCGTCACCGACGACGTCATCCGCTCCCTGACCATCAGCCAGCGGGCCCTTGGAACGCGCAGCGTCGCCCTGATCCATCACACCGGCTGCGGCCTGGAAAGCCTGACCGAGGAGTTCCGGCACGAGCTGGAAATGGAGGTGGGCCAGCGGCCCGCCTGGGCCGTGGAGGCGTTCCGCGATGTCGACCAGGACGTACGGCAGTCGATGCGGCGAGTCAGGACCTCGCCCTTCCTGCCGCACACCGACGACGTCCGCGGCTTCGTCTTCGATGTGAAGACGGGCCTGCTGCGCGAGATCGAAGCCGACGCCTGAGCTCCGGAGCCCGGGCACCGGAGCCTGAACACCGGAGCCCGGGCACCGGAGCCTGAGCGCCACCGCCGGACAGGCCATCGCGAGATAAACAGCAAATCCGACATATCGCGCCCACTTATCCACAGGCGGATGACACGAAGCGGTAACGGCAACAACAATGCGTGTGGGACACCGTTCCGGAGCCATCCGGAGACGGTGTCCGTGTTTCGGGGTGGGCCGGGCCGTCTGATGAGCATCGGCCCGAGGAAAGGGCCGAGGAGGGCCGGGTGACGACCTATGACGATCGAGCGAGCCTCACAGATCTGACCACCACAGCGGAGCGGGTGCGCGCGTCGGTGGAGGGTGTGATCGAGGGCAAGCCGGAGGTCGTACGGCTTTCGCTGACCGTGCTGCTCGCCGAGGGGCATCTTCTGATCGAGGATGTCCCCGGCGTGGGCAAGACCATGCTGGCCAAAGCGCTCGCGCGCTCCATCGACTGTTCGGTGCGGCGCATTCAGTTCACCCCCGATCTGCTGCCTTCGGACATCACCGGAGTGTCGATCTACGACCAGCAGCAGCGGGACTTCGAGTTCAAGCCGGGCGCGATCTTCGCTCAGATAGTGATCGGCGACGAGATCAACCGCGCCTCGCCCAAGACCCAGTCGGCGCTGCTGGAGTCCATGGAGGAGCGCCAGGTCACCATCGACGGGCATACGTATGAACTGCCCGACCCCTTCATGGTGGTGGCCACCCAGAACCCGGTGGAGATGGAGGGGACGTACCCCCTGCCCGAGGCGCAGCGCGACCGCTTCATGGCCAGGGTCTCGATCGGCTATCCGAGCGCGGAGGCCGAGTTGCGGATGCTGGACGTGCACGGCGGGATATCCCCGCTGGACGACCTCCAGCCGGTGGCCCACGCGCACGACATCGTGAAGCTGATCGACGCGGTGCGTACGGTCCATGTCGCCGAGTCCGTGCGGCGGTACGCGGTCGAGCTGGTCGGGTCGACCCGTAACCACCCCGACCTCAGACTCGGCGCCTCGCCTCGTGCGACGCTCCATCTGCTGCGCGCCGCGAAGGCGGCGGCGGCGCTGAGCGGACGGGACTACGCGCTGCCGGACGATGTGCAGTCCCTGGCGACGGCGGTGCTCGCGCACCGACTGCTGCCCACGGCCCAGGCGCAGCTGAACCGCCGTACCGCCGAGCAGGTCGTGCTGGAGATCCTGCAGCGCGTCCCGGTGCCGACGACGGGCGGCGGCCAGGGCCCCGGGCGCCAGGCACCGCACGGCGGACCGCTCTACGGCCAGCAGCCCGGCGCACGGCGGCTGTGATGGCGCCCGGGGGGCCGGTGGCCGAGGGCGGCGAGGAGAAGGGCGGGGCGCGGGCCGCGCTGTCCGGACTGACCACGCGCGGCCGGTCGTTCCTCGCGGCCGGGATCGCGGCGGCCGTCTGCGCCTACGTCCTGGGCCAGTCGGATCTGCTGCGTGTGGGGCTCCTGCTCGCCGTGCTGCCGCTGCTCTGCGTGGCGGTCCTCTACCGCACCCGCTACCGGGTCGCGGGCAGCCGGCGGCTGTCGCCCTCCCGGGTCCCCGCGGGCTCCGAGGCGCGGGTGCAGCTGCGGATGGACAACGTCACGCGGATGCCCACCGGACTGCTGATGCTCCAGGACCATGTGCCGTACGTGCTCGGCCCGCGCCCCCGGTTCGTGCTGGACCGGGTCGAGCCGGGCGGTCGCCGCGAGGTGTCCTACCGGGTGCGCTCCGATCTGCGCGGGCGCTATCCGCTCGGACCGCTCCAGCTGAGGCTGAGCGACCCCTTCGGGATGTGCGAGCTGACCCGCTCGTTCAGCGCGTACGACACCCTGACCGTCGTCCCGCGCACCGAACCGCTGCCACCGGTACGGCTCGGGGGCGAGGCGTCGGGGTACGGCGAGGGGCGGCAGCGCTCGCTGTCGCTGGCCGGCGAGGACGATGTGATCCCCCGCGGCTACCGGCACGGCGACGATCTGCGCCGGGTGCACTGGCGCTCCACGGCCCGCTACGGCGAACTGATGGTGCGCCGCGAGGAGCAGCCGCAGCGAGCCAGATGCACAGTGCTGCTGGACACCCGGCGAAGCGCCTACCAGGGCGCGGGCCCCGACTCCGCCTTCGAATGGGCGGTGTCGGGCGCGGCCTCCGCCCTGGTGCATCTGCTGGAACGCGGCTTCGCGGTACGGCTGTTGACGGACACCGGCAGCTCGATGCCCGGCGAGGGCGCCGACGGCTTCGCGGGGGCGACCCAGGAGTCCGCCGACTCGGCCGGACTGATGATGGACACCCTCGCGGTCGTCGAGCACTCCGCCGGCACGGACCTCTCCCCCGCGTACGCGGTCCTGCGCGGCGGCACGGAAGGACTGCTGGTCGCGTTCCTCGGCGATCTGGACGAGGAGCAGACTGCGGTGGCGGCGCGGATGCGCCGGCGCAGCGCCGTGGCCATCGCCTTCGTACTGGACAGCACCGGCTGGACGCAGGGCGCGGGACCCGCCGGGCCCGTCGAGGACCGGCTGCGGCAGCTGCGCGAGGCCGGGTGGACGGCGCTCGCCGTGCCCGCGGGGGCCGCGCTGCCCGAGCTGTGGCAGCAGGCCTCGCGGCAGCGATCGGAATCGGCCGTCACGGGCGGTACGACTGGCTTCTCCGGAGGATGGTCATGAGCGGTAGCGGAAGGCTGGCGCTGTGCGCTTTCGCCGCCACGCTGATGGCGGCGGGCGCACTGCTGCCGCTGGTCCAGTCGGCCGTCTGGCTCCTGCACGCCGGGATCATGCTGGCGGTCGTCGGCGGGGTCGGCGCGCTGACCCGGCGGGTGCCGCTGGCCCGGACCCTGACCGTGGCGCTCCAGGGCCTCGCCGCCCTGCTGATGCTCACGGCGGTCTTCGCCCCGGACCAGGCGCTGCTCGGCATCGTGCCGACCCCCGAGGTCTTCGCGCAGTTCGGCCGGCTGCTCACCGAGGGCGGCGATGACGTCGGGCGGTTCGCGATACCGGCGCCCGCGACCGACGGCATCAGGCTGATGCTGATCGGCGGCGTGCTGGTCATCGGGCTCGCGGTGGACGCGATCGCGGTGACCTTCCGCGGCGCGGCCCCGGCGGGTCTGCCGCTGCTGGCGCTCTACTCGGTCGCGGCGGGGCTCTCCGGCGGCGCCGGGGGCTGGCTGTGGTTCCTGCTCGCGGCCAGTGGCTACCTCCTGCTGCTGCTGGCGGAGGGGCGGGACCGGCTGTCGCAGTGGGGCCGGGTGTTCGGGGGGTCTCCGCGTACGCCGGGCCGGTTCTCGTCCGGCTCCGACGCCTCGGGCGGGCGCGCCCCGGTCCGTACCGGACGCCGGATCGGTGTGGTGGCGCTGGGTGTCGCGCTGGTGGTGCCGGCGGCCCTGCCCGCGCTGGACGGCGGCCTGCTGGCCGGCACCGGCGCCGGGAACGGCTCCGGGGTGGGCGGCGGGGGCACGATCTCCGCCGTCAACCCGCTGATCTCGCTCCAGGACAATCTGAACCAGCCGGAGGACCGCGAGGCGCTGCGTTACAGGACCAACGCGCCGGACACCCAGGACATGTATCTGCGGATCATGGCGCTGGACAAGTTCGACGGCACGTCCTGGCGGTTCTCGCAGCGCAAGGTCGAGGACGTACCCGACCGGCTGCCCGGCTCCCCCGGGCTGGGCCCCGGGGTCGGCACGACCGAGATCAGGACCAATATCTCCGCCGCCGGCTGGTACCGGCAGAACTATCTCCCGATGCCCTACCCGGCGACCCAGGTGGACATCGAGGGGCGCTGGCGCTTCGAGCCCGCCGGCAGGACGCTGGTGGGCGACCGCGGGCAGTCGACGCGCGGCGCGCGGTACGAGGTCAGCAGCCTGCTGGTGAAGCCGACCCGGGAACAGCTCGCCTCGGCGCCCCCGGCCCCGTCCGCGCTGCGCCGTGAGTACACCGAGGTCCCGGCGATCCTGCCGGACGTGGTGAAGGCGACGGCGCTCGATGTCACCGAGGGCGCGGCCAACGACTACGAGAGGGCCGTCAGGCTCCAGGACTGGTTCGCGCTGGACGGCGGCTTCACCTACAACACCGACGTGGACTCGGGCACCGGCGTCATGGCGATCACGCGGTTCCTCAGGAACAAGGAAGGCTTCTGCGTCCACTTCTCCTTCGCGATGGCCGCGATGGCCCGCACGCTGGGCATCCCGGCGCGGGTCGCGGTGGGCTTCACACCGGGCACCCCGCAGCCGGACGGCAGCATGTCCGTCGGGCTGCGTGACGCGCACGCCTGGCCCGAGCTGTATTTCGAGGGCGTCGGATGGACCCGGTTCGAGCCGACGCCGAGCCGGGGCAGCGCGCCCGACTACACCCGCGAGGACGCGCCGTCCGACGGGCCGAGCGACACGGCCCTCCCCGACGCCAGCGCCTCGGCCGCCCCGTCCGCGGAGCCGTCCGCCTCGGACAGCTGCCCGGCGCCGTCGCAGCAGCTGGGCGAGTGCGGAACGGTCGCTCCCGGCGCCGCCCTGCCGCCGACGGACTCGGGTTTCCCCCTGCAGACCGTGCTGTGGTTCGTCCTCGGCGGGCTGGCGGTGGTGGCGCTGCCGCTGCTGCCGCTGCTCTGGCGGACCAGGATCAGGGCCCGGCGGCTGGGCTCCGGCGGGCGCACCCCCGCGGACGTGACGGCGCGGACGCTGATGGCCTGGCGGGAGATCACCGATACGGCCTGGGACCACGGGGTCCCGCCCGACGAATCACGGACGCCGCGGAAGGCGGCGGAACGCATCGTGCGTCTGGGCCGGCTGGAGGGGGCGGCGGCCGAGGCGGTGCACCGGGTGGCCGGTTCTGTGGAGCAGGTGCTGTACGCGCCCGAGCCACGGCCGGGTACGGGCCTCGCCGACGACGCCCGGCGGGTCCGGGAGGGGCTGGGCTCCGCGGCCGGCCGCTGGACCCGGCTGCGCGCACTCCTCGCGCCCCGCTCGTCCGTACGGGTGGTCTGGGCCGCCTCGGAGCGCTGGACGTCTCTCACGGCCCGCTGGAGCCCTCAGCGGCTCTCGGAGGCGGCCCGGGCGGCCACTACGCGCTGGCGCCCCTCGCGTCAGCGCGGCTGAGGCGCTGAGCCGCTGAGCCGCTGGGCCGCTGAGCGGCGCCGGAGGGGGCGCCGATCAGCGGCCTGACCGCTCCGGGAAACGGCTGCTTCGGGAAACGGCTGAGGGGCGAACGCTTCGAGCGTTCGCCCCTCAGCCGTACCGTTCACCGGCTCTGTTTTCGTCTCACTGGCCCTGTTCATCGCGGCGGCGTTGCCACCGCTGCTCGATGCGGTTCATCATCGAGCGGCGCTGTCTCGATTGTGCGGGCGCGGGGCCGCCGGATGGGCTGCCCGCCGCCTGCTGCTGACCTGGTTTGGGCGCTTTGCGCCAGCCGGTGACCGCCAGGACCGCACAGCCCAGCATGACGAGGAACCCCACCACGCTGATCCAGATCTGCTGGGCGACCATTCCGGCCATGAGGAGCGCGATACCCACCAGGAAGCCTGCGACCGCCTGGTAGACCCGTCGCCGGGTGTACGTACGCAGCCCGCTTCCCTCAAGCGCTGTCGCGAACTTGGGATCTTCGGCGTACAGCGCTCGCTCCATTTGCTCGAGCATTCGCTGCTCGTGCTCCGAGAGCGGCACGGAGTCCTCCTAGTCGTCGGTCGCGGGGGGCGACCGGTATGCGGCTCCTTCAAGGATAGGCAGGGAATCGCCCCCGTGAAACCCGCCCTCAACGCCAATTCGCGATTCCGGGCCGCCATGTCGGCTCGGCCGCTGAGGCGTTGATTCCCCAACCGTCGATCCGTCATGCCGGATGTCGTACCCCGATCATACGGCGCTCTGCGCCCTACTGGGGGGCCTGTGGCGTACTCCATGTACCGCTGCGTTGCTGATCAGCCACGCGATCACCGTCCCGGAAGCGCTCCGGAAGCGTTCCGGGAGGGCTCCAGAAGGGCTTCGGCAGCGCTCCGGACGCCCCAGGACGGCTCCGGGACCAGGGAATCGCGTCAGTCCCGCTTCTCGCCCAGGACGTGCAGCTGGGTGGCGATGGAATGGAAGGCGGGCAGCTCGGCAGCCGCCGCCTCCAGCTGGAGCAGCGCGTCCAGGGCGCCCGGCTGGGTGTCCACCAGCCCGCCGGGGACCAGGTCCGCGAAGACCCGTACGCCGTGCACGGCACTGACGTGGAGGCCGGCTCCGGCGGCCAGCTCCGTCAGCTGCTCGGCGGTGAAGCGCCGGGGCACCGGGTCGCCCTGCCCCCAGCGGCCCGCCGGGTCGGTGAGCGCCTGCCTGGCCTCGGTGAAGTGCCCGGCGAGCGCCCTGGCGAGCACGGCGCCGCCCAGACCCGCGGCGAGCAGGCTGAGTGCCCCGGCCGGACGCAGGGCGTCCACGGCGTTCCGCACGCCCTCCGCCGGATCGTCCACGTACTCCAGGACGCCATGGCAGAGCACCGCGTCGAAGCCGCCGCGCCCGACCACGTCGAAGAGGCCGTGGATGTCCCCCTGCACCCCGCGGACGCGCTCGGCGACTCCGGCCTCGGCCGCCCGGCGCTCCAGCGCGAAGAGCGCGTTCGGGCTGGGGTCCACGACGGTCACGCGATGCCCCAGACGAGCGACGGGCACCGCGAAGCTGCCCGTCCCCCCTCCGGTGTCGAGCACGTCCAGGACGTCGCTCCCGGCCACCTTGGCGCGGCGGCCGAGGGCATCCCTGAGGACTTCCCACACCACGGCGGTACGCAGGGAGCCGCGGGGGCGGGAAGGCGTCTCCCCACCGGCAACAGGGGAACGGTCCGACACGGCAGTTGACTCCTCGGCGCGGTGCCGCCCCTGGTGACGGGGCGTGAACAGTGCGGGCTCCGCCCACCCTATTGCCTTGGCCGCACCTCCCCGTCACCCAGCGGCATCGCCCTGCCGGGGGTGTTCGGCACGGGGCTGGGGCAGGACCGGGTCGAGCACGAGCAGCCGCTCGACCAGGCGCAGGAACATGCCGGCGTCACGCAGCAGATCGTCCGCGTCACGACCGGTGGCCGCGCCGGGTATGCCCGCCTCGGCGCGCGCCCTGCGCGGGGCGCCCGAGGCGAAGAGGGCGCTCCATTCCGACAGCTCGGGCGCGATCTCGGGCAGGACCTCCCAGGCGCTCCTGATCCGGCGCCGCCGCTGCGGGGTGGTCTCCGGGCGGCCACGGGCGGCGAGCACCGCGGCGGCGGTGCGCAGGGCGGCGAGATGGGCGGTGGCGTAGCGCTCGTTCGGAGTGTCCAGCGCGGCGGCCTCGCCCAGGCCCGCATGCGCCTGGGCGAGGAGATCGAGGGCCGCCGGCGGGGCCGTGGCCCTGCGCGGGACGGGGTGGACATCGCTCGGCGGACCGGTCAGGGCGGGGGCAGGGCCGTCTGTACGGCGCCGACGTGCGGCACCGGCGTAGGAGCTGGCCATGACGGAACCTCCTGTCGTCGTGTGACGGTGCTGTAGCCGTATGTGTCCATGGTGAGGGGCACCACTGACAATCGGCCCTGACCTGCGACTTTGCCTCGTACACCGGTTCGGAGTAGTTTTTGCACTGACCAGTCAGTACAAAGAAATTCGGCACCAAGAAATTTCGGTACGAGGGAAATCGAGGCCCCCGTGGACAGCCGGGAACACGTGGACAGCCAGGAACGCGCAGGCAGCGGGGAACGCGCAGGCGGCCGGGAACGCGCAGGCGGCCGACGGGACGGCCCGCGCGGCGCGGTCGTCATCGCCGAGGACTTCGGGCTCAAGGCCGCGCGCGGCTGGGCGTTCCGCCATGTCCGCGTCGATGCCGCGCCCGGCACGGTCGTCGTGATCGAGGGCCCCTCGGGCTCGGGACGCACCTGTCTCCTGCTCGCGCTCACCGGCCGGATGCGCCCCACCGAGGGCCGCGCCGAGATCGTCGGCCTGCCCTTGCCCCGCGCCATGGCGGCCGTACGCCGGATCAGCGGCCTCGGCCATGTCCCGGGCGTCAGTGATCTCGATCCGGCGCTGACCGTCGCCGAGCATCTGCGCGAACGCGCGCTGCTCCAGCGCCGGTTCGGCGGCTCCCCACGTGCCCTGCGGCGACCCCGCGCCCAGCGGGCGGCCGAGGCCCGGGACCGTATCGACACCGCGCTGACGGCCGCCGGGCTCGACACGTCCGCCCTGCCGAAGGGCGAGCGCACGTCGGTGCGCGATCTGGAGCGGCTGGAGGCGCTGCGGCTCTCGGTCGCCCTCGCGCTGATCGGCCGGCCCCGGCTGCTGGCGGTGGACGATCTGGACCTCAAGCTCTCCGACGCCGACCGCGCGCGGGCCTGGCGGCTGCTGCGCTCCGTCGCCGAGGACGGCACGACCGTGCTCGCCGTGTGCGGCCAGGCCCCCGAGGACGCGGACACCGTCATCCGTACCGGCGAGCCGGACTCCGTCATCCGTACGAACGAGGAGGGGGCGGCCGATGCGCTCGCCGAAACTGGCCGCACTTGAGCTGAAGCGCTTCGGCAGGGGAAAGCTGCCGCGCGCCGCGCTCGTCGCGATCCTGCTGCTGCCGCTGCTGTACGGCGCGCTCTATCTGTGGTCGTTCTGGGATCCGTACGGACGGCTCGACCGGATCCCCGTCGCGCTCGTCAACGAGGACAAGGGCGCCACCGCGGCGGGCCGGAAGATCACGGCCGGTGACGAGATCACCAAGGGTCTGCGCGACAGCGAGGTCTTCGCCTGGCACGAGGTGAGCGCGGCCGAGGCGCGCGAGGGCATGGAGGACGGTTCGTACTACCTCTCGCTGACCATGCCGGCCGACCTCAGCGAGCGGATCGCGTCCAGTTCCGGCGACGCCCCCGAGACCGGCGCGCTCCAGGTGCGTACGAACGACGCGAACAACTACATCGTCGGGCAGATCTCCAGGACCGTGTTCTCCGAGGTACGGACCGCCGCCTCGACCAACGCCTCCCGCTCCTTCCTCGACCGGATCTTCATCTCCTTCTCGGACATCCATGACGCCACCGCGAAGGCCGCCAAGGGCGCCGACGAGCTCAAGGGCGGTATCGGAAAGGCCCAGAAGGGTTCGAAGGACCTCGTGGACGGGCTGAAGACCGCCAAGGAGGGCAGCGGTGATCTGGCGGGCGGTCTGAGGAAGCTCGGTTCGGGCGCGAGCGATCTGGACACCGGCGCCCAACAGGTCGCCGCCGGTACCCAGTCGCTCTCCGACAAGATCAACGCGATGGCCGGGAACGTCCGTCCGTATCTCAAGGACAACGGGAAGGCGATCGGTGACGCGGCCCGGCTCGTGGCGGACTCCTCCCAGTCGATACGGGACAACCTCGGGCGGCTCGTGAAGGCCGCGCCCAGCGCCGCGTCGAAGGCCCGCCTGGCCTCCGACGAGCTGAACTCCCTCTACACGGAACGCTGCGAGAACGCCGCCCCCGCCGTCCCCGATCCCGCCCCCGATCCCGTCGCCGGCACCGCCTCCCCTGACGCGGACCCCAGCGCCTGCCCGCCCCTCAAGCGCGCCAGGACCGCCGCCGCGGACGTGGCCGCCGTCGCCGATGACGTCAACACCCTGGTGAAGGAGAACAACGGTGATCTGAAGGCACTGGACGGCCGGCTCGCCACACTCCAGAAGGAGGCGAAGGCTCTCGCCGAGCACGCGCCGAAGCTGGACGAGGACCTGGAGACCGCCGTCACGAAGATCAACGCTCTCAACACGGGCGCCCGGAAGGTCGCCGAGGGAGCGGGCCGGCTGCACTCCGGACTCACCGACGCCCAGAAGGGCTCCGCCACCCTCAACTCCGGTGTCGGCAAGCTCAGTACCGGCGCGAACACCCTCGACGGCGGGCTCTTCAAGCTCGCCGACGGTTCGACCGAGCTGGCCGGAGGGCTCAACGACGGCGTCGGCGAGATCCCCGACTACGACAAGAACGACCGGGACCGGCGGACGGAAGTGATGGCCGACCCCGTCCAGCTCGCCTCACGGTCGCTGCACGCCGCGCCCAACTACGGCACCGGCTTCGCCCCGTACTTCATCCCGCTCTCCCTCTGGGTCGGCGCGATGGTGGCGTACATGCTGATCCAGCCGCTGAACCGGCGCGCGCTGGCCGTCGGCGCCTCGGCCTGGCGCATCGCCCTCGCGGGCTGGCTGCCGGTCGCCGCGATCGGCCTGCTCCAGGTGGGCGCGCTGATCTCCGTACTGCACTGGGCCATCGGCCTGGAGATGGCGCGCGCCGCCGGCACGGTCGGCTTCCTGGCGCTGGTCACCTGCTGCTTCACCGCGATCGTCCAGTGGCTCAACGCCCGCTTCGGACCCGCGGGCCGGATCCTCGTGCTCGCGCTGCTGATGCTCCAGCTGACCTCGGCGGGCGGCACCTATCCCGTCCAGACCAGTCCGGGCTTCTTCGGCGCCATCCACCCGTTCCTGCCGATGAGTTACGTGGTCGACGCGCTGCGCCGGCTCATCTCGGGCGGCGGGCTCGGCCCCGTGTGGCAGGCCTGTGCCGTGCTCGCCGCCTTCACCGCGGGCGCGCTGGCGCTGACCGCCCTGTCCGCGCGGCGCAAGCAGGTATGGACGCTCGACCGGCTCCACCCCGAGCTGAGCCTGTGAGCACGGGGGACCTGTGACAATCGTCGCCATGGACAGCAGCAGCACCCGCCGTCAGGCCACTCGGCAGAAACTCTACGAGGCCGCGGTGACCCTCATCGCGGAACAGGGCTTCTCGGCGACGACAGTGGACGAGATCGCCGAGCGCGCCGGAGTCGCCAAGGGCACGGTCTACTACAACTTCAAGAGCAAGACGGAGCTTTTCGAGGAGCTGCTGCGGCACGGCGTCGGGCTGCTCGCCTCGTCCCTGCGGACCGCCGCCGACACCACGGCGGAGCGCGGCGGCAGCAGGATCGAGGCGCTGGACGCGATGATCGGGGCCGGACTGGTCTTCATCGACCGCTATCCCGCCTTCACCCAGCTGTACGTCGCCGAGCTGTGGCGGACCAACCGGGCCTGGCAGTCGACGCTGTTGGTGGTACGTCAGGAGGCCGTCGCCGTCGTCGAGAGCGTGCTCCGGGAGGCCGTCGAGGGCGGTGAGCTGAGCGACGAGATCGACGTTCCGCTGACGGCGGCGGCGCTCGTCGGGATGGTGCTCGTGGCGGCGCTCGACTGGCAGGCGTTCCAGCCGGAGCGGTCGATGGACGAGGTGCACGCGGCGCTGTCGCGGCTGTTGCACGGCCGGGTCGGCGGGCGCTGAGGCCGGCACATAGGCACAGGCACGCGTACGCGAGTGCGCCGGTCCGGTGAGGCTCGATCCCCCTGAGCCTCACCGGACCGGCGCGTTCCCCCGTACCCCGTTCCCCGTTCCCCGTGATGCCGGAGAGCCCGCTTCCCCGTGATCCCCCGTGGTCACTGGGCTCCCCGTCTGCACCCCCGTTACGGCAGGGGAGCCGCGCCGTTCCGCCGCCCCGTGTCGGCGGTGCCGGCGCCGCGCCCCTTCCGTGGTCCCCACTCTTCCGTCCGCGCAGGTCGGAGCCCATCCGCGTGCCTACTCATCTCCCCCACTAGGTACCGGTACTCAGTCCTGCGTACTCCCGCCCAGCACGGGCGGCGACCGGCGCTCCCCCGGCGCTCTAAAATCGCTGCCATGGCACGGATTGCGGTGATCGGCGCCGGGATGGGCGCCATGGCGGCGGCTGCCCGGCTGGCGGTGGCGGGGCAGCGGGTGACGGTGTACGAACGCGCCGCGACGTACGGCGGGTCGGTGGGCCGGTTCGAGCGGGACGGGTTCGTCTTCGACACCGGGCCCGGTCTGCTGCATCTGCCGGCCGTCTACCGCGATCTGTTCGTCAAGACCGGTAAGGAGCCACTGGAGAGCCGCGTCCGGCTCGGCCAGGTGGATCCGGCGAGCCGGCATGTCTTCGCCGACGGTACCGACGTACGGCTGCCCAACGCGTCGCGCGGCGGGGTGGTGTCCGCCCTGGACGCGGCGCTGGGCGCGGGCGCCGGGGAGCGCTGGGGGGAGTTCCTGGGCCGCGCCCGGGACGCCTGGGACCGCTCGCGCCGACCGCTGCTGGAGGAGCCGTTGTGGGCGGACTGGCGGGTGCTCGGGCGCGATCCGTATCCGGCCGTACGGCGGCGACGGCTGCTCCGCGGCGCCCGGCAGGCCACGACGGTCGAGGAGATCGGCGCCTGGGAGCTGGCCGACCCTCGGCTGGCCGCGCTGCTGGACGGTTACGCCCTGTCGTACGGGCTCGACCCGCGGCACGCCCCGGCGAGCGCCGCCCTGCTGCCGTATCTGGAGCAGACCTTCGGCAGCTGGTATGTCGGGGGCGGGATGCGGGAATTGGCCCGCGCGGTGTACGAACGGTGCCTGGCCCGCCGGGTGGAGTTCGTCTTCGGCGCCGAGGTGACCCGGATCGTAGAGAAGGACGGCGCGGCGACAGGCATCGAGCTGGCGGACGGCTCGGTCGCGGAGGCCGACCATGTGGTGGCGGGAATCGCGCCCGGCCCTCTCGTGGAGTGGCGGCTCGACGCGGACGGTGACGTACGGCCATCGGGTATCGACGCCACGCCGCCCGGTCGGTTCACCGTGCTGCTGGCGCTGCGCGGCGCCCGTGACCCCGGCGCCGCGCACCGGACGGTGGTGCACTCCCCCGACGGGTGCGCCGAGGCGGCCGAGGTCTTCGCGGGCCGGACCGCGGCGCGGCCCACGGTCACGGTGCTGCGACCCGACGACGCGGCGACGCGCCCCGACGACGGCCACGAGGCGGTCACGCTCACCGCGACGGTGGCCCCGCACGGCCCGGTCGACTGGTCCGACGCCGCGCTGCGCGAGCGGTACGCCGATGTGCTGGTGGCGGCTGCCGGGGCGGCCGTGCCGGAGATCGCGGGACGGATCGTCTGGCGCGAGGTGCTTACCCCGGCCGATACGGCGGCGCTGACGGGGGCCGCGGGCGGTTCCGTACCGGCGCCCGCGCTGGCCGGGGCCGAGGGCCGGCTGCTGCGTCCCGCGAACCCCACCCGGCTGTCCGGGCTGTACCGCGCGGGGGGCTGGGCGCATCCGGGCGGCGGACTCGCGCACGCCGGGATGTCGGGGGCGCTGGTCGCCGGACTGATCGTCGAGGGGGCGGACTTCCGCGGCTCCCAGTGAGCCACGGACTCCCATTGAGCCACGCGCACCGCCACCGCCACCGCGTCCGCGTCCGCTCGGTCAACAACTGCCCTGTCGGCGGGTAATCCTGACGAGTCGTCAGTGCGGGTGCGGGTGCGGGTGCGGGTCCGTCTCAGTATCGGTATTGCTGCTCGTTGTAGTCGGGGTCCGGGTAGCCCTGCCGACGCGGCTCTTCGTGGGGTACCGGCGGGAACTGCTCCCCGTCGCGGTCGCGCTGCTGCGGGACCCATACGCCGCCGGGCGGGGTGTCGCCGCCGTACTGCTGCTGGCCGCCGTACGGGTCGGCGTACTGCTGCTGGCCGCCGAAGCTGTCGTACGAGCCGTACTGCTGGCCGCTGCCGGCCGAGCCGGTGTACGGGTCGGTGTACGCGGCGTACTGCTGCTGTCCCGCGTCGTAGCCGTACTGCTGCGCGTAGACGTCCTGGCCGGGATACATGTCCTGGTCGGAGTGGTAGGCGTCCTGGGGGACGTAGCCGTCGTGGCCCGCCGGCTGCTGCTGTCCGTACCCCGGATACGCGTCATATCCGCCGCCGTACTCATGCGCGCCGGCGCCGGCCCCGGCCGCCGCGCCCGCGCCGGTGTCCGCGTGGGGCTGCCGCTGACGGGCCTCACGGGCCGCGTCGTCGTATATCCCGTACTGCCCGGTGTCATCGGGCAGCGGCTCCGGCTCGTACACCGCGGTGTCCGGCGCGGGCGGTTCCGCCGGCCCGTACGCGGCCGGCTCGTACTCCACCGGCTCGTACTCCAGGTCCGAGACCTCAAGCGCGGGCTCGCGCTCCTCCGCCTGCTGGCTCCCGGCCTTGCGGCGGCGGCTCGCACCCGGGCTGCCGCCTATCGCCCAACCCGTCGAGAAGCCGCGGCGGAAGGACAACGTCACATACGTCTGGCCGACCGCGAAGGCGACCGCGCCCAGCGCGATGACGAATATGGAGGGGATCAGTACACCGAGGACGACACCCATGAACCCGGTGAAGGCGAGCAGTCGCCAGCGCAGCCGCGCCTTGTACTGGAGCAGCACCTCGCCGAGCAGCCACAACGCGACGATGCCGAACGCGATGTAGAGGACCGTCCAGCCCATGCCCGCCCCTCTCCTAGGCCCACCGCCCCGGGACAGGGCGGGTACGACCGGTCACGACTGCTCGTGCAGTCCGAGATTCTCGTAGATTTCGAGCGTCGCCGTGGAGTTGTTGAGCGTGATGAAGTGCAAGCCGGGGACACCCTCGGAGAGCAGTTCGGCACAGAACTCCGTAGCGAACTCGATGCCAATGGAGCGTACAGCGGCGGGATCCTCCTTGACCGAGAGGATCCGCTCTTTCAGCTCGGGCGGGAAGACCGCGGTGGAGAGCTGCGGCAATCGCTCCAGCATCTTCACACTGGTGACCGGCATAATTTCCGGAATGATCGGCGTCTCGCAACCGGCGGTGGCGACGCGGTCGCGCAGCCGAAGATAGCCCTCGGTGTCGAAGAACATCTGCGTGATCGCGTAATCGGCGCCCGCGCGGCACTTGGCGACGAAGTGACTGACGTCGGTGTCCCAGTCGGTGGAGCGCGGATGCATCTCGGGGAAGGCCGCCACTCCGACACAGAAGTCCCCGGACTCTTTGATCAGGCTGACCAGTTCGGCGGCGTAGCGCACACCGTCGGGGTGCTTGATCCACTCGCCCATGGGGTCGCCGGGCGGATCCCCGCGTACGGCGAGGATGTTACGGATCCCGGCGTCGGCGTACTGCCCGACCATGTTGCGCAGTTCGGCGACGGACTGGCCGACGGCCGTGAGGTGCGCGACCGGTGTGAGCGTGGTGTCGGCGGCGATCCGCTCCGTGGCCCTGACCGTGCCCGCGCGGGTGGAGCCGCCCGCGCCATAGGTCACGGAGACGAAGCTGGGGGCGACCGCCTCGATCCGGCGCAGTGCGTTCCAGAGGTTCCGCTCGCCCTTCTCCGTCTTGGGCGCCCAGAACTCGAACGAGAACGAAGTCTTGCCGGTCGCGAGCAGATCACGCACGGTCAGCGCGTGATCCGATCTGGTCGAAGCTGTGCCTAGGGCCATATGTGCAGGTTATCGAGGGCGTGGCGGTCCCCCAACCGGAGGGAGGGGTTTTGCCTGGATTGCCGGTTAGGTCCTGTGCGGCGCGCTGTCGTCGCGCGTACGCCGCACCGCCGTTCATACGGCACGGTCCCGCACGCGCTTCGCCAGGGCCGCGGTCGCCGCCGCCGGGTCGTCGGCCTCGGTGATCGCCCGTACGACGACGACCCTGCGCGCACCGGCGTCAAGCACCTCGTCGAGATTGGCCGCGTCGATCCCGCCGATCGCGAACCACGGCCGCTCCGTGGCGCGGGACGCGGCGTACCGCACCAGACCGAGCCCCGGCGCGTGGCGGCCCGGCTTGGTGGGGGTGGGCCAGCAGGGGCCCGTACAGAAATAGTCCACACCGGGCTCGGCGACCGCCGCGTCCACCTCGGCCTCGGCATGGGTGGAACGGCCGATCAGCGGGGCGTCCCCGAGGATCGCGCGCGCGGCGGGGACGGGCAGATCGCCCTGTCCCAGATGCAGCACGTCCGAGCCGATGGCGTGGGCCACATCGGCGCGGTCGTTCACGGCGAGGAGCCGGCCGTGCCGACGGCAGGCGTCCGCGAAGATCCGGAGATGGTCCAGCTCCTCGGCCGCCTCCATGCCCTTGTCGCGCAACTGCACGATGTCCACGCCCGACGCGAGCACCGCGTCAAGGAACTCGGGGAGATCGCCCTGCCTCTTGCGGGCGTCCGTACACAGATAGAGCCGGGCGTCGGACAGCGACGCGGAAGCCGCGGACCCGGAAGCCGTGGACGCGGAAGCCGTGGACATGGAAGATCCCCCCGTGGTGTTGGGTCGGCGGTGCACGGCGGCCGACGCGCGACCGGACGGTCGAACGGGGCCACCGGGCACCGCGGATGGTGATGTCGTCAGACGGCGAGCGCCTGGGCCCGGCGCTTCACCTCCGTGCCGCGATTCTCACTGAGCGCCTGCGCGGGCGTGCCCGGCAGCGTGGGGTCGGGGGTGAAGAGCCACTCAAGCATCTCTTCGTCGGTGAAGCTGTCGTCCCTCAGGAGCGTCAAGGTGCCCGCGAGGCCCTTGACGACCTTGTTGCCGTCGATGAAGGCGGCGGGCACCTGGAGCGTCCTGTTCTCGCCGCGGCGCACCGCGATCAGCTGGCCTTCCTTCACCAGCTGCCGCACACGCGTCACCTCGACATCGAGCTTTTCCGCGATGTCGGGCAGGTGGAGCCAGGCGGGGACGAGAGCATCGATCTTTGCGTCAATCTCGGTCACAAGGACAAGCGTGCCATCCCGGACTGACAGACGGTAGCCGAGGAGCCCCAATCGGGCCGCCGCCCCGGAGGGGCCGGGAAGCCCCCGGCGGGGTGGGGAGCCCCGGAGGGCCGGAAGCCCCGGGCGGGGTTGGGGAGCCCCGGGCGGGGTTGGAGCCCCGGGCCGGGTCCCGCCGGGGTCAGAGCGCGGCCTTGCGCAGCGGTAGGGACGGGTCCGCGGTCCGCGCCGGGTCCAGCCGCGCGCCCGCCTCGATCAGCTTGCGCCCCTGGGCCAGATCCCGGGGCCTGCCGACGGCCAGCAGCGCGGTCGGCGTGCCGTCCCGCAGCCACACCACCGACCAGGCGCTCTCGGCCGGATCGCCGCGCCACACCAGGGTGTCGCCGGCCTCGTGGTGGCCCGCGTACTGCACGAAGCGGCCGAACTGCTCCGACCAGAAGTACGGCACGGGGTCGTAGACCTCGTCGGTCTCGCCGACCACCTGCGCGGCGACCGTACGCGGCCCCTGAAGGGCGTTGTCCCAGTGATGTACGAGCAGTCGCTCTCCGTAACGGGCCGAGGGGAACGAGGCGCAGTCCCCGACCGCGTACACCTCGGGCAGCGAGGTCCGCAGCCGCTCGTCCGCCACGATGGCGCCGTCCGGTCCCAGCTCGATCCCCGATCCGGCCAGCCAGCCCGTCGCGGGCCGCGCGCCGATGCCCACGACCACCGCGTCGGCGTCCAGCCGCCGGCCGTCCGCGAGGATCACCGCGCCCGGTTCGACACCGGCCACCGGGGCGTCCGTCAGCAGTTCGGCCCCGCTCTCCGCGTACCAGCCGGTCAGGGGCGCGGCGACCTCGGCGGGCAGGACGCCCGCGAGCGGCCGGTCGGCGGCCTCGACGACAGTCACGGCGCAGCCCGCCTCCCGGGCGGCCGTGGTGAACTCCGCGCCGATCCACCCGGCGCCGACGACCACGACCCGCTGTCGCCGGCCGAGTACCGGACGCAGCCGTTCCGCGTCGTCCAGCGTGCGCAGCAGATGGACCCCGGGCAGCGACTCGGTGCCCGGCAGGTTGACCGGCTCCGCGCCGGTCGCGATGACCAGCACGTCGTACGGGACTGGCCCGCGCGCGGTGTCCAGTTCGCGTGCGCCGGAGCGCAGTCCGGTGACATCGAGGCCGAGCCTGAGCCGGACGGACAGCGCCGCGAAGTCGATGTCGAAGGCCGAGCTCTCGGCCTTGCCCAACAGGACCGCCTTGGAGAGCGGGGGCCGGTCGTACGGCGGATGCGGCTCGGCGCCGAGCACCGTGACCGGGCCGCCGAAGCCCTTCTCCCGCAGGGCCACCGCGGTCTGCACCCCCGCCATGCCCGCGCCGACGATGACCACCCGCGGCTGTGCGGCCGGACCGGGCTCCTGCTGTCCCTGCTGTCCCTGCTGTCCCTGCTGTCGCTCGCTCACCCGATCACCTTAGAGGCCACGCACACAGCTGGGGCGGCGCCCACGGCGATCGCTCCCTTACGGTGATCGCTCCCTTACAGCGCGCGGAACGGAGCGTTAGTCTGGCTTTCGACACTACCTCGCGGGAGTCCGGACGCACCGGGCTGAGAGGGAGGCTGAGGCGGCCTCCGACCGTACGAACCTGATCCGGGTCATGCCGGCGAAGGGAGGGGCTGGACGCCCATGCAGTCACCCCATCAAGGAACCACTACGGGCTCCGACGTCCTCGTCATCGGGGGCGGGCTGATCGGCCTGGTCACCGCCTGGCGGGCGGCGCAGCGCGGGCTGCGTACCGCCGTCACCGACCCCGATCCGGGCGGCGGCGCGGCGCGGGTCGCGGCGGGGATGCTCGCCGCCGTCACCGAACTCCACCACGGCGAGGAGACGTTGCTCGGCCTCAACCTCGCCTCCGCCGCGCGCTACCCCGGCTTCGTCGCCGAACTGGAGGCGGCGAGCGGACGGGACACCGGCTATCGCGCCTGCGGCACCCTCGCCGTCGCCCTCGACACCGACGACCGCGCGCAGTTGCGCGAGCTGCACGACCTCCAGCAGCGCTCGGGGCTGACGTCCCAGTGGCTCACGGGCCGCGAGTGCCGGCGCCTGGAGCCGATGCTCGCGCCGGGCGTGCGCGGCGGTCTGCGGGTCGACGGCGACCATCAGATCGACCCCCGCCGGCTGGCCGCGGCCCTGCTGACCGCGTGCGAACGGGCCGGGGTGGTGTTCCACCGCGCCCACGCCGACCGGCTCTCCGTCGTACGCGACCGGGCCACCGGCGCCGTCCTGGCCGACGGCCGCGCGCTCACCGCGGACCAGGTGGTCCTGGCGGGCGGCAGCCTCAGCGGCCGGCTCGGGGGCGTACCGGCCGACGCGCTGCCGCCCGTACGGCCCGTCAAGGGCCAGGTCCTGCGGCTGACCGTGCCGCGTACCCACGCGCCCTTCCTCTCCAGGACGGTACGGGCCGTGGTGCGCGGCAGCCACGTCTATCTGGTGCCGCGCGAGAACGGTGAACTGGTCGTCGGCGCCACCAGCGAGGAACTCGGCTGGGACACCACGGTCACGGCGGGCGGGGTGTACGAACTGCTGCGGGACGCGCACGAACTCGTCCCCGGCATCACGGAACTGCCGCTCACGGAAACCCTCGCCGGGCTGCGCCCCGGCTCCCCGGACAACGCCCCCCTGCTCGGACCCACCGCGCTGCCGGGGCTGTCCCTGGCCACCGGCCACCACCGCAACGGGGTGCTGCTCACACCCGTCACCGGCGACGCGATGGCCGCGGTGCTGACGACCGGTGAACTGCCCCCGGAGGCCCGCGCCTTCTCCCCGTCGCGTTTCTCCTCGCGCCCCTCGCCCGTCGCGGCCATCCCTCAGGAGCAGCCCGTATGAACATCTCCGTGAACGGCGAGCCGTACGAGCTCGCGCCCGCCACCACCCTCGACGTCGTGGTCGCCGCGCTCACCGCCGCGCCCTCGGGCGTCGCCGCGGCCGTCAACGAGACGGTGGTCCCGCGCACCCGCTGGTCCGGCACACCACTCAGCGACGGCGACCGGGTCGAGGTCCTCACCGCCGTCCAGGGGGGCTGAACCATGGCCGACGATCCGCTGACCATCGGCTCCACCACGTTCGCCTCCCGGCTGATCATGGGCACGGGCGGCGCGCCCAGCCTCGACGTGCTGGAACGGTCCCTGGTCGCCTCCGGCACCGAGCTCACCACGGTCGCGATGCGCCGCCTCGACCCCACGGTGCACGGCTCCGTCCTGTCCGTACTCGCCTCGCTGGGCATCCGGGCGCTGCCCAACACGGCGGGCTGCTTCACCGCCGGTGAGGCGGTACTCACGGCGCGGCTCGCCCGTGAGGCGCTGGGTACGGACTGGATCAAGCTGGAGGTCGTCGCGGACGAGCGCACGCTGCTGCCCGACCCCATCGAACTGCTCGACGCGGCGGAGACCCTGGTCGACGACGGCTTCACGGTGCTGCCGTACACCAACGACGATCCCGTGCTCGCCGCGAAGCTGGAGGACGTGGGGTGCGCGGCGATCATGCCGCTCGGCTCGCCGATCGGCTCCGGGCTCGGCATCCGCAACCCGCACAACTTCGAGCTGATCGTGGAGCGGGCGCGGGTGCCGGTGATCCTGGACGCGGGGGCGGGTACGGCGTCGGACGCGGCGCTGGCGATGGAGCTGGGGTGCGCGGCGGTGATGCTGGCGTCGGCGGTGACGCGGGCGCGGGAGCCGGTGCTGATGGCGGAGGCGATGCGGTACGCGGTGTCGGCGGGGCGGCTGGCGTGGCGGGCGGGGCGGATGCCGCGGCGGCGGATCGCGTGGGCGTCGTCGCCGGTGGAGGGGGTGGCGTCGCTGGACCCGGAGAGGCCGGCGTTCTGAGCGGCGGGGTGCGCCGTCCGGCGGGGGTGCGCCTCCGGCGGGGGTGCGGGGTGCGCCGTCCGGCGGGGGTGCGGGTGCGGGTGCGTGCGTCGTGGTGCGGGTGCGCCGTCGTGGTGCCGGGGCCTGCGGAGGTGCGTGTCCGGACTGCGCTGCGATCGATTTGCGACTCCGTCGCGTGGTCACCGCGCTTCGCGCGTGCTGCGACGCTTTACGTCCGGACACGCACCTCCTCCGACCCCGACCCCCTCCCCCCGGTGGTCCCGGCCATTCGCCACCCTGGCTGGGGGTCGGGGGTGGGTGCGGCCCGGTGGGCCCGGCCATTCGCCGTCCTGGCGGGGAGCGCCACCCGGCAACAGGCCAACGCACCCCCTGACCACGCCCCCGCCGGGGACGCACCGCTCGTAGACTCGGGCGCGTGGATACGACCCTCAAGGACCCCATCGTCGGCCGCGTGCTCGACGGCCGCTACCGCGTGGACGCGCGGATCGCTGTCGGCGGTATGGCCACGGTCTACCGGGCCGTCGACACCCGGCTCGACCGGGTCCTCGCCCTCAAGGTGATGCACCCCGCCCTCGCCGCCGACGCCACCTTCGTCGAGCGCTTCATCCGTGAGGCCAAGTCGGTGGCCCGGCTGGCGCATCCCAATGTCGTCGCGGTCTTCGACCAGGGCGCCGAGGGCGCGTATGTCTATCTGGCGATGGAGTACGTCGCGGGGTGCACGCTGCGCGATGTCGTGCGGGAGCGCGGGGCGCTTCGGCCCCGGGCCGCGCTGGACATTCTGGAGCCGGTGCTGGCCGCGCTGGGGGCCGCGCACCGCGCGGGGTTCGTGCACCGGGACATGAAGCCGGAGAACGTGCTGATAGGGGACGACGGCCGGGTCAAGGTCGCCGACTTCGGACTCGTGCGGGCCGTGGGCGATGTCACGAACACCACCGGGAGCGTCCTCGGCACGGTGTCCTATCTGGCGCCGGAGCAGATCGAGGACGGCACGTCCGACACCCGCGTCGATGTGTACGCCTGCGGGGTCGTCCTCCACGAGATGCTGACCGGTACGAAGCCGCACGGCGGGGACACCCCCGCGCAGGTGCTCTACCGGCATCTCAACGAGGACGTGCCCGCGCCGTCGGCCGCCGTGCCGGGGCTCGCCGTCGAGCTGGACGAGCTGGTCGCGGCGGCGACCGCCCGTAACCCCGAGGTGAGGCCTGTCGACGCGGTGGCGCTGCTCGCGATGACGCGGGAGGCACGGGCCGCGCTGACCGACGCGCAGTTGGACGCCGTACCGCCGCGGGCCAGGCCCGAGCCCGAGGACGGGGTCGATGCCACCAGCCGTACGACGGTGATTCCCCGCATCCGGCCCGTCGAGGAGGCGAAGAACGGGACGCCGAACCGCACCAGCCGACTGGAGACGGCGCCCCCGACCGGCCGCCGCCCGGTCATGCCGCGCCGGGGCGTCGTCGCGGCGGTGGTCGCCGTGCTGCTGGTGCTCGGTATCGGTACGGGTGTCTGGTACATCAACTCCGGGCAGTTCACACGGGTCCCCTCGCTGCTCGGCCAGAGCGAGCAGGAGGCCAGGAAGCGGCTTGCGGACGCGGGGCTGGAGGTGAAGGTCACCAGGGACTTCAGCGACTCCTTCGACCGCGGCACGGTCATGGGCAGCGACCCCGAGCCCCGCGCGCGTATCCGCGGCAATGGCTCGGTGACGGTCGTGATCTCGCGCGGCCCGGAGATCGTCAAGGTGCCGGATCTGGAGAGCATGCCGCTGGGCGAGGCCCGGCGGGCGCTGAAGAAGGTGGGGCTGGCGGCCGGGGTCGTCACGCGGGAGTTCGACGACAACATCCAGCAGGGCGCCGTGATCGGTTCGACCCCGGTGTCCGGGACCGAGGTACGGCCCGATTCCGGGGTCGCGCTCGTGGTGAGCAAGGGCAGCCCGGTCGACGTCCCCGATGTGACCGGTGAGTCCGTGCAGGACGCCACCGAGGAGCTGGAAGGCGAAGGGCTCAAGGTGAAGGTCGCGGCCGAGCGCGTGAACTCCGACGAGGACGCGGGATCGGTCGCCCGGCAGTCCGCGGCCGAGGGTGCCCAGCTGGCGCGGGGCGATACGGTCACGCTGACGGTCTCGAAGGGGCCGCGGATGATCTCCGTACCCGATGTCACCGGCAAGAAGACCGAGGAGGCCAAGCGGCTGCTGGAAGAAGCGGGCTTCGAGGTCACCGTGGACCGGGGCTTCCCCTTCCTGGGGGACACCGTGGACAAGCAGTCGGTCGAGGGCGGCCAGGAGGCCCCCGAGGGCGGCACCATCACCATCACGACCAAGGGACTCTAGGAACCATGCGCAACCCTGTCGGCGGCCATGTCCCCGTGGCCGGCGGCCTCGCCTCGACCGGCCTGGCCTACGCGCGTGAGCTGGGCGCCGAGACCGTCCAGGTATTCGTGGCCAATCCTCGCGGCTGGGCGACCCCGCCGGGCAATCCGGCGCAGGACGAGCAGTTCCGCGCGCGGTGCGCGGCGGAGGGGATCCCGGCGTATGTGCACGCGCCGTATCTGATCAACTTCGGTTCGCACACGGAGGCGACCGCCGAGAAGTCGGTGGAGTCCCTGCGGCACAGCCTGCGCCGGGGCCGGGAGATCGGCGCGCTGGGCGTGGTCGTGCATACGGGCTCGGCGACCGGCGGGCGGCACCGCGAGGTGGCGCTCGCGCAGGTACGCGAGCGAATGCTGCCGCTTCTCGACGAGCTGACCCATGACGACGATCCGTTCCTGCTGCTGGAGTCGACCGCGGGGCAGGGCTTCTCGCTCTGCTCAAGAACCTGGGACTTCGGACCGTACTTCGAGGCGCTCGACGCCCACCCCAAGCTGGGGATCTGTCTGGACACCTGCCACATCTTCGCGGCCGGGCACGATCTGGCGGGACCGCACGGGATGCGGCAGACGCTGGATCTGCTGGTGGACACGGTCGGTGAGGGGCGGCTGAGGCTGATCCACGCCAATGACTCCAAGGATGTGGCGGGCGCGCACAAGGACCGGCACGAGAACATCGGCGCGGGACACATAGGCGAGGAGCCGTTCCGTGAGCTGTTCTCGCATCCGGCGACCGAGAACGTTCCGCTGGTGATCGAGACACCGGGCGGCAAGGAGGGGCACGCGGCGGATGTGGCGCGGCTGAAGAAGCTGCGCGACGGCTGAGGCTACAGCTCGGGTCCGTCCCCCGGGACCTCCTGGTAGGAGTAGCGCTGCTCGGCCCAGGGGTCGCCGACGTTGTGATAGCCGCGTTCCTCCCAGAAGCCGCGGCGGTCGGCGGTCATGTACTCCACGCCCCGGACCCACTTGGGCCCCTTCCAGGCGTACAGATGCGGTACGACGAGGCGCACGGGGAAGCCGTGCTCGGCGGTGAGCAGTTCACCGTCCTTGTGGGTCGCGAATATCGTGCGGTCCGAGAGGAAGTCGGAGAGCCGCAGATTGGAACTGAAGCCGTACTCGGCCCAGACCATGACATGGGTGACGCTCGGCGCGGGCGGTGAGAGTTCCACGACCGTACGGGCGGGGACGCCGCCCCATTCGGCCCCCACCATGCTGAACTTCGTGACGCAGTGCAGATCGCCCACGACCGTGGAGAACGGCAGTGCCGAGAACTCCTCGTGATTCCAGCAGTGCTTGTCGCCGTCGGCGGTGGCGCCGAAGACCCGGAACTCCCAGCGTTCCTGCCGGAATTTCGGTACGGGCCCGTAATGGGTCACCGGCCAGCCGCGCTGCAGACGCTGGCCCGGTGGTAGCTCGGACTGTTCCGGCGCTTGACGTTCCCGGCTTTCCGGCTGACCCATGCCTTCCATGGTGACAGACCGCGAGGGGTGGTCATGACCAGGCCCGGAACCAATCGGGCAAACAGTGCTAAGCATGCACTTACTGGACGGCCCTCGGTGACGATGCGAGGATGCGCGCATTCTGCCCCGTCACACGCCTGGAAGGAGCCTCTGCGATGCAGGGCGACCCCGAGGTCATCGAATTCCTCAATGAGCAGCTGACCGCCGAACTGACCGCCATCAATCAATACTTCCTGCACAGCAAAATGCAGGAGAACAACGGGTGGACCAAGCTGGCGAAATACACCAGGGCCGAGTCGTTCGACGAGATGAGGCACGCCGAGCTGCTCACCGACCGGCTGCTCTTTCTGGAGGGGCTGCCGAACTACCAGCGGCTTTTCCATGTGCGGGTCGGGCAGACGGTGACCGAGATGTTCAGTGCGGACCTGGAGGTCGAGGTCGAGGCCGTCGACCGGCTGAAGCGCGGAATCGAAGTCATGCGGGGGAAGGCCGACCACACCTCGAAGCGGATCTTCGAATCGATCCTCAAGGACGAGGAGCACCATATCGACTATCTCGAAACCCAGCTGGAGCTGATCGAGAAGCTTGGCGAGCCGCTCTATATCTCCCAGCAGATCAAGCAGCCCGACGGTTAGGGCCGCGACCGGGCGGACAGGACCTAAGCGGCGTTCCGCAGGGCCGGCGGGGCCGTGCTCTCTTCCGCGTCGAGCCGGGGGCAGCCGCCACGGCCGAGAAGGGACTGGATACGGCGTACGCACGATCCGCAGTCGGTGCCGGCCTTGCTGACCGACGCTATCCGGCGGGGGGTGCACGCCCCGGCGGCCGCGTGTTCCTTGACCTGTGTTTCGGTGATGCCGAAGCACGAGCAGACGTACACGCGGTTCACCTCCCGGAGGGGTCGCTGGTTCGGGCCACCCCGTATTCGAGGTGAGGCTAACCTAACCTTACCTGCCACTCCGGCAACGCGAAAGCCCGGGAAACACCGATGGGGCACGGATCACATCGATCCGTGCCCCATCGTGGCGTTCCGTCCCGCTCCGGCGTTCCTACTGGTCGCGGTACATCTCGGCGACCAGGAAGGCCAGGTCGAGCGACTGGCTGCGATTGAGTCGCGGGTCGCAGGCCGTCTCGTAGCGCTGGTGCAGATCGTCGACGAAGATCTCGTCGCCGCCGCCCACGCATTCTGTGACATCGTCGCCGGTCAGCTCCACATGGATGCCGCCCGGGTGGGTGCCGAGGCCCTTGTGGACCTCGAAGAAGCCCTTGACCTCGTCGAGCACATCGTCGAAGCGGCGGGTCTTGTGGCCGGAGGCCGCCTCGAAGGTGTTGCCGTGCATCGGGTCGGTCACCCACGCCACCGTGGCACCGGAGGCCGTGACCTTCTCGACCAGCTCGGGGAGCTTGTCCCTGACCTTGTCGGCGCCCATCCGGACGATGAAGGTCAGCCGGCCGGGCTCGCGGTCGGGGTCGAGCCGGTCGATGTAGGTGAGTGCTTCATCGACCGTCGTCGTCGGACCGAGCTTGATCCCGATCGGGTTGTTGATCTTCGAGGCGAACTCGATGTGCGCGCCGTCCAGCTGGCGGGTGCGCTCACCGATCCAGACCATGTGGCCGGAGACGTCGTACAGCCGGCCGGTACGGGAGTCGATCCGGGTCAGCGCCGACTCGTAGTCCAGCAGCAGCGCCTCGTGCGAGGAGAAGAACTCGACCGTGCGGAATTCCGCCGGGTCGGTGCCGGCGGCCTTCATGAAGTTCAGCGCGTTGTCGATCTCGCGGGCGAGCTGCTCGTAACGCTGGCCCGACGGGGACGACTTCACGAAGTCCTGGTTCCAGGCGTGGACCTGGCGCAGATCGGCGTAGCCGCCGGTGGTGAAGGCGCGGACCAGATTGAGGGTGGCGGCGGACGCGTGGTACATCCGCTTGAGCCGCTCGGGGTCCGGGATCCGGGCCTTCTCGTTGAAGTCGAACCCGTTGACGGAGTCGCCGCGGTACGTCGGCAGCGTCACGCCGTCGCGGGTCTCGGTGCCCTTGGAGCGCGGCTTCGAGTACTGCCCGGCGATCCGGCCGACCTTCACCACCGGCACGGACGCCGCGTAGGTGAGGACGGCGCCCATCTGGAGAAGCGTCTTCAGCTTGTTGCGGATGTGATCCGCGGAGACGGCGTCGAACGCCTCGGCGCAGTCGCCGCCCTGGAGCAGGAACGCCTCGCCCTTGGCGACGGCTCCCATCCGGGCGCGCAGCTGGTCGCACTCGCCCGCGAAGACGAGCGGAGGATAGGACTCCAGCTCGGCGACGACCTCGCGCAGGGCTTCCTGGTCCGGATACTCCGGCTGCTGGGCAGCGGGAAGATCTTGCCAGGAGGGCACGTGGGCGGCGGGGTTCTCAGCGTTCACTGTCACGCGCTCCAGATTACGTGGTCGCGGGCTGTGGTACAGGCGGCGCTCACAGTGTGGAACGGGGGGCTCGGGGGACGGATGCGCTAGGGTTCCGCCCATGTTCGCGCTTTCGAATCAGACCTGGTGGTGGACCGCTCGTTCGGCGGCCCACTGATTCACGCGCGCACCACGAATCGCGAAGGCCGCCCGAGGGGCGGCCTTCAGTGTTTTCCGGGTCCGGGGTTCGGACCGGAGAAGCGGGCCGTTCCTCCCCCTCCACTCGGAAGGAACACCGCAGATGACCGACGGAACACCCCGGACGCTCGTCGCCCGACTCCTGGACGACGACTGCCCGCCCTTCGCCCTGCTCCGCCGCCGCACGCCCGGCCGGGACCACGGCGTCGTGGAGCTGCTGATCGGAGCCGTACACGAGGCCGACCGGCTGGCCGAGCTGCCGGACGGCGCGGCCGGGCCCTCACTCGCGCTGGTGCCGTTCCGGCAGATCAGGGAGCGCGGCTTCGACGTACGGGACGACGGGACCCCGCTGGCCGTGCTGGTCGCGGACGAGACATACGAACTGCCGCTCGCGGAGCTGGTGGCCCGGCTGCCCGCCCATGACGTACGGGTCGAGGACGGCGCGTTCGACCTGGACGACGAGCGGTACGCGCAGATCGTACGGCGGGTGATCGAGGACGAGATCGGACAGGGTGAAGGCGCGAACTTCGTCATCCGGCGGACCTTCGAGGGCCGTATCCCCGGTTTCGGCCGGGCCGACGCGCTCGCCCTCTTCCGGCGGCTGCTCGCCGGTGAGCGCGGCGCGTACTGGACGTTCCTCGTCCACACCGGCGAACGCACCCTGGTCGGCGCCGGCCCCGAGGTCCATGTCCGGATGAGCGGCGGGACCGTCGTGATGAACCCGATCAGCGGGACCTTCCGCTATCCGCCGCAGGGCCCGTCCCCGGAAGCGCTGCTGGAGTTCCTGGGTGACCGCAAGGAGACGGAGGAGCTCTCCATGGTCGTCGACGAGGAGCTGAAGATGATGTGCACGGTCGGCGACCGGGGCGGGGTGGTGATCGGCCCCCGGCTCAAGGAGATGGCCCATCTCGCGCACACCGAGTACGAGTTGCGCGGCCGGTCCTCGCTCGATGTGCGCGAGGTGCTGAGGGAGACGATGTTCGCGGCGACGGTCACCGGCTCGCCGGTGCAGAACGCGTGCCGGGTCATCGAACGGCATGAGGCGGGCGGTCGCGGCTACTACGGGGGCGCGCTCGCGCTCATCGGGCGGGACGCCGGCGGGGCCCAGACCCTCGACTCCCCCATCCTGATCCGTACCGCCGACATCGACCGCGACGGCGGGCTGCGGGTGCCGGTCGGGGCGACGCTCGTACGTCATTCGCGCCCGGAGAGCGAGGTCGCCGAGACCCACGCCAAGGCGGCGGGGGTACTGGCGGCCCTCGGCGTACGGCCGGGCCGGCCGCGCGAGGAGTCCGCGCGCCCGCGGCTCGCCGACGACCCGAGGGTCCGGGCCGCACTGGACGCGCGGCGCGCGGACCTCGCGCCGTTCTGGCTGAGGATGGGGGCCGCGTCCGCGACGCTCACCGGGCACGCGCTGGTCATCGACGGCGAGGACACCTTCACCGCGATGCTGGCGCATGTGCTGCGCTCGTCAGGTCTGGAGGTGACGGTGCGGCGCTACGACGAGCCGGGGCTGCGCGCGGGTGCGCTCGCGCACGAGGGGCCGGTGGTGCTGGGGCCCGGACCGGGTGATCCGGCGGATATGACGGATCCCAGGATGCGTCTGCTGCGCGGGCTGGCGGCCGACCTGATCCGGGAGCGGCGCAACGGGCTGCTCGGGGTCTGTCTCGGGCATGAGCTGATCGCGGCCGAGCTGGGCCTGGAGACCGTACGCAAGCGGGTGCCGTACCAGGGCGCGCAGACCCGGATCGATCTGTTCGGGCGGGAGGAGACGGTCGGCTTCTACAACAGTTTCACCGCGCGCTGCGACGACGCGGCGGCGGAGGAGTTGGCGGCGCACGGGGTGGAGGTCAGCCGGGACGAGGAGAGCGGGGAGGTGTACGGGCTGAGGGGCGGTGGTTTCGCCTCGGTGCAGTTCCATCCGGAGTCGGTGCTGACGCTGAACGGTCCGGACGTGGTGGCGGGACTGCTCGCGGGGGCGATGGCCTCCGGGCGGGGGGTCGTGGACGTGGGGTGAGGCGTGGTGGGGGCCGTGGCCGGGACGGGACGCGCGCCACGGCCCCCCGCGGGCGAACGGAGATCAGCCGAAGAAGACGCCGGCCTCTTCGTACAGCTCCGGCCTGACCGTTTTGAGCTGGGCCGTGGCCTCGGCGATCGGGACGCGGATGATGTCCGTGCCGCGCAGGGCGACCATCATGCCGTAGTCGCCGTCGCGTACCGCCTCGATCGCGTGCAGGCCGAAACGGGTGGCCAGCCAGCGGTCGAAGGCGCTCGGGGTGCCGCCCCGTTGTACGTGGCCGAGCACCGTCGTCCTGGCCTCCTTGCCGGTGCGCCGCTCGATCTCCTTGGCCAGCCATTCGCCGACGCCGGACAGCCGGACATGGCCGAAGGAGTCCAGCGTGCCGTCCTTGAGGACCAGGTCGCCGTCCTTCGGCATCGCGCCCTCCGCGACGACGACGATCGGGGCGTACGACGCCTTGAACCGGGAGGTCACCCAGGCGCAGACCTGGTCGACGTCGAAGCGCTGCTCCGGTATGAGGATGACGTTCGCGCCGCCGGCCAGACCCGAGTGCAGGGCGATCCAGCCCGCGTGACGGCCCATCACCTCGCAGACCAGGACACGCATATGGGATTCGGCGGTGGTGTGCAGCCGGTCGATGGCCTCGGTGGCGATGCCGACCGCGGTGTCGAAGCCGAAGGTGTAGTCGGTGGCCGAGAGATCGTTGTCGATGGTCTTGGGTACGCCGACGCAGGGGATGCCATGGGTGTCGGAGAGCTGGGCCGCCACCCCGAGGGTGTCCTCGCCGCCGATCACGATCAGCGCGTCGACGCCGTGCGCGGCGAGGGTTTCCCTGATGCGGCGGACGCCGTCCTCGGCCTTGAGGGGGTTGGTGCGTGAGGAGCCGAGGATGGTGCCGCCGCGAGGCAGGATGCCGCGTACCGCGGGTATGTCGAGCCGTATCGTGTCGTCGTCCAGCGGTCCTCGCCAGCCGTCCCTGAACCCGGTGAACTCATAGCCGTATTCCTGGACACCCTTGCGTACGATGCCGCGGATGACCGCGTTGAGCCCGGGACAGTCGCCGCCCCCGGTCAGTACTCCGACGCGCATGGAAAACACTCCCCTTCGCCATCGATCGGGTACCCGGGCCACAGGAAGGGTGACTCAGGTCACTCCGGCATGGTGCGCAGGGTCAATAGCGTTGCACCAGAGGGCGGATGGAGGCTTGTGCGGGGATTCTCCGGGGGCGGGCCGGCTCAGATGTCGTCGAGGCCGCGTTCGATGGCGTAGCGCACCAGCTCGACGCGGTTGTGGAGCTGGAGCTTGCCGAGGGTGTTCTGCACATGGTTCTGCACGGTGCGGTGCGAGATGACCAGGCGTTCGGCGATCTGTTTGTACGAGAGGCCCTTGGCGACCAGCCGCAGCACTTCGGTCTCGCGCTCGGTCAGTTCGGGCGCCTTGGGTTCGTCGGGAGCGGCGGGCGCGGGCTCGGAGGCGAGTCTGCGGTACTCACCGAGCACCAGGCCCGCGAGGCCGGGGGTGAAGACCGGGTCGCCGACGGCGGTGCGGTGTACGGCGTCGATCAGGTCTTCCGTACGGGCCGACTTGAGCAGATAGCCGGTGGCGCCGGACTTCACCGCCTCCAGCACATCGGCGTGCTCGCCGCTGGCGGAGAGCACCAGGACGCGGAGTCCGGGATGGGAGCCGACCAGCTCCTTGCAGACCTGAACGCCCGGCATACCGGGCAGATTGAGATCGAGGACGAGCACCCGCGGGGTGGTGGCCCGCGCGCGGCGCACCGCCTGCGGGCCGTCCTCGGCGGTCGCGACCACGTCGAAGCCGGCCGCCTCCAGATCGCGGGCGACGGCGTCACGCCACATCGGGTGGTCGTCGACCACCATCACCCTGATCGGGTCGGTCTGTTCGCTCATTTCCGGGTCCCTCCCCGTGGAACCTTCAACTCGACTTCCGTGCCCTGTCCCGGCACCGAGATCAGCTCGGCCGTGCCGCCCAGGTCCCGCAGCCGGCCGCGGATCGAGAGGGCGACGCCGAGCCGGCCCTCCCCCTCGGCCTGGGCGAGCCGGCCTTCCGGTATGCCGGGGCCGTCGTCCCGTACGGTCACGATCACTTGGTCCGGCCACTCCTCGACCAGGATCCAGGCGTGGGCCTCGGTACCCGCGTGTGCGTGGACATTGTCCAGGGCGGCACTGACAGCGGCCGCCAGCTCCTTGGCGGCGGACCGCGGCAGCAGTACCGGAGCGCCCGGTTCCGAGAAGGTGACGCGTGAACCGGCGTACGGCGCGAGGAGCGTGCGCAGGTCGCACGGCTCGTCGTCCCGCCCGTCCGTATGGACCGCCGTGTCCTCGGACGCGCGGGAGGCGGGCACCAGGCCGCTGGAGACCAGGGTGCGCAGGGCGATCTCCTGCTCCCCCGCCAGCCGGCCCAGTTCGGCGGCCTCACCGCCCAGCGCCGTACCGCGCCGCTGCACCATCGCGAGTACCTGGAGCACGCTGTCGTGGATGTCACGGGCCAGCCGCTCGCGCTCCCGCGTCGCGGCCTCGATCTCCAGGGCGCGGGCGAGGGTACGTTCGGAGGCGCGGGCGACCTCGACGACGTATCCGATGGCGATGGAGGCGACCCAGACGAGCAGGACATTGTGGAGGGTGTCCCGGCTCGGGTGCGCGCGCTCGACGAGGTTGGCGACGGCGACGACGGAGGAGGCGACCGCGGCCCAGCGCCAGCCGCCCTTGATGGCGAAGGCGAGGACCGAGCCCGCGGCCCATATCGACGGCAGGGTGGGACCGTCGATCTGCTGGGCGTTGGTGTCGGCGAGCGGGGTGAGCAGGATGCCGGTGACCGCGACGGTCAGATCGGCGACCAGGAAGCGCTTGGTGCAGCTGACGGCGTTCGCCACTCTGGGCAGCGTGGCGAGGGTCCATACGGCCAGGAACCCGAGGAAACAGGCGGCGACCCAAGGGCGTTCGAACCGCTCGCGCTCGTAGAAGAAGATCAGGACCGCGTAGACCATGGTCAGTACGCGGTACGCGGTCAGCGCGCGCCACAGCGGCTGCTCCACGGACATCCGTACGACGCGCTCGCGCCTGGCCACTCGCCCCCCTTTGTTCCTCCCGCGGCCCGTTCGCCCCCGGCCCGCTCCCCGCCGGTGCGGCTCACTCCCCGCTTGTGCGGCTCACTCCCCGCCGGTGCCCGCCGCCTTCTCCGCTTCCGCGAGTTGGCGCTTGGCCGCCGTCGCGTAGATGTCGACATACTCCTGGCCCGAGAGCTTCATGATCTCGTACATCACCTGGTCGGTGACCGAACGCAGGATGAACCGGTCGCCCTCCATGCCCTGATAGCGGGTGAAGTCCAGCTGCTTGCCGATCCTGATCCCCGGGCGCATCAGCTTCGGGACGACCTTGCCGGGCGGCTGGATCTTCTCCGTGTCGATCATGGCGACCGGGATGACGGGAGCGCCGGAGGCGAGCGCCACGCGCGCGAGGCCGCCGGGCTTGCCGCGGTAGAGACGGCCGTCGGGCGAGCGGGTGCCCTCCGGGTAGATACCGAAGAGTTCACCGTTGGCCAGGACCTTGATACCGCTCTGGATCGCGGCCTCGCCCGCGCCGCGCGCGCCCGAGCGGTCAACCGGCAGCTGTCCCACGCCCTTGAAGAAGGCGGCGGTGAGCTTGCCCTTCACCCCGGGCGAGGTGAAGTACTCGGCCTTGGCGATGAAGGTGACCTTGCGGTCGAGCACGGCCGGGAGGAAGAACGAGTCCGAGAACGAGAGATGGTTGCTCGCGAGGATCGCCGGCCCTTCGGCGGGAATGTTCTCCAGGCCCTCCACCCAGGGCCTGAAGGCAAGCTTCAGCGACCCTCCGATGGAGAACTTCATGGCGCCGTAGATCAACTCGAATGCCTCCTGTGTGCTGTCGCACCGACCTTAACCCGTGGGGCCCCCGCGCTCTCCTTCATGGGTGCCCGACGGATCTGGTCGGTGTCGGTCCGGTCGCGTACGGTGAAGTACATCGTCCGATCCTCACGAACAGGAGAACCCGGTGCCGGTCCTTCCCGGAGCCGAGCCGTACCGCCATGAGGGCGGCGAGGTCGGCGTCCTTCTCTGTCATGGATTCACCGGTTCCCCGCAGTCGCTGCGCCCCTGGGCCGGGTATCTGGCCGAGCGCGGGCTGACCGTATCGCTGCCGCTGCTCCCCGGGCACGGCACCAGCTGGCAGGACATGCAGGTCACCGGCTGGCAGGACTGGTACGCGGAGGTGGACCGGGCGCTGCGGGAGCTGCTGGAGCGGTGTGCCCAGGTCTTCGTCGCCGGGCTGTCGATGGGAGGGGCGCTGGCGCTGCGGCTGGCGGCCAAGCACGGCCCGGAGGTCAGCGGGGTCGTGGTGGTCAACCCCGGGATCAAGGTGCATGGAGCGGCGGCGTACGCGCTGCCGGTGATCCGTCATCTGGTTCCGACGACCAGGGGTCTGACGAGCGACATCGCCAAGGAGGGTGTCCGGGAGCTGGGTTACGACCGGGTGCCGCTGCACGCCGCGCACTCGCTGCGGAATTTCTTCCGGCTGGTGGACACGGCGCTGCCACAGGTCACCCAGCCGTTGCTGCTGCTGCACAGCCCCCAGGACCATGTGGTGCCGCCGGCCGACTCGGCCAGGATCCTGTCCCGGGTCTCGTCGCTGGATGTCCGTGAGGTCATGCTGGAACAGAGCTACCACGTGGCGACGTTGGACCATGACGCGGAGCGGATTTTCGAGGAGAGTCACGCGTTCATCGGCCGGCTCGCTCCGAGTGTCGGGAAGAAGGGGAGCACCACCGGTGGCTGAGCATGACGCGGACCGCGAGCCGCAGCCGATCGACGAGGACGCGGCCTGGGCGGCGATCGTGGCCGGATACGGCGAGGAGCCGGCGGATCCGCCGGGCGCCAAGCCGTTCAAGTCGGTGGACGATCAGGCCCTGCTGGAGAGCGAGCGGAACAGTACGGGCCCGAGGGGCGAGCCGGAGTCCGCTGCTCCGGACAAGACGCTGGGCAAGCCCCCCGAGAAGAAGCCGGAGAAGAAGGCCGAGAAGGAGCCGGATCCGGACGCCGGGGACGGGAAGCCCACGCTGGGCGGTTCGGTGGTCTTCGCGCCCGGCGTCGGCGGGCCGCGCGACTACCAGCTGGACGAGCCGCGGGAGGACGACCTCGACGAGAGCGACGAGGGCCATTTCGTCCCGCCGGAGCCGCCGGAGCTGCCGGAGTCCGACGCGACGGCCAGATTCGCCTGGCTCGCGGTGATCGGCGGCCCCGTGCTGATGCTGGTCGCCGTGCTGCTGCGGTGGGACATGACGTGGTGGCTGAGCACGATCTGCATCGGCGGCTTCCTGGGCGGTTTCGTCACATTGGTGGCGCGGATGAAGCAGGACGACGACGAGAGCGACGACCCGGGGCGCGGCGCGGTGGTCTGACGGGACCCGACGGGCGCGGCGGTTCAGGAGTTCAGGACGCCGGTACGCGAAGGGCGGCCAGCACCGGAAGGTGATCCGTGGCCGCCCTCAGGTCCGCCTCGTCGAGGCCGGGCAGATCGCGTGGCACCCCGCAGCCGAGCACCTCGACGCCGTGTGTGGCGAAGATCGCGTCGATGCGCTGACGGGGGTGCTCGGCGGGCGAGGTGTACTCGTCCCCCCAGGGCGCGACGGCCCAGCAGTCCTGGAGTTCACCGGCCAGCAGCCGGAAACCACGGCCCGTGGGGCGGTCGTTGAGATCTCCGGCGACGATCGTGTGCGGCACGTCCATGGCCTTGAGCCGGTCGAGCGCCATCCCCGCCTGCGCGTGGCGCTCATCGGCCCGGAGGCTCAGATGGCAGCTGAGCAGCCCGATCCGGGCGCCCGCGATCCGTACCACCGCCGTCGCGAATCCCCGCCGGTGGAGGCCCGGGGTGAGCGGCAGCAGGATGTCCTCCGTCCGCTCGACCGTGGCGCGCAGTGAGCAGAGCAGCAGCGGTCCCGCCGCGGTGGCGCCGCCGCTCAGCACCACGAGATCGGTGTGCGCCGCCAGCCAGGCCGCGCGTTTGCGCCAGCGGAAGAACCGCGGCGCCTCCTGGACGAGGACCAGATCGGGCGCACAGGCCCTGATCACCCGGGCCAGCGCCTCGTTGTCGTCGCGCATCGACCGGATGTTGTAGCTGAGCACCCGGATCACCGCCGAACCATCCGGCTCGGTACGGGAGTCGGGCAGCGTGGGCATCGCCATGCCACCAAGATATCGGCGGGCGGGACGGCCGTACGCGCCGACACCACCGGCCCCGGACATGACGGCGCCCGCCGCACCGATGACATGGTGACGGCGGGCGCGATCGCGCCGGGTCGGCCCGGGTCAGCCCTGTCGGGCCAGGTCCGCGGCTCCCACGAGCCCCGCCTCGCCGCCCAGTTGGGCCGCGAGCACCTGGGCGTGCGGGCGCCACTCGCCACCGATCAGCCAGCGCCGGAAGGACTTGCGGATCGGGTCGAGGACCAACTCGCCCTCGTCCGACACCCCGCCGCCGACGATGAACGCGGACGGGTCGAAGAGCGAGGCCAGATCGGCGAGACCGGCACCCGCCCAACGGGCCAGCTCACGGAAGGAGTCGATGGCGACGGGGTCACCGGCACGGGCCGCCGCGCTGATGTGCCTGCCCTCGATACCCTCCGGGGTGCCGTCGCCGAGACCGAGCAGCGTCCCGGCGTTCTCCGGCGTCGCGTTGGCGCGCTGCCTGGCGTACCGGACGAGAGCACGCCCTGACGCGTACTGCTCCCAGCAGCCCTGGCTGCCGCAACCGCACAGCAGCCCGTCGGGCACGACCCGGATGTGCCCGAACTCGGCGGCCACACCGAAGCGTCCGCGGCGCAGCTTGTTGCCGATGATGATGCCGCCGCCGAGCCCCGTGCCGAGCGTGATGCAGATGACGTCGTCATGGCCCTGCCCGGCGCCGAACCTGTACTCGCCCCAGGCGGCGGCGTTGGCGTCGTTCTCCACGACGACCGGCAGTCCGACCCGCTGCTCGACCTTGTCCTTGAGCGGTTCGTGACGCCAGTTGATGTTCGGCGCGAAGAGGACGGTCGCGCGCTTGTCGTCCACATAGCCGGCGGCACCGATGCCGACGGCCTCGATCTGGTGCCCCTCGCCGGCACCGGAGACCGCGGCGCAGATCGCGTCCACGATGCCTTCGGCGGTCGGCGGAGTGGGTACCTTGTGCGTTTCCAGGATGGTGCCCTCTTCGTCGACCACGCCGGCCGCGATCTTTGTGCCGCCGATGTCGACGCCGATGGTGAGTCCCATGTGTCCCTCAGTTTTCGGTCGAGCCCCGCTAGGGCCAACCGTACCCGAGGGCGGGCACAGGACCGGCCGGTCCTGCCCCGGCCACCGCTGTCGCCCGGCCGGTCAGTCCAGGTCGATCCGGCCGTCCGGACCAGGTCCTTCGTCCCTCGGGTCGGTGGGATCGCCGGCCTTCTCCGTCTCCCGTACGGGACCGGTCGACGGAGGCGTCTCCTGGGTCCAGCGGGCTTCCTGGGACTCGACGGCGGAGCGGTACGCGGCGAGCAGTTCATTGCCCGCGGCGGCGAGATGGTCGAAGACTCCGGGGTTGCGCTCGATGACCGGCTCGACGGCCGCCTTGGCCTGGTTGATGAACTGCTGAACGGCGCCCTGCGCGGCCATGCCGAACAGCGGGCCGGGCAGCGCGGAGACCTTGTCGGCGACGGCGTCGACCAGCTTGCGCAGTTCCTCGGTGGCGGAGCCCGGCTGCGGTCCGTAGGTGGCGCGGCGGCGCTCCTTCTCGGCCTCCAGGTCCTCGGCGCATGCCGTGGCCCAGGCGTCCGAGTCGGCGGCGGGGCGCTCGGTGGCATCGCTCATGCGGTACTCCTGCGTCAGAGACAGGGTCTTCCGCCACGGGCGGCGGAAGGGCTCGTACCTTCGACGGTACCCGAACGCCGGTACGTCGTTCAGTGTGCGCGCGGCCACAATGCGGGGTCGGGGATGAATCTGACCCGCAGCACGCCGTCCGTGAGGGCCGCGCCGGTGACGGTGCAGCGGCGCAGCGCGGACGGCAGCGGAACGATTCGGCGGAACGGGCCGACGGTGAGCAGGAGTTCATCGTCCCTGCGTACCAGCGCGAGTTCGCTCTTGACCGCTCCGGGCAGTGGCAGGCACCAGACGAGCAGATTCTCCTCGGCGAGCCGGTCCTCGACCGGCCAGGGGTCCTCGACGGGGCCGGCCGGCTCCCGCGGCGGGAGGCTGTCGAGGAGGGCGAGGTCGTCGGGCCCGCGCGGGTCCCGGCCCAGATGACCCACCGCGTGGACGGGCGTCCCGGGCGGCCATTCCTCCTGCCACTCGTCCAGGCACTTGCGCTGCTGGGCGACGAGCGTCGCGAGCCAGGGGTCGGCGGCGTCGCCGGGCAGTATCCGGTTGGGTACGAGCGCGTCGACGCGCAGTCCGTACAGCGCGATCGCGGCGCGGGCGGCGCGCAGGGCCTCGGCCGCCGCGGGCCCCGGCTCGGCGACCAGCCGCAGGGTCGTGGCGGGGTCCTCGATGAGCGACTGGACGGCGGCCAGCTCGGCGTCCCAGCGCGCGGCCGTCTCGTACAGCCACTGCGCGGGCATGGGTATCCCGGCGAGCTGGGCCATCACCGGGCGCAGCGCGCGGGCGGCCTGCCGCTCCTGGGGCAGCAGACGGCGCAGATAGCGGCGCAGTTGCTCGGGCAGGGCGAGCAGGTCGAGGGCGTCGCGCAGCGGCGGGAGGTCGACGACGAGGACGTCCCAGTCGCCGGCCGCGGCCCGGCGCAGGGCGTGCAGCAGGGCGGACTGTTCGCTGCCCGGCAGCTCGGTGAGTTCCTCACCGGCCAGCTTGCGGGCGCCGAGCAGTTCGAGCGCGGTGGCGGCCCGCTCCTGGAAGGCGAGCGTTTCCGTACGGAAGTGCGCGCCGGAGTCGACGCGCGCGGCCCACAGGCCGTCCCGTACCGGAGCGGGGTCGTCCGGCGAGCCGGCCGGCGTTCCGAGGAGATCGCCGAGCGGGTCGGCGCAGAGCAGCAGGACACGTCCGCCGGGCCGGGCGGCGGCGAGCGCGGTGGCGGCGGCGATGGTCGTACGGCCCGCCCCGCCGGGGCCGGTGACGAGGACCGTACGCATCGGCGTCAGGCTCCGGGGACGGATTCGACGCGCTTCTTGAGGCCCGCGAGGGCCCGGTCGATGATGACCTTCTCGGCCTTGCGCTTGATCATGCCGAGCATCGGGATCTTGACGTCGACGGTCAGCCGGTAGGTGACCTCGGTGCCGGAGCCTGTCGGCGCCAGCAGGTACGAGCCGTCGAGAGCGCGCAGCATCTGGGACTTCACCAGCGTCCAGCTGACCTCGTTGTCGCCGGTCCAGGTGTAGGCGAGGGTGTGGTCGTCCTTGATCGCTCCGGCGTCCAGCACCAGCCTGACCTGCTCGGCGCGGCCCCGGCTGTCGGTGGCCAGCACCTCGGCCTCCTTCACCTCGCCGGTCCACTCGGGGTAGCGGTCGAAGTCGGCGATCACGCCCATGACGTCGGCCGGTGCCGCCTTGATCGTGATGCTCGAACTGGTGTGTTCCGCCATCGCCGTGCTCCTCCGGTGCTGGGGCTGTCCCGGCTTCTGGATATCTGTGGTGCAGGCTATCGCGAGTGCGCCGGTCACCATTCCATGGCCCACGGCCGCCCTGTCGACGCGAAGTGCCCCACGTTCACGCACTCCGTGGCACCGACACGCATCCGGCGGGCCAGCGGCTGATGGACATGCCCGAACAGGGAGTACCGCGGCCTCGTACGGCGGATGGCGTCCAGCAGCGCGGTGCTGCCGCGCTCGAAGCGGCGGGCGACCGTGTCATACGTCAGCTCGGGCACGTCCGGCGGAATGTGCGAGCAGAGGACATCCACCTCGCCGAGCGCCTCGACCTTGGCCGCGTACTCCTCGTCGGAGATCTCGTACGGGGTGTTCATGGGGGTACGCAGTCCGCCGCCGACGAAGCCGAAGACCCGGCCGCCCAGTTCCACCCGCTCGCCGTCCAGCAGGGTGGTGCCGGGCCGCGCGTACTCCGGCCAGAGGCCCGGGATGTCGACATTGCCGTAGGTCGCGTACGTCGGGGTGGGGAACGCCGCGAACAGCTCGGCGTACTGGCGCCGCACGCCCTGCTCGATCGCGGTCTTCGGATCGAGCCCGAGCCCGGCCCACAGCTCCCGGCCGAACTCCCGTGCCTCGTCGAAGCGGCGCGCGGTGCGCAGCGCCACGATCCGGTCGGCGTTCTCGACACCGAAGAGGTCGGGGAAGATACCGCGCGAATGGTCCGCGTAGTCCAGGAAGAGGACGAGGTCACCGAGACAGATCAGGGCGTCGGCGCCGTCACCCGCCGTCGCGAGATCCCGCCCGTTCCCATGGACATCACTGATCACATTGACTCGCATGCCGCGCATGACGATCACCCTAGGACTCTGATTCCGGCCTCGGTAGAGGGTCCGGACCTGCGGTTCCTTCCGTGGTGACCGCGGTGTCGTAGGGGGTGGACTACCCTGCGCGAAGTACCGCACAGCATGTGTGACGCACGGAACATCTGGCCGGGACCCTCTATCGGTATGTCAGTACCGATGGGTAACGTCCGGGCAGTCCAGTCGTGCTCGCCCCACCGAGCACCCGCCCGATCTTGGACCGCGGCCGGCGCGCACAAAGCCGTGGCGCCGGCGCCCGATGAGGAGCAGCAGTCTTGCGCGAGTTCAGCCTTCCGGCCCTGTACGAGGTCCCGACGGACGGCAACCTGACGGATCTCATCCGCCGCAATGCCGCGCAGCACCCCGATGTCGCGGTCCTCGGCCGCAAGGTGGCCGGCGCCTGGACGGACGTCACCGCCACCCAGTTCCTCGCCGAGGTACGGGCCGCCGCCAAGGGCCTGATCGCGGCGGGCATCCAGCCCGGCGACCGGGTCGCGCTGATGTCCCGTACCCGCTTCGAATGGGTACAGCTCGACTTCGCGATCTGGAGCGCCGGCGGGGTCACCGTCCCGGTGTACGAGACCAGCTCGGCCGAGCAGGTGCGGTGGATCCTCGGCGACTCGGGCGCGGTCGCGGCGATCGTGGAGAGCCCGGAGCACACCGCCAAGGTGGAATCGGTACGGGACGGCCTCCCCGGCCTGCGGAACGTCTGGCAGATCGACGACGGCGCGGTCGCGGAACTCACCGCCGCCGGCGCCGGGATCACGGACGCGGCGGTCGACGAGCGCGCCGCGACCGCGAAGGCCGACGACCCGGCGACCATCGTCTACACCTCGGGCACCACCGGCCGCCCGAAGGGCTGTGTGCTGACGCACCGCAGCTTCTTCGCGGAGTGCGGCAACGCGGTGGAACGCCTCAAACCCCTCTTCCGCACGGGCGAGTGCTCCGTGCTGCTCTTCCTCCCCGCCGCGCATGTCTTCGGCCGTCTCGTCGAGGTGGCGGCCGTGATGGCACCGATCAAGCTCGGCTGCCTGCCGGACATCAAGAACCTCACCGACGATCTGGCGACCTTCCGGCCGACACTGATCCTCGGAGTCCCGCGCGTCTTCGAGAAGGTCTACAACTCCGCCCGCGCCAAGGCCCAGGCCGACGGCAAGGGCCGGATCTTCGACAAGGCCGCGCACACGGCGATCGCGTACAGCCGCGCGCTGTCCACCCCCCGGGGCCCGTCCCTCGGCCTGAGGATCCGGCACAAGATCTTCGACAAGCTCGTCTACGGCAAACTCCGCGCCGTCCTCGGCGGACGCGGCGAGTACGCGATCTCGGGCGGCGCCCCGCTGGGCGAGCGGCTCGGCCACTTCTACCGGGGCATCGGCTTCACGGTGCTGGAGGGCTACGGCCTCACCGAATCCTGCGCGGCCACCGCCTTCAACCCGTGGGACCGGCAGAAGATCGGCACGGTCGGCCAGCCCCTGCCGGGCTCGGTCGTCCGGATCGCCGACGACGGCGAGGTCCTGCTCCACGGCGAGCACCTGTTCACGGGCTACTGGAACAACCCCGAGGCGACCGCGGAGGCCCTTGCCGACGGCTGGTTCCACACCGGCGACATCGGCACGCTCGACGAGGACGGCTATCTCGCGATCACCGGCCGCAAGAAGGAGATCCTGGTCACCGCCGGAGGCAAGAACGTCGCCCCGGCCGTGATCGAGGACCGCATCAGGGCGCACGCGCTGATCGCGGAATGCATGGTCGTCGGCGACGGCCGCCCGTTCGTGGGCGCGCTGATCACCCTGGACGAGGAGTTCCTGACCCGCTGGGCCAAGGACCACGGCAAACCGTCCGACGCGACGGCGGCGACGCTCCGCCTGGACCCGGAGCTGCTGGCGGAGGTGCAGCGGGCGGTGGACGAGGGGAACGCGGCGGTGTCGAAGGCGGAGTCGGTACGGAAGTTCCGGGTACTGACGCGGCAGTTCACGGAGGAGGCGGGGCACATCACGCCGTCCCTGAAGCTGAAGCGCAACGTAGTGGCCAAGGACTTCGCCAACGAAATCGAAGCGATTTATCAGAGCTAGGGGGGGTCGCTTCGGCTGGGGCCGGTTTCCGGGTGCGGGTCCGGTTTTCTGTGGCCGGGGCCGGTTTTCGGGTGCGGGTCCGCGTGGGTGCCGGGTGCCGGGGCCTGCGGAGGTCCGTGTCCGGACTGCTTTCCTCACCGCGCTTCGCGCGTGCTGCGACGCTTTACGTCCGGACACGCACCTCCTCCGAC
>NZ_JBHUBB010000014.1:0-195435 GCF_042789485.1 Streptomyces sp. NPDC056835
CGACGGACTCCATGTCCTGGGCGGTCGGCTTGAGGTCCGAACTCTTCGGCCAGGCCAGGACCTTGAGGCTCCGGATTCCCGAGTCATCGGTCACCATCGCGGTGAAGGTGACCGAGCCCGCGGCGCCGGTGGTCGGGGCGAGGTAGCGGGCCGCGCCGTTCTCCACTGTCGGCTTGGCGGACGGGCCGGCCGTGGCGATACCGCCGAGAGCGACTGCACCAATAAGCGACGGAACGATGACGCGCTTGGACATGAGAATTCTCCCCGGATTAGGAACGGAACGACTCGGTGCGTTCCCTGATGTGATCGAGCCTATGAGCGCGGGATCGCGTGGTCCTCGGGCTCTGGGATGATCAGCTCCTCTAACCAGAGATAGAGTCGGCCCCGGCCGCCTATGTGGTGACGGGTGGTGAAGGTGGGCGTGTCCGGGACACTAAAGCGTGATTTGTGGTGCGCGATCCCGGGCGCGAGCGCCGGCGGCAGCCCCTCAGGGGCGCAGGCCCGTGAGCGTCAATTTCAGGAGGCGGTCCGCCAAGTGCGGGTCGGACGGGGATTGTTCCGCCGCCAAGGCGATCGCGTTCGTGAGCTGCATCAGATCGTCGATCGAGACCTCCGGCCGGACATGGCCGGCCCGCTGCGCCCGTATCAGGAGGCGCCCGCCCGCCTCGCGCATCGGCACACTGCACTGCGACAGCGCCGAACTCTTGTCGTGGGAAGCCGACATGAGCGCCTGCGAGAGCCCGCGGTACTCACCCGCATGAGTGATGAGCGTACCCAGCCATTCGACCAGCGCGCCGCACGGCTGCTCCGCCCCGGCGAGTTCGCGGGAGCGCTCGACGAGGGAGGCGAGCGCTTCCTGGAAGACCGCGTTCATCAGCGCGTGGCGGTTCGGGAAGTGCCGGTAGAGCGTGCCGATGCCGACGCCCGCGTGGCGCGCGATGTCCTCCAGGGAGGCGTCCGTGCCGTGTTCCGCGAAGCTGCGGCGGGCCTCCGTGAGCAGCCGCTCGTAGTTGCGGCGCGCGTCGGCGCGCATCGGTCGGGGCAGCGCGTGTGCCGTACCGCTCGCCATTGGGGGTCCTCTCTGTCTCCACCCGTGGCGTCAAGGATGCCACCGCACACGCGGAGGCCCCGCCCGATGTGACGGGGCCTCGGTGTGGGTCAGTCCTTGATTTCGCAGATGATGGCGCCGGAGGTGAGGGCCGCGCCGACTTCGGCGGCGAGGCCCTTGACGGTGCCTGAGCGGTGCGCGTTGAGGGGCTGCTCCATCTTCATGGCTTCGAGGACGACGACGAGGTCGCCTTCCTTGACCTCCTGGCCCTCTTCGACGGCGACCTTCACGATGGTGCCCTGCATCGGGGAGGCCAGGGTGTCGCCGGAAGCCGCGGAGGCCGACTTCTTGGCGGCGCGGCGCTTGGGCTTGGCGCCGGCGGCGAGGCCGGTGCGGGCCAGCGTCATGCCCAGGCTGGTGGGCAGGGAGACTTCGAGGCGCTTGCCGCCGACCTCGACGACGACGGTCTCGCGGCCGGGCTCGTCGTCGGTCTCGGCGTCGGCGGGGGCCGCGAAGGGCGGGATGTCGTTGGTGAACTCGGTCTCCATCCAGCGGGTGTGGACGGTGAACGGGTCGGAGGTGAAGGCGGGGTCGGTGACGACCTTGCGGTGGAAGGGGATCGCCGTGGCCATGCCCTCGACCGTGAACTCGTTGAGGGCGCGGGAGGCGCGCTGGAGGGCCTGTTCGCGGGTGGCGCCGGTGACGATCAGCTTGGCGAGCAGGGAGTCCCAGGCCGGGCCGATGACGGAGCCGGATTCGACACCCGCGTCGAGGCGGACGCCGGGGCCGGTGGGCGGGGCGAAGGTGGTGACGGTGCCGGGGGCGGGCAGGAAGCCGCGGCCCGGGTCCTCGCCGTTGATACGGAACTCGAAGGAGTGCCCGCGCACGGCCGGGTCGTCGTAGCCGAGGGCTTCGCCGTCGGCGATGCGGAACATCTCGCGGACCAGGTCGATGCCGGTGACCTCTTCGGTGACCGGGTGCTCGACCTGGAGGCGGGTGTTGACCTCCAGGAAGGAGATCGTGCCGTCGGTGCCGACAAGGAACTCGACGGTGCCCGCGCCGACGTAGCCGGCCTCCTTGAGGATCGCCTTGGACGCGGCGTACAGCTCGGCGTTCTGGGCGTCGGAGAGGAAGGGGGCGGGGGCTTCCTCGACGAGCTTCTGGTGGCGGCGCTGGAGGGAGCAGTCGCGGGTGGAGACGACGACGACATTGCCGTGGGAGTCGGCCAGGCACTGGGTCTCGACGTGGCGGGGCTTGTCGAGGTAGCGCTCTACGAAGCACTCGCCGCGGCCGAAGGCGGCGACGGCCTCGCGGACGGCCGAGTCGTACAGTTCCGGGATCTCTTCGAGCGTACGGGCGACCTTGAGGCCGCGTCCGCCGCCGCCGAAGGCGGCCTTGATGGCGATCGGCAGGCCGTTCTCCTCGGCGAACGCGACGACCTCGGCCGCGCCGGAGACCGGGTCGGGGGTGCCGGCGACCAGGGGGGCGCCGGCGCGCTGGGCGATATGGCGGGCGGCGACCTTGTCGCCGAGGTCCCGGATGGCCTGTGGCGGCGGGCCGATCCAGGTCAGCCCGGCGTCCAGTACGGCCTGGGCGAATTCGGCGTTCTCCGACAGGAATCCGTAGCCCGGGTGGATCGCGTCCGCGCCGGAGTCCTTGGCCGCCTGGAGCACCTTGGCCATGTCCAGATAACTGGCTGCCGGGGTGTCACCGCCCAGGGCGAATGCCTCGTCGGCCGCGCGGACGTGCAGGGCGTCCCGGTCCGGGTCCGCGTAGACGGCTACGCTCTGGATCCCGGCATCCCGGCAGGCACGGGCAACGCGGACAGCGATTTCGCCACGGTTGGCGATGAGCACCTTGCGCACGATGGCTCCCTCCTTGAAAACAAGCTGAGTTTAGGGACTGCCGACACGCCCCAAGGATCCGTCCCCAATGGTGACCTTGCCCACACAGAGCGTGGTCCGAGGCTGACTCAGGAGGCGAAATCCCTTGTGGCACCACGGTACGCCGGGATTCCCCGTCGCACAGTAGCGCTCGGATGTGGTCCACCTCTCTGTCCGAGTACCCCTCGGCGGATCGCGAATCTTTGTGGAGTCCCTACGAATGGCCGAATGATTCTCTGCCCTCGTCCGGGCCCTTGTCCGGAGGTTTACCGGTTAGTAGCGTGCGCGATGTCGTGCGTACTACCGGTAACAGGGGAAGAGGGTGGCGTCGTGGCGCGCAGACCGGTGGCCTGGGTGGCCGCGATCGTGCTGCTGCTTGAGGCGGTCGGCATCGTGTTCGTCAACGGTGTGCTGGCGACGGTTGTCGACAATCAGCGGATGTCCCTGGCCGGACTCGATCCGTCCGCCATGTCTCTCGGTACGTGGGTGATGGGCGGGGTCTTCGGCGCCTGTCTCGTACTCGTCGCGGCGATTCTGCTGCGTACGGCCCTCAGGGACCGCGCCCCGGGCCGCTTCGGCAGGATCGCGCTCATCGCCTGCGCGGTGGTGCACGGGGTGCTCGGCGCGGTGACGGTGGGCCTGGTGGGGTGGAGCGCCTTCGCGTTCATGATGGTCGTGCTGGGGCTGCTGGTGCTCGTGCTGGTGACGTACGAGCCCGAGCGGGTGAGCGCGGACGAGGGACCGGCCGAGGGGCCGGCGCCCGCCTGAGCGCGAGTGTCCTGGGTACGGGGCCGGTTCAGGCCCACAGGTCGGTGATCGTCACGCCGTGCTCGCCGAGCAGCCGGCGCAGCAGGGGCAGCGACAGGCCGATGACATTGCCGTGGTTGCCGTCGATCCCGTCGACGAAGGGCGCGGAGCGGCCGTCCAGGGTGAAGGCGCCCGCGACGTGGAGGGGTTCGCCGGAGGCGACGTACGCGGCGATCTCGGCGTCCGTCGGGTTGCCGAAGCGGACGGTGGTCGAGGCGGTCTCGGCGGCGCGGCGGCCGGTCGTCGTATCGATCACGCAGTGGCCGGTCCGCAGGATTCCGTCACGTCCGCGCATCGACTTCCAGCGGGCGGTGGCCTCCTCGGCGTCGGCGGGCTTGCCGAACGCCTCGCCGTCGAGTTCGAGGACGGAGTCGCAGCCGATGACCAGAGCGCCGGCCGTCGCGGGGAGCGCGGCCACGGCGGTGGCCTTGGCCTCGGCGAGAACGAGCGCCAGTTCGGCGGGGGTCGGGGCGGTGAGGGCGTCCTCGTCGACGCCGCTGACGATCACCTCGGGGGCGAGCCCGGCCTGCCGGAGCAGTCCGAGACGGGCGGGGGAGGCGGAGGCGAGAACGAGCCGGCGGCGCTGATCGGTCATGCGGGCCATCGTAGGTCGCGGTGTCCGGCCGGTACGGGGGAGGTCCGCGGGTGGTGATCAGCGGGTGGTGGTCAGTGGAGGCCGAGCACGACCATCGCCAGCACCACCGCCAGGGCGAGCAGCACACCGGCGCGGCGCAGCATGAGCTGCGCGTCGCGCATCTCTCTTGGCGGCTCGTTCTCCGGGTCGGACCACAGCATGAGACCGATACTCCGGCCGCCGGGACAGGAACGCCTGAGTACGTGTACTCAGCCGCGGCGGTGCCCGCGTACTATCCTCGCGCCGCCGGACCTACCCGGGCCAGTACGTACGCGCCCAGGCCCGTGGCCCCGGCTGGGGGAGCCGGCGGCGGGCGATCCGGGTCGGGGCGGACCACTCGGCGGGGGGCTCGGCCGCGCCCGACGGCGAGTCCGCCACCGCCGCCGCGCGCGCCTGGACCACCGCGAGTGCGGCGGCCAGCTCCTCCCGGGTCGGGTTTCCTCGTACAACCTTGATCACTGTCGGCGCCCTTCCCGAAGTCCTAGAGGGGGATGTTGCCGTGCTTCTTCGGAGGCAGGCTTTCCCGCTTCGTCCGCAGTTGACGCAGGCCCTTGACGATATGCGCCCGGGTCTGGGACGGCATGATGACCGCGTCGACATAGCCGCGCTCGGCCGCCACATACGGATTGAGCAGCGTGTCCTCGTACTCCTGGATCAGTTCGGCGCGCGTCTCCTCCTGCGCCGTCGCGTCACCGGCCGCCGCGATCGTACGGCGGTGCAGGATGTTCACCGCGCCCTGCGCGCCCATCACCGCGATCTGCGCGGTCGGCCAGGCGACATTGAGGTCGGCGCCCAGATGCTTGGAGCCCATGACGTCGTACGCGCCGCCGAACGCCTTGCGGGTGATCACCGTGATCAGCGGGACCGTGGCCTCGGCGTACGCGTAGATCAGCTTGGCGCCGCGCCGGATGATGCCGCCGTACTCCTGGTCGACCCCCGGCAGGAACCCCGGGACGTCCACGAAGGTCAGCACCGGGACATTGAAGGCGTCGCACGTACGGACGAACCGCGCGGCCTTCTCGGAGGCGTTGATGTCCAGACAGCCCGCGAACTGCATCGGCTGGTTCGCGACGATCCCGACCGGGAAGCCCTCGACCCGGCCGAAGCCGGTGATGATGTTCGGCGCGAACAGCGCCTGGGTCTCCAGGAATTCGGCGTCGTCCAGTACGTGCTCGATGGCCGCGTGCATGTCGTACGGCTGGTTCGCGGAGTCCGGGATCAGCGTGTCCAGCTCGCGGTCCTCGTCCGTCGTCGCCGGCTCCGCCTCCTCGGGGAAGGCGGGCGGCTCGGACAGATTGTTCGAGGGGAGGTACGACAGCAGGGACTTGACGTACTCGATGGCGTCCTTCTCGTCGCCCGCCATGTGGTGCGCGACGCCGGAGGTGGTGTTGTGCGTACGCGCGCCGCCCAGCTCCTCGAAGCCCACGTCCTCGCCGGTCACCGTCTTGATGACATCGGGACCCGTGATGAACATGTGCGAGGTCTGGTCGACCATCACCGTGAAGTCGGTGATCGCGGGCGAGTAGACCGCGCCGCCCGCGCAGGGGCCGACGATCAGGCTGATCTGCGGTACGACACCCGAGGCGTGCACATTGCGGCGGAAGATCTCGGCGAAGAGACCGAGGGCGACCACCCCTTCCTGGATCCGCGCGCCGCCGCCGTCGTTGATGCCGATGATCGGACAGCCGGTCTTCAGCGCGAAGTCCATGACCTTCACGATCTTCTCGCCGTAGACCTCGCCGAGCGAGCCGCCGAAGATCGTGAAGTCCTGCGAGTAGACACAGACCGGACGGCCGTCGACCGTGCCGTAGCCGGTGACGACCCCGTCCCCGTACGGGCGGTTCTTCTCGATGCCGAAATTGGTGGAGCGGTGCCGGGCGAACTCGTCCAGCTCGACGAAGGACCCCTCGTCGAGCAGCAGGTCCACCCGCTCGCGGGCCGTCAGCTTGCCCTTGGCGTGCTGCTTCTCCACCGCGCGCGCGGAACCCGCGTTCGTGGCTTCCTCGATACGCCGCTGAAGATCCGCGATCTTGCCCGCGGTGGTGTGGGCGGCGGTTCCGTGGGGGATTCCTCGGGCGTTTTCCGGCTCGGACATCGGGATGCGGCTCCCTGCGGGGTCACGGATGCGGGTGTTGCGGGTGCTACTGATCCGTAGGGTATCGGCGCGGATACCGTTCGGCAGTGCGGTGTTGGACACACCTAGGGTGGCTTGCATGACGGATCCCCATGCACCCGAGAGCCGCTGGTCCGACCTCGAACGCCCCCCGCTGAACGAGCGCGCGCTGCGCCGCGGACTGATCCGGCCCGACGGGCTCTGGCGCTCGCTCGACGTGGTCGCCGCCACCGGATCCACCAACTCCGATCTGGCCGCGCGGGCCATGCCGGGGGCGGACGGCACGCCGGGAGCGCCGGAGGGCACCGTACTGATCGCCGAGGAGCAGACGGCGGGACGCGGCCGGCTGGACCGGCGGTGGTCGGCGCCCGCGCGCTCCGGGCTCTTCTTCTCCGTACTGCTCAGACCGGGCCCCGGCGTCCCCGTCCACCGCTACGGCTGGCTGCCGCTGCTGACCGGAGTGGCCGTCGCGACCGGGCTGGCGCGGGCCGCGGGCGTGGACACGGCACTCAAATGGCCCAATGACCTGCTGGTGACCGTGGACGGCGAGGAGCGGAAGGCCGGCGGGATCCTCGCGGAGCGGGCGGGGAACGACGCGGTCGTGGTGGGCGTCGGCGTGAACGTCTCGCTGCACACGGCGGAACTGCCCGTACCGGCGGCCGGCTCGCTGGCCCTGGCGAACGCGGTGTCCCTCGACCGCGACACCCTGCTGCGCGGGGTCCTGCGGTCCCTGGAGCGGTGGTACGGGGAGTGGCGCGAGGCGGACGGCGACCCGGGCGCCTGCCGGCTCCAGGAGGCGTACGCGGCGGGGTGCGCGACGCTGGGCCGCACGGTACGGGCGGTCCTGCCGGGCGACCGGGAGCTGGTGGGCGAGGCGGTGGCCGTGGACGGTGACGGACGGCTGGTGGTCGCGACGGAGGACGGCGCCCGGCATCCGGTCGGCGCGGGCGACATCGTCCACCTGCGGCCCGTCGCCTAGATCCTGTCCGGTCGGCGGGTCCGGAGCCCGTCCTCCGCCATGGGCATATGCAAGGCGCACATGGCGCCGTCGCCGGGCCGGGCCCGAAGCGGCCACCGGCGACGGCCCGTGACCGGACCGTCGCGCCCCGATCCGGGTGCCCCCGCGATACGTGAGCCAGCGCACATCTGCCGTATCGTTGAGGCGGTCCACGACAGATCGGCAGGGCAGTGCGCAGGGAACGGGCAGGAGGCGGCTGGTGACCGTCGACGATTCGACTTCCGGCGAGGAAGCGCAGCCGCCGTCGGAGTCTTCGGCACACCCCACCCCCCACCATGTCGTCGACCACACGGCCGAGCCGTCCGACGACCCGCTGGCCATCCGCCTCGAACAGCTGATCCTCGGCGCGGACCGCCGCTACACCGCCTTCCAGGCCGCCCGTACCGCCGGGGTCTCGATGGACCTCGCCTCCCGCTTCTGGCGCGCCATGGGCTTCGCCGACATCGGCCAGGCCAAGGCGCTCACGGAAGCGGACGTACTGGCCCTGCGGCGGCTCGCCGGTCTGGTGGAGGCGGGGCTGCTCAGCGAGCCGATGGCGATCCAGGTCGCCCGCTCGACCGGCCAGACCACCGCCCGGCTGGCGGAGTGGCAGATCGATTCCTTCCTGGAGGGTCTGACCGAGCCGCCCGAGCCCGGCATGACCCGTACCGAAGTCACCTACCCCCTGGTGGAACTTCTCCTGCCCGAGCTGGAGGAATTCCTCGTATACGTGTGGCGGCGCCAGCTCGCCGCCGCCACGGGCCGTGTCGTCCAGGCCGCGGACGACGACGAGATGGTCGACCGCCGGCTCGCCGTCGGCTTCGCCGACCTCGTCGGGTTCACCCGGCTGACCCGGCGGCTGGAGGAGGAGGAACTGGGCGAGCTGGTCGAGGCGTTCGAGACGACCGCCGCCGACCTCGTCGCCGCGCACGGCGGCCGGCTGATCAAGACCCTCGGCGACGAGGTCCTGTTCGCGGCGGACGACGCGGGAACGGCCGCGGAGATAGCGCTGCGCCTGATAGAGACCATGACCCATGACGAGTCGATGCCGGCGCTGCGCGTCGGGATCGCGTTCGGGACGGTCACGACGCGGATGGGCGATGTCTTCGGTACGACGGTGAACCTCGCGAGCAGGCTGACGTCGATAGCGCCGAAGGACACGGTCCTGGTCGACGGCGCGTTCGCGGAGGAGCTGATCCGCACGGGCGACGCCCCGGCCTCCGAGGCGCAGGCGGCTGAGATCGCGGCGAAGGCCGAGAAGGAGGGCGCGGCGCTGCCCTCGTACCGCTTCGGGCTCCAGCCGATGTGGCAGCGGCCGGTGCGGGGGCTGGGTGTGGTGGAGCCCTGGCTGATGGGGCGGCGGAACACCTAGTCCTGTCCGGGGCGGAAGTCGCCCCCTAGGATCGGCCCCGGTGAAGGTGAACCGTCGTTAACCGGGAGGGTGCGGTCATGGCTGAGGCTGAGCAGAGGTTCGGGGAGTTCGTCGTCGTACGGCGGCATGGGCATGTCGCGGAACTGGTCCTGGACCGGCCCAAGGCCATGAACGCCGTCTCCACCGAGCTGGCCAGGTCCCTCGGGGCCGCGTGCGCCGAGCTCGGCGCCGACCGGGGCGTACGGGTCACGGTGCTGACCTCCACCCACACGCGGGCCTTCTGCGTCGGCGCGGACCTCAAGGAGCGCAACTCCCTCAGCGACGCCGAGCTCGTGCGCCAGCGGCCGACCGCGCGGGCCGCGTACACCGGCGTACTGGAACTGCCGATGCCGACCATCGCCGCGGTGCACGGCTACGCGCTGGGCGGTGGCTTCGAGCTGGCGCTCGCCTGCGATCTGATCGTCGCCGACTCCACGGCGGTCGTGGGGCTGCCCGAGGTGTCGGTCGGGGTGATTCCCGGCGGTGGTGGTACGCAGCTGCTGCCGCGCCGGGTCGGCACCGCGCGCGCCGCTGAACTGGTCTTCACCGCACGGCGGGTGGCCGCGGCCGAGGCGGCGGCGCTGGGACTGATCGACCAGCTGGTGGACGAGGGCGCCGACCGGGACGAGGCCCTGGCCCTGGCCGGCCGTATCGCCGCCAACTCGCCCGTCGGCCTGCGCGCCGCCAAGCGCGCGCTGCGGCTCGGGCACGGGCTCGATCTGCGGGCGGGGCTTGAGGTCGAGGACGCCGCGTGGCGGTCCGTCGCGTTCTCCGGGGACCGGGCGGAAGGGGTCGCCGCCTTCAATGAGAAGCGGGAGCCGCGGTGGCCCGGAGAGTGAACGCGCCCTGTGGGTGAACGCGCAACGATCACCCATCGCTCCAGATGATCAAATCCCCTCAAACCGTCTTAAGCTGGGACGATGGGAGTGGATGGGCGACTGCGCGCCATAGTGGAACTGTCTCAGGCGATGGCGGCGGCTCCTACGACGAGGGAGTCCTGGCGGGCCGCCGCGCACGGCGCGCTGGAGGCCCTTGGGGGGAGCTTCGCGGCGCTGTCGTCATGGGAGCGGGAACTCGGGCATCTCAAGGTGCTGGTGAACACCGGGGCGCGGGTCGACGGGGAGGAGGAGTTCCCCAAGGACGAGACGTACCCCGTGCATGAGTTTCCCGAGATCGTGGAGTTCCTGCATGAGCGGTGGGCGGGGGGCGGCGGGCCTCAGGCATGGGTCGAGACCGCGGCGGGGCCGGCGGTCGTGCCGGCCCCGGGCGTTCCGGGCGGGCCCGGCTACAACCACCAGCGCGTGGCCGCGCTGCGCAGGCGGGGCCGTGGCTGCTGTGTCGTCGCGCCGATCGTGCTGCACGGGCGCGCCTGGGGCGAGCTGTACGTGGCCAGGCCCCCGGAAGCGCCGCTGTTCGACGCGGCCGACGCGGATTTCGCGACCGTCATCGCGTCGGTGGTGGCGGCCGGGATCGCCCAGACGGAACGGCTCGAAGAGGTCCGCAGGCTCGCCTTCACCGACCCGCTGACCGGCCTCGCCAACCGGCGCGCGGTCGACGTACGGCTCGACGAGGCGATCGGGCGCTACCAGGAGGAGGGGGCCGTCGTCAGCCTGGTCGTCTGCGATCTCAACGGCCTCAAGAAGGTCAACGACACCCAGGGGCACGCGGCCGGTGACCGTCTGCTGGAACGGTTCGCCACGCTGCTGTCCGTATGCGGCGCGCGGCTTCCCGGTGCGCTGGTGGCACGACTGGGCGGGGACGAGTTCTGTCTGCTGACGGTGGGGCCGACATCGGACGAGGTGCTGGCGGTGGCGTCCGAGCTGTGCGAGCGGGCGGCCGGGCTGGAACTGGGGGAGGGCGTGGCGTGCGGGATCGCGTCGACGGGGGACCCGATCGGGGAGGTGCCGTCGGCGCGACGGCTGTTCCGGCTGGCGGACGCGGCGCAGTACCGGGCGAAGGCGGCGCGGGCGGGCGGGCCGGTGGTGGCGGGGCGGGACGGGGCGGTGCTGCGTCTGGCGGACGCGCCGGCGCCGGCGCGGGGGGAGAGGCGGCGCTTCCGGGACGCGCCGCCGGGGTCGGTGTAGCCGGCGCCGGGGTGCGCCGTCCGGCGGGGTGCGCCTCCGGCGGGGGGGGGGGGGCGTTGCTCGGGTGCGTTTTGGCTCGGGCCGGTGGTGCGGGTGCGGGTTGTTGCCGGGGTGCGCTCCGGGGCTCGCGCCCGGGACTGCATGATTTACGGCGCGCAGCTGCCGGACGTTTAGACGCGGGCGGTCGCGCGCCACAAATCACGCTCTACGTACCGGACACGACCCCTGCGCGCCCCCCTTCACCGCCCGTCACCGACGAGGCGCCCGTGCGCGAGGGCGGGAGGGGGAGGCGGCGGCGCCGTCCCGCACCCGGCCCACTCACCCCCGCCGGGACGGCGAGTGGCGGGCGGCGCCGTCCCGCACCCGGCCCACTCACCCACGCCCGGACGGCGAATGGCCGGGGCCACCGGCCCGCACCCAACCCCCCAACCCTCAGCCAGGGCGGCGAATGGCCGGGACCGCCGGGGGGAGGGGGCCGGGGTCGGAGGAGGTGCGTGTCCGGACGTAAAGCGTCGCAGCACGCGCGAAGCGCGGTGAGGAAAGCAGTCCGGACACGCACCTCCGCAGGCCCCGGCCCCCGGCCGACGACGACGCGACCGCAACCCGCACCGCACCCGCACCCCCGCCGGCAGGCGCACCCCCGCCGGACGGCGCACCCGCCTAGTGACACCCTGCGATTCAGTCCGTACGCTCCTGAATATGGATATGCACACAGTCGTGTTGGGGACGTCCGGGACGACCGCCGAGGATGTCGTCGCCGTGGCCCGGGGCCACGCCCGGGTCGAGCTCTCCGCCGAGGCCCTTGGCGCGCTTGCCGCCGCTCGGGAGGTCGTGGACGCGCTGGCCGCCAAGCCCGAGCCGGTGTACGGGGTCTCCACCGGGTTCGGGGCGCTCGCCACCCGGTGGATCAGCCAGGATCTCCGGGGCCGGCTCCAGCGCAACATCGTGCGGTCGCACGCCGCCGGGATGGGCCCGCGCGTCGAACGGGATGTCGTACGGGCGCTGATGTTCCTGCGGCTCAAGACCGTGGCCTCCGGGCGCACCGGCGTGCGCCCGAGCGTGGCGCGGACCATGGCCGATGTGCTGAACGCGGGGATCACGCCCGTGGTGCACGAGTTCGGCTCGCTCGGCTGCTCCGGGGACCTCGCGCCGCTCTCCCACTGCGCGCTGACCCTGATGGGCGAGGGCGAAGCGGAGGGCCCCGACGGCGTCGTACGCCCCGCGGGCGAACTGCTCGCCGCGCACGGGATCGAGCCGGTGGAGCTGCGGGAGAAGGAAGGGCTCGCCCTGCTCAACGGGACCGACGGCATGCTCGGCATGCTGATCATGGCGATCGCCGATCTGAAGCGCCTCTACACCTCCGCCGACATCACCGCCGCGCTGAGCCTGGAGGCCCTGCTCGGTACCGCCAAGGTCCTCGCCCCCGAGCTGCATGCCATCCGCCCGCACCCGGGCCAGGGCGACAGCGCCGCCAATATGCTGCGGGTGCTCGCCGGGTCCGGGCTGACCGGGCACTTCCAGCAGGACGAGGCTCCGCGGGTCCAGGACGCCTACTCCGTGCGCTGCGCCCCGCAGGTCGCGGGCGCGGGCCGGGACACGCTGGCGTACGCGGGCGTCGTGGCCGATCGTGAGCTGGCGGCGGCGGTCGACAACCCCGTGGTGCTGCCGGACGGCCGGGTGGAGTCGAACGGCAACTTCCACGGCGCCCCGGTGGCGTATGTACTGGACTTCCTGGCGATCGCCGCCGCCGACCTCGGTTCCATCGCCGAGCGCCGTACGGACCGGCTGCTGGACAAGAACCGCTCGCACGGTCTGCCGCCCTTCCTCGCCGACGACGCGGGCGTCGACTCGGGGCTGATGATCGCCCAGTACACCCAGGCCGCCCTGGTCAGTGAGATGAAGCGGCTCGCGGTGCCGGCCTCGGTCGACTCGATCCCCTCGTCCGCGATGCAGGAGGACCATGTCTCCATGGGCTGGTCGGCCGCGCGCAAGCTCCGTACCGCCGTCGACAACCTGGCCCGTGTGATCGCCGTGGAGCTGTACGCGGCGACGCGCGCGATCGAGCTGCGTACGGGCCTGACGCCCGCGCCCGCCTCTCAGGCGGCCATCGACGGCCTGCGCGCCGCGGGCGTTCAGGGGCCCGGACCCGACCGCTTCCTCGCGCCCGATCTCGCCGGGGCCGACGCGTTCGTGCGTGGGGGCGGGCTGGTCGCCGCGGTGGAGCCGGTGACCGGGCCGCTGGCCTGAGACGGTCCGAGAGATGGAGGGGCTGCCCGGACGGGCGGGCCCCTCCGTACGTACGCGTCTCAGAGCGGCACGCGGGCTCCTCTGCGTGCGGAGTACGCGACGAACCCCGCGCCGATCCCGAGACAGAGGCTTCCGCCGATCAGATACGGCGTGGTGTCCACGCCTCCCGTGTCGGCGAGGGTCAGGTGCTCGGATGCCTCGGTGGTGAGGCTCCGGGCGGATACCGCCGACCGCTCCCGCGGACCGCCCTGCTCCGCGGTGGCCTTCGCCGAGGGCACGAACCACAGGGCGCAGAGCAGGGTTGCGGCGGCGGTAGCGGTCAGGAGCGGTCGGCGCGCGACGGACACGTGATCGATCCCCCTTGTGACAACGCCGAATTGGCTGGGTGCGGTGATGTTAGTGACAGCAGCGGGTCGCGGGAAAGTCGTGGGGTCGGGAGCTTACCCTCCGTCGTATGAGCGATTCTGAGACATCACGGTATGTTCGGGTACAGGTGGAATTGGTGCTGGAGGTCGATGACCCCGAGCGACTGAGCGCCGCCGCCCTCGCCCGAATCGGCGCGGATGAGTCCATGCCGGACGACGAGCGGGCGCATGCCCGGTCCGCGGTCCGGGAAGACGAGGCGGAGGCCCTCGCGTATCTGGTCGAACCCTTCGACCTGGTCAAGGAGGTCCCGGGGATCGAGCTGGCCCAGGCCTCGTGGACCAGCGAACTGATCGACTACGACCCCGACGCGGTGGAGTGGGGCCTCGACGAGGACGACGAGGACGACGAGGAAGACGCGGAAGGAGCCGGGGTCGAGGGCGAGGTCGGAGCTGGTCGGATGTAGCGCGGAGGCATGTCACTCTGGTAAGCCCCGGTCCGCCGCAGCCGACGGGCCGGGGCTTCCGTGTTTCCGCGGGGCGAGTGGTGTTCACCACATCTTCGGGCGATGTGGAACCGGACGAACCGGTACAGGTGTTCTTAAGTGTTATCGGCAGGGTAAGCGGCGATGATGGAGAAGCGTGTGATGAGGGACAGCAAGCGGCGCAAGGTCATCGTGGCCGCGTCCGCGGTGCTCGGCGGCGTACTGGTGCTTTCGGCCTGTAGCCAGGGAGCGGACAAGCCTGCCGGCGAGAGCTCGGCGTCGGCTCAGGCCAAGGCCGACGAGGTGGCCGCCAAGGAGACCTCGCAGGCCCAGATAGCCATCGCGCCCAAGAACGGCGCGACGAATGTGGGTATCAACAACGACGCCAAGGTCACCGTCACCAAGGGCACCCTCACCAGCGTGACCATGACCACCGCGGACGGCACCGCCGTCAAGGGCACCATGGCCGCCGATGCCAAGAGCTGGAAGCCCGACGCGCAGCTGGAGCGCTCCACCGCGTACAAGATCACCGCGACGGCGAAGGACGCCAAGGGCCGCGACGCCCATGAGAACTCCTCCTTCACCACCGTCTCGCCGAGCAACAGCTTCATCGGGAACTTCACCCCCGAGGACGGCTCCACGGTCGGTGTCGGTATGCCGGTCTCGATCAACTTCGACAAGGCGATCACCGACAAGAAGGCCGTCCAGGACGGCATCACCGTCACATCGAGCAGCGGCCAGCAGGTCGTCGGCCACTGGTTCAACCAGCAGCGCCTCGACTTCCGTCCCGAGCAGTACTGGACGGGCGGCTCCACGGTCACCCTCAAGCTGAACCTGGACGGGGTCGAGGGCTCGGACGGCGTCTTCGGCGTCCAGCAGAAGACCGTCACCTTCCAGATCGGCCGCAGCCAGGTCAGCACGGTCGACGTCAAGAGCAAGACGATGACCGTCGTACGGGACGGCAAGACGCTCAAGACCATCCCGATCTCCGCCGGTTCGCCGGAGAACACGACCTACAACGGCCAGATGGTGATCTCCGAGAAGTTCAAGGAGACCCGGATGAACGGTGCCACGGTCGGCTTCACGGACGACGACGGCAAGGGCGAGTACGACATCAAGGACGTCCCGCACGCCATGCGGCTCTCCACGTCGGGGACCTTCATCCACGGCAGCTACTGGGGCGGAAACGCGTTCGGCAACGTCAACACGAGCCACGGCTGTGTGGGCCTGAAGGACGTGAAGGGCGCCGGCGACCCCAACCAGCCGGCCGCCTGGTTCTACGACAACTCGCTCCTCGGTGACGTGGTCGTCGTCAAGAACTCCGCCGACAAGGTCATCGCGCCGGACAACGGCCTCAACGGCTGGAACATGAACTGGGCCGAGTGGCAGGCCGGTTCGGCCGCCTGACCTGGTCCGATTGACCCGACTCGCCCGGCCGGTCCGAGTCCGTACGTGAACGGCGGCGGCACCTCCTCCAGGTGCCGCCGCCGTTCACGTTCTCATCCCGCTCTCACCCGGCCCTTAACTCCCCATCACACCGGGCACCTAGCTTCACGCCCATGTTCTTCACCTACCTCAGGCGCGAGCTGCGCCGTCGCAGAAAGGCGGCGCTCGTCGTCGCCTCGGGGCTCGCCCTGGGCATCGCGCTGGTGATCGTCGTCAGCTCCGTCTCCTCGGGCATGAGCCAGGCCCAGGACAAGGTCCTGCAATCGCTCTACGGCCTCGGCACCGATATGACCGTCACCAAGGCCGCGGCCCCGCCCGGCGAGGGCGACACCAACCGCAGGCGCTTCGAGTTCGACGCCAAGGACGACACCGACACCGAACAGCAGAGCAGTGACCGGGTGATGGTGCAGGGTCTCCAGACCCTGGCCTCCTCGACCGTCACCGAGGTCGGCGGCCAGAGCGGGGTCGCCGAGGCCGTCGGCGGGCTCAGCCTGACCGTGCTCAAGGTCGACGGGGAGTTCAAGCGCGGCGAGATCACCCCGCCGCAGGGCGGCGGCGGCCGGACCGGCCAGGGCGGTACGGGCGGCGGTGAGGTCCGGGGCGGTGGCGCCGCGTTCGACGTCAACTCGTACTCCGTGTTCGGCACCGATGTGGCCGCGCCCGCGCTCGGCCCGCTGACCTCCTCCAAGATCACCACGGGCCGTACGTTCAACAGCACCGAGACGGACGCGGCGGTCGCGGTCGTGGACAGCGCGTACGCCAAGGAGAAGAGTCTCGCGGTCGGCAAGACCGTCACCATCTCCGGTACGAAGTTCTCCATCGTCGGGGTCGCCACCGCCGACAGCGGGGACTCCGCCGCCAACCTCTACGTCCCGCTGAAGAAGGCCCAGACCCTGGCCGACTCCAAGGACAAGGTCACCACGGTCTACGTCAAGGCCGCCGACTCGCAGCAGATCGACAGCGTCAAGTCCGCCATCCAGAAGAACATCCCGGACACGACGGTCACCACCTCCGCCGATCTCGCCGGCACCGTGTCCGGTTCCCTGTCCACCGCCTCCGACCTCGCCACGACGGTCGGAAAGTGGCTCTCCATCGCCGTGCTGATCGCGGCCTTCCTGGTGGCGGGTCTGCTCACCTCCTCGGCCGTCAGCCGCCGGGTACGGGAGTTCGGCACGCTCAAGGCGCTCGGCTGGAAGAGCGGCCGGGTCACTCGCCAGGTGGTCGGCGAGGCGCTGGTCAACGGGCTGCTCGGCGGTGTGCTCGGGATCGCCCTCGGTCTCGGCGGCGCCTATCTCGTCACCGCCATCAGCCCGACCCTCACGGCGCAACTCGGCTCCACGGGCGGGGGCGGCGGCCTCGGCGGCGGCGGTCCCATGGGCGGCGGCGGCCCCGGGCGCCAGACCGCGTCCAAGGCCCTCGACATCGCCCTGACCGCGCCCGTCTCCGTCTCCACCATCGGCATCGCCGTGGGGCTGGCCGTCGCCGGCGGTCTGATCGCCGGCGGCTTCGGCGGCTGGCGGGCCTCCCGGCTGCGGCCCGCGGACGCCCTGCGCCGCGTCGAGTAGTCCCGTTCCCCCCGTCCACAGGATTTCGAACAGCAGGATTTCGAACAGCAGGATTTCGCACAGCAGGAGTTGAACCGTGTACCAGCTCAGAGGCGTCACCAAGCGCTACTCGCGCGGCAAGAAGACCGTCGACGCGCTCGCCGGCGTCGATCTGACCATCGAGGACGGCGGCCGGCTCGTCATCCAGGGCCCGACCGGCGGGGGAAAGTCCACGCTCCTCCAGATGCTCGGCGGCCTCGACCGGCCGACGCAGGGCAGCGTCGAATTCGACGGGGTGGATCTGGCCAAGCTGCCGGAGGCCAGGCTCACCAAGGTACGGGCGGAGAGCATCGGCTTCGTCTTCCAGAGCTTCAACCTCATCCCCACGCTGACCGCGCAGGAGAACGTCGAGACGGCGCTGGTGCCGCTCGGCCTCAAGGGCGCGGCCCGGCGCGAACGCGCGGCGGAGGCGCTGGGCTCCGTCGGCCTCGGCGAACGGCTCGGCCATGTGCCCGGCGAGCTCTCCGGCGGCCAGCAGCAGCGCGTCGCGATCGCCCGCGCGCTCGTCAAGCGGCCGAAGGTGCTGCTCGCCGATGAACCCACGGGAAATCTCGACGAGTCGATGCGTGACGAGATCATGGAACTGCTGGAGGGCCTCTGGAAAGAGCACGGCCTGACCTTCATCATGGTCACTCACGACAGCTCGATCGCCCGTCGCGCTCCACGGCTCGCCACGATCCGCAAGGGACGGGTCACGATCACCGAGAACGCCGCGGCCTGACACCGCGAGTGGCGCACGCGCCGGGCCGTACGGGCGTTGACGTACGGCCCGGTCCCGCCGCCGTACGAGCGTTGACGTACGGCCCGGTTCCGCCCGGATGTCTCCGAAAGTCGGGGGCGTCACCACCCACGTACGCGTAGGTTCGACCCATGCTGATCACACTGGGAAGCCCGCCCTCGGACGCCGAGACCGACGCCTGGCACGCGGTGATCAGCGCGGCCCATGTCCGTGATCTGCCGGCCTCCGCGCCCGAGCCGAGCAGGACCGAGACGGAGGGAAAGCTGCGGATTCCGCCGGTGAGCGGGCGGAACGTGCACCTCGTGGTGGCGGGGGAGGACGGCACGTACGAGGGCGTCGCCTCGCTGCTGCTGTTCACCGACGAGGCCAACCGGCACACAGCCTTCCTGGACGCCCTGGTGGTACGCCCCGACGCCCGGCGGCGCGGCATCGGGGCGACGCTCTGGACGGCGATACGCGCCGAACTCGCCGCCCGGGGACGCTCCTCGGTCTCGACCGTTCTGGAACTCGGCGGCGCGGGCGAGGCGTTCGTCGACAGCCTCGGCTTCACCAATGTGCTGCGCCTCGGCTGGTACGTGCAGCGCGTCGCACAGGCGCTTGAGGAGATTCCGCGGCCCGCCCTGCCCGAGGGGCTGCGCTTCGCGGGCTGGTCGGGCGTCGTGCCCGACGGGACGGCCGAGGCGTTCGCCCGCGCCCACGGCGCGAGACGCGACGTGTCGGGGCCCAGCAGACAGCTGGACGAACACACACCGAGCTGGGACGTGGAACGGGTACGGACCGCGGCCCGGCTGATCGAGCGGCGCGGCGGGATCGTCCTCACCTCGGCCGTCCTGGACACCGAGCGGGACGACGCCGTCGTCGCCTACACCGAGGTCGTCCTGACCGACCCGTCGGACACCCGCGCGCTCCAGTACGACACGGTGGTCGTCCCCACCCACCGGGGCCGGGGCCTGGGCCGCGCCGTCAAGCGGCATCTGCTGGGGCGGCTGCGCGAACTGCACCCGGGCGTACGGGAGATCCGTACCACCGTCGCCGACGACAACGTGTCGATGCTGGCGATGAACGAGGCGCTCGGCTATCGGCGGGAGCGGCCCGCCGGGGTCTTTCAGGCGAAGCTCTGACCGACGGGTGGGGCCGGCCCGCCCCACCCGTCGCCTCGGGTGCGGTCAGCGGTTGCCGACCAGCTGGACCGGTCCGTTCAGGGTGTTCGGGGTGCAGCCGGGGCCCGACAGGGTCAGCCGCTGCTTGGTGTTGACCACGGAGAGGGGACCGGTCAGCGAGGTGCCGCAGATCTGCACGGTGTCGGCGCCGACCGCCTGGACGGGCCCGGTGATGTCCGCGCCCTTCGCGACCAGGCTCGCGCCCCCGGTGACCACGACAGGTCCGGTCTGCCGCGTGCCGTTCAGGCAGACGACGCCCGAGGAGACGACCAGCGGGCCGGTGTGCTTGCCGGTCAGCGTCTTCGTGCAGGTGGGCGCGGCCGGAACCAGGGCGCGGAAGTCCAGCGCGTACGCGAGCTTGCCGGGCTTGTCGTCGGAGATCGGGGCGCTCAGCTTGCCGAACTCACCGCCGGTCGGCTTCTTCCCGGCGTTCCACTCCGGCATCCGGCCCAGCTCGTCGGCGGTGCGGCCGTCGGCGATGACGGTGTCACCGGCCGTGCCGGACATGGCCTCGGAGGCGGCGCGGACGGCGGTCAGATAGGAGGCGGGGGAGTTGACGTCGTACGAGTCGAGGTCCACGCGGTCGCGCAGCCAGGTGCCCCACAGGAACTCCAGGTACTCCGCCGTCTCCGCGGGAGCCTGGTAGCCGATGTCGCGCGTGAAGTAGACGAGGCTGCGGTAGCGGTCGTCCTGGAAGTGGGCCAGGCCGAGGCGCTGGGGGAGCTGGTCAGTGGTGATGGGTTTGTTGTTCGCGTCGCGCAGCCAGACCCACTTCTTCTCCCGCATGGTCCGCCAGAAGGCGTCGGGCGACAGGCCGCTCAGATTGTCGGCGACGCGCAGCCGGATACGCGTCTTCGGGCCGCCGTCGGGCGTTTCGAGGAAGGACGTCAGGGAGTGGTGTCCGTCGGTGAGATACAGCTCGCCGCCGGGGCCGATGACGACCGTCTTCATCGCGGCGCGCGTCTCGTCCGTCTCCTGGCCGACCGGGACGGTGCAGGTGAAGCTGGACGGGTCGGAGAGCTTGGCGCCGGGCGACACCGTCGCCGCCTCCTCCTGGCCATTGGTCTCGCACCAGTCGTCGAACCGCTTGTTGAAGTCGCCGTTCCGCTCGTCCTTGGGGCTGCTGTAGCGGCCGAGCTTGTAATAGATCTGGTCGAACCCCACGGAGGGCTGGGTGGGGCGCAGTTGGTCGAGCGAGACTTCGAGGAGGTCGCCGGCCTTGGCCTTGAGAGCGGCGCTCTTGGCTCCCGCTCCCGCTGTGCCTGTCGTACCCGCGGAGGCCGCGCCGACGGGGGAACCGGTCGCGACGACACCGCCCAACGCGAGAGCGCCCGCCGCCAGTCCGGCGGCGAGACCGCGCGCCGCGCCGCCGGGGCGCCTGCCGGCCCGTGCGGGACGGTGGCCGTCAGGCCGGTGCTGCGTACGGGCTGAGTCGGTCATACGGTCTCCAGATGGTGTCGCGCCGGCCCGCGGTCCCTCCGGGCGCCCGCGGTGGATCGGGCATATCCACTCACCTCTGCCGGTACCGCCCAGTGGCATTGGATCATCGGGCAGGTGTCGGGCGGGTGAACGATGCTGTCAGGTTCGCAGAGTTGTACGTCCGGTGGGGCGCCGCCGCGGTATAGGGCCGGTCAGCGCCGGGGCCCGGCCAGCGCGTAGAGCAGCCCGCCGCCCGCGGCGAGAGCGACCGCCGTCCCGGCCGCGGCGGTCGTACCCGACGGCTGGAACAGCCAGGTCGCGACCTGGGCCGCCACCCCGCCCGTGGGCGGCAGGAACAGCGCCACCGCGCACCAGCCGAAGGGCAGGGCCCAGGCGTACCGGCCGCCCCACAGCGCCGCCCCGATCGCGGCGAGCCCCGCCGAACCGGCGCTGTTCCGCAGGAGAGTTCCGGCCCGCACCGGCTCGTCACCGGCGGCCAGGAGGGCGAGCAGCACCGCCCCGGCGAGCACCCCGATGAGCAGCACATGTGCCGCGCGCCGGGGTGCCCAGCGGATCGCCGCCGTACGGTCGAGCGCGCGGTCCTGCCCGCTCAGGCCGACCGTGGCCGCCGCCACCACGGAGGTCAGCAGCAGGACCTGAGTCCTCGGATCGCCGGACCCGGCGCCCCGGGTGAGCGACCAGGTGGCGACGGTGGCGAGCAGCGCGGCGGCGAGCGACGCGGGGACTTGGCGGGAGCGCGCGTACAGCATCAGCCAGCGGGTGGAGGGCCGGTGGGTGTGCGGACGGTGGGTGGACGGACGGTGAGCGGACGGACGGCGGGTGGGGGCCGCCGCCCTTCGTTCCTGCTGCCGCCGTCTCACCGTGGACCGCCGTCCTTCAGTACGTCCAGCAGGTCACCGTCGCAGGAGAGCGCGGTCGTCCGCAGGGCCGTCATCCGCTCGCGCTGTACGTCCGGGGGCAGGGCGCGCAGCGCGTCCCAGGCGGTCCCTGCCAGTGCGTCGGCATCGGCGTCGGCGTCGGCGAGCAGCTGGGTGGTACCGCGCAAGGGCTTCAGATCACCGGTGAACCAGGCGGCGGCCACGGTCCGCGCGGCCACCTCGCGTACGGCCTTGGTCTCGTCGTACGCCCGCACCTGCTCATCGGTCGCGTCGCTCATGTCCGTGTCGAGACAGGGCGCCGTACCGGCGCCCGCAAGCAGGGCGCGGGTGTACGCGTCCTTCGTCGCGCCGTCGAGGGCCTGGGCATCGAAGTCGACGGGTACGACGTCACCGCGACGGGGCGCCTTCGTCCCCCCGTCCTTCTCCCTGGGCCACGGATCGACGCTCTCGCGCACCGCCGACGGCGCGTCGGGCAGCCGTCCCAGCAGTCGCAGGGCCTCCTCGCCGGGCCCCTTGAGCGCGGCCAGCCGGGGTTCGTGCAGCTTCGTCACACAGACGCGGCCCTCGCACACCAGCGCCGTCGCCGCCTTGTCGAGCGCGTAGTTGCGCGCGGAGTCGGCCGGCAGGAGCGGCACCGCGACGGCCGCGCCCAGCACTACGGGCAGCAGCCCGAGCAGCCGGGCGCGCGGCCTCCCGGCCACGAGCAGGAGGAACCCGGTCGCCGCCAGTCCGAGCAGCCAGACGGTCTGTCCGGCGTGGACGCGCCAGGTGACGGTCAGGAACGTGCTGTAGACCTGGGAGAGCGCGGGGGACAGGAGCACGATCCGGTTCGGCACCATGCCGGGGGTGACCGTCTCGTGCACGGCCAGCACCGCCGTCAGGGTTCCCAGCGCGAGCAGCGGTGGAGTGAGCGCGGACGGTACGGCCCTGGCGACCCCCATGCCCAGCAGGGCGCCCGCGACCAGCGCCAGTGCCCCGACCGCCAGGACCGGCAGCCAGCCGAGGTGGACGTAACCGTCGTTGACGAGCACCCGCACCCCGCCGTAGAGGAACACCAGCACATAGGCGGCGGTCAGCGTGAGCGCGAGCGCGCCCGCGATCGTAGTGGCGCGGTGCCACCCCGGGCGCGGTGTGGTCGAGAGGAGTTCGGACGTACCGGAGCGCCGGTCCCGTATCCCCTGCACCGCTCCGGCGGTCACCGCCAGGGGCCACAGGAGCACCATCGTGAACCGCTGCCACCAAGCGGTGGAGGTCCACTGCTCCGTCCAGTTCTCGGCGCCCTCCCACCACGGTCCGCCGACCAGCTGGAGGAACGCGAACGCGACGAGCAGGAGCAGGAAGCCGGCCAACGGGGCGGCCGAGCGCCGGAGTTCGATGCGCAGGATCCGGCCCTTTCGAGGTGCGCGTACCGGCCGCGCGGGGGTTTCCGGGCTCACCACGTGCCTCTTCCCGGCTCGGAGCGCATGAGCAGCGCCGCGTAACCACGCTCGATGGGGCTGTCGCCGGGGTGCTCGGTGCCGCCCGCGTCTGCGAGCTGTTCCGGGGTGCCCCGGAACACCAGCGCGCCGTCCGCGATGAGGACGACGTCCGTACAGGCCGCCGCGACATCCTCGACCAGATGCGTGGAGACGACCACACAGCTGTCCGTGCCGAGTTGATGCAGCAGCTCGCGGAAGCGCAGCCGCTGCGCCGGGTCGAGCCCGGCCGTGGGCTCGTCGAGCAGCAGGATCCGCGGGTCGTTGACGATCGCCTGCGCGATCCCCGCGCGTCGCACCATGCCGCCCGAGAGGGTCTTCATCCGGTCGTCGGCGCGGTCCGCGAGGCCCACGCGCTCGACGGCACGCTGGACCGCGCCGGGGATCTCCTCGCGGGGCATCTCCTTCAGCCACGCCATGTACTCGACGAACTCGCGGACGGTGAAGCGCCGGTAGTACCCGAACTCCTGCGGCAGATAACCGATACGGCGGCGCAGCTCGCGCCGTCCGGCCTGCGCCTCGGCGGGGGTGCCCAGCAGTTCGAGGGTGCCGTCGGCGGGCCGCAGCACGGTGGCGAGAGCGCGGATGAGGGTGGTCTTGCCGGCGCCGTTGGGCCCGAGCAGACCGTGGACTCCGGTACCGAGGTCCAGATCGAGACCGTTGACGGCCATCTTGCGGCCGCCGGCCCGTACCCGCAGTCCTTCGGCCCGGATCTCCCAGGCGTAGGTCCTTGGCGCCACTTCGGCGGCGGTCACACCGCGCGTCATGTCGTCACCACTTCGGTCATGAGAAAGGCCCTTTCGGGTGGGTGGAGAGGTGAAAGAGGGAGGTGAAGGAGAGAGGTGGAAGAGAGGGATGAAAGAGAGAGGTGAAAGAGAAAGCGTGTGTGTGGCCGGCGGTCTCAGCGGTGGACGCCGAGGAGGGAGTACGCGCCTCTGCGGGCGATCACGACGACCACCCCGAGCGCGAAGACAGCGCCCCATACGGGCAGGGCGTCGGCCTGGAGGGCGACGGGCGTACGGCTCATGGCCGCCGTCGGCGCCACGATCACCGCCGCCCAGACCGCCACCAGCCCGATCGCGGCCCGTCTCACCCCGATCAGTCCGCCGAGCGCCAGCGCGCCGGTGGTGAATGCCAGACAGGGCAGGAGCCACGGCGCGACACCGGCGCCGGTCACCCAACCGGCCACCAGCAGCGCGGAGATCACCACGACGAGTACGGATGTCGTGCGCCGGAGCACCAGTTGGAGTCCGGCGCGCGGGGTGCCCGCGATGAGTTCGTACGCCGGATCGAGGCCGCGCGACCATGAGGCGGCGACACCGAACACGGGTAGTACGGGGGCGAGCAGCAGCACGAAGGAGACGCCCTGGCCGCTCAGACTGTCGAGGAGCACGGCGATCAGCGTGACGAGGACGGTCATGCACAGCCACGGCACCATCACCGGTGAGGCCCAGGACACGAGCGGCAGGGCCCACCGGCGGCGCCGCGGCATCGGCGCGATCGCCGGGAGCTGTGGCGTCAGCTCGGCCCAGACGCCGTCGACGAGAGCGGTCACGGCCGGGGTGGCGCGGCGGGTGGCCGCGGCGAGGCGCGCGCGGCACCTCGCGCAGGACTCCAGATGGGCTTCGAGCGCCCACACCTCGTCGTGCGCGATGCCGCTTCCGCTTCCGGTGCCCCTCTGTCCGGCTTCCCTGTCCGTATCTTCCGACTCTTCCGTATCCTCCGTGTCGCCTCGCGCGTACCGGCCGATGAGCCGGTCCGACGGGTGTTCCACCTGGTCCTCCACGCTCATGACAGCGCCTCCCGCATCGCTCTCCGTGCCCGCCGGGCGCGGGTCTTGACGGTTCCTTCCGGCACCCCGAGCAGTACGGAGGTCTCCCGTACGGACATCCCGTCGAGCACCATGGCCCGCAGTACGTCGCGCAGTTCGGGCGCGAGCCGTCGCAGCGCGTCACCGACCTCCCCGTCGACCGCCGCCGCCAGCGCCTCGTCCTCGGCGGCGGGCGCGACGGCCGGCCTGGTGGCGTCGGCGGTCACGGCCGCGGGCAGCCGGGCCTGGTGCGCGCGCCGACGGAAGGCGTCGACGAGCCGGCGCGCGGCGATCGTCCACAGCCATCCGACGGCGGTGCCGCCGACCGCGGCCCCCGCGAACGCGCTCGCGGCGCGCCATACCGCCAGATATGTCTCCTGCATGACCTCGGCGACGATCTGCTCATCGGCGCACCGCCGACGCAACCGCACCGCCAGCCATGGCGCCGTACGCCGGTAAAGCTCCTCGAACGCGGCGCGGTCGCCCTTGGCGACGAGCCTGACGAGTCGCTCCTCGTCAAGCTCCGCTGGTGTCTTCCCGCTGGATCCCACACCGGCTAGACGTACGGGTCCGGCGTGAGGTTTTCCATCCGGTGTGCCCTGCGTCACATTCCGGCGGGGGGTGGTCGCAGGTCCTCACGAGGGGTGATCGCCGGTCCTCATGAGGCGTGACCGCCGGTCCTCATGAGGGGTGACCGCCGGCCGTCAGTACCCGCCGATCAGCGCGGCGGCATGGCTGACGGGGACCGTATGGGTGACCCAGCCCGTCGCCGTCTCCAGATGGAGCAGGAACGCGGTCGGCTCGGGCAGATACCCGATCATGCGGTCGGCGCGCATGCACAACTCGCTCTGCCGGTACGTACTCGGCGCGACCGCCACCGTCGTCCCGGCGAACGCCGAGGAGACCACCCGGTGCACATGACCGGCCGCCACCCGCACCACGCGCGGATGCCGTGCCACCACCTCGCCGAGCGCGGCACCGTCGAGCAGCCGCATCCCGTCGAGGAACGGGATGCCGACATCGACCGGAGGATGGTGGAGACAGACGAACGCGGGTACGTCCTCGGGCCGCCGCGCCAGTACGCCGTCCAGCCAGGCGAGCTGCTGCTCGCCGAGCCGGCCGGCCGGGGATCCGGCGATGTGGGAGTCGAGGGCGACGACGGTGAGACGGGGGTGCTCCACGACGTAGTACGCGCGACCGCCGGTCTCGCTGCCGCCACCGTCGCCGCTGCCGCTGCCGCTGCCGAGTCCGACGGAGGCCACCATCACCTCGGGGTTGTCGTGATTACCCGTCACCAGATGCAGCGGCAGGGGGAATCCGTCGATGACCTCGCGCAGGACGGCGTACTCCTCCGGCAGCCCCCGCTCGACCAGATCCCCGGTGACGACGACACAGTCCGGCCGAGGGTCCAGCGCCAGCACCCTGCTGAGCGCCTGCCGCAACCCGGCGGCCGGTTCCGCGCCGAGCACTCCGGTGGTGACGTGCGGATCACTGAGATGAGCGACGGAGAGGACCATGCCCTGAGCCCTTCCCCAGGCCGGCACGTGCGATGCCCCCTCGGGGACTCAGATACGGGGTCTCAGTTGCGGGGACTCAGACGCGGGGACGGACCCGGTGTATGCGGTCCAGGTCACCCGCGAGCAGATCGTCGTGGGTGATGGCGAAGTCCCCGTTGGGGAGGGAACAGCCGCCGAAATAGGACCCCATGACGGTGTCCGGCAGATACTGCCGCAGCTGGTGGCGCATCCCGGGCGGATAGTCGACGGCTTCCCCCCACCCCTCCGGCGCCTCATCGGTGCCGAGCAGCACCCAATGGTCCACGGGCACATCGGCGTTGAGGTCGGGCGGCTCGCCGGTATGGCAGTCCAGCGCGGGCAGGGTCAGCCGGTCGGGGGCCGTCGGCCGGTACCACATCAGCAGCGGCTTCGCCCGCTCCGCCTCGGCGTTGTCGAAGCAGCACACGGCGAGGGAGTGGCCGGGGTAGTGGGCGGCGTAGAACTCAAGCAGGAGCGGATTCAGGCGCGGCCGTCTGCGTAACGGCACCTGTATCAGGGCGGATTCGAGGAGCGTCGGGTCGCTGGCGAGGAGCACGGTATAGATGTCGTGGTCGAACACCTCGACCCGTTGCCCGGAGTCCCACCCCATCCACGCGGTCCCACCCCGCTCAGCGGCGGGAACCGGCCGTACGGCGTCAACCATCCGACTGAGGACATCCGGACTGCGCCCCGCCGAGATGAAGTTTTCCCGGGACATCCGCCGCGAGGGGAGATGCAGCAGCATGGCGTTGGGCCCGACGGCGAGATTGGCCGCGGTGTTCTGATACCCGAGGACATGAATCAGCCCGTGCGCCGCGTGATGCAGCCGCCCGGCGTACAGGGTGGTGCCTGAGAACTCCGCCTGGTCCATCGAGACGCACATGGGCTCAAGTTATCGGCAGCGGTGAGCCGAAGTGAAGTGGGCATGACCGCTGCCGGGGACACCTCGTGCGCTGCGCCGGTCTCGGCGTGCGGAGTGGTCCGGCGCGCACCGGCTGAGTTCTCAACTGCCGGCTTGTGCTGCTTTCTCGGGGGTGGTGTAAGCCTTGACGATCGGGTCCGCTTTCAGCGGATTGTTCTCGCAGCCGAGGGCTTCGGTGGCCTTCCGGGTCATCAGGTAGAGGAAGAGGATCTGCTGGTCCCTCGCTTGCTGATTCACCTCGGGTCCTTCGTATGCGGTGTTCGAGACATCTGCTCCGAGCAGCGTCTGCTTTGACAGGCCGTTCAATTCGCCCGGCAGGGAGCACGGCACGCGAAGCTTGCCGAGAGTTTCATCGGACTCTCCAGTTATGCCATTGAAATTATAGTAGCTGCCGGAGGTGCGGCCCCACTTGCTTGGGTTGCTGCGGGAGGTCCAATAGAATTCAACGCGCAGGGTATTGCCTCCGCTGGTCCTAGGGACTTTCGGGGAGAATCGGCATACGTCAGTCGTATACTCCGTTCCGCCGGGCTTCCACTGTCGCAGCTCATCCGTCAATTTCTCCGACAGCCCGGAGTCGTCCCTGTATCCGGTCTTGTATTCATCTGTGCCGAGTAGTTGACTCACGAGCTTGGCTTCGGTCGAAGCTGGGGCGTGTTCGCATGAATTACTGGCTGCTGGAGCGGGGCTTTCTGTGGTGCAGGAGGCTGCTGCCAGTACAATTGCGGCGACTGCGGCAGATGCCTTCAGGGGGTTGAGGGCTTTAGGGGTGTGATCGGTGGCCCCGGGCTGCGTTTCGCCCGGTATCGTGGCCTTCACTTGCATGATCCTTCGCTGTGTCCCAAGCGCCAGTTTCCAGAATGCCATTCTTTTCGCCCCACTTGTCGAACAGCTTATTGGTGCCGTCCATGCCCTCGGAAAGGTTCCTACTGGAATCCTTTTTTCCCTGATCCTCGGCTGTATTGACAACATCCTTGGTCCAGTCGTTTGCAACGGAGTCGATCAGTGCACCTCCAGCGGTACCCACGAACCGGATCTCGCCAATGAGGCCGTTAGCCCCGATGGACGAATATGTGGAGGTGTCTTCGGCCCACTCCACTCGATCGTCCATTCACCTCGACCCGTTGCCCGGAGTCCCACCCCATCCACGTGGTCCCACCCCACTCAGTGGCGGGAACCGGCCGTACGGCGTCAATCATCCGGCTGAGGACATCCGGACTGCGCCCCGCCGTGATGAAGTTTTCCCGGGACATCCGCCGCGAGGGGAGATGCAGCAGCATGGCGTTGGGCCCGACGGTGAGATTGGCCGCGGTGTTTTGATAGCCGAGGACATGAATCAGCCCGTGCGCCGCGTGATGCAGTCGCCCGGCGTACAGGGTGGTGCCTGAGAACTCCGCCTGGTCCATCGAGACGCACATGGGCTCAAGTGCGCTGCGCCGGTCTTGGCGTACGGAGTGGCCCGGCGCGCACCAGCTGAGTTCTTAACTGCCGGCTTGTGCTGCTTCCTCGGGGGTGGTGTAAGCCTTGACGATCGGGTCCGCTTTCAGCGGATTGTTCTCGCAGCCGAGGGCTTCGGTGGCCTTCCGGGTCATCAGGTAGAGGAAGAGGATCTGCTGGTCCCTCGCTTGCTGATTCACCTCGGGTCCTGCGTATGCGGTGTTCGAGACCCTTGCGCCGAGCAGCGTCTGCTTTGACGGACCGTCCAGTTCGCCTTTCAGGGAGCACTGTACGCGGAGCTTGGCGAGAGTTTCATTGGACTCTCCAGTTATGCCATTGAAATTATAGTAGCTGCGGGAGGTGCGGCCCCACTTGCTTGGGTTGCTGCGGGAGGTCCAATAGAATTCAACGCGCAGGGTATTGCCTCCGCTGGTCCTACGAATTTTCGGGGAGTATGAGCAAACCTGAGTCGTGTACTCTGTGCCGCCGGGTTTCCACTGCCGCAACTCATCCATCATTTTCTCCGACACGTCGGAGTCTGTGTTGCGAATGGTGGTTTTGTATTCGCTCGTTTTGAGCAGTTGCTGTACGAGCTTTTTTTCGGCGGGGTCGCTGCATGAATGGCTGACCGGAGGATCGGGGGCTTCCGTGGTGCAGGAGGTTGCTGCCAGTGCGAATGCGGCGATGGCGGCAGACACGTTCAGGGAGTTGCGGATTCTAGGGGAATTGCAGGTGCGCCCGGGCTGCGCCTCGACCGGCATCGTAACCGTCGCCTGCGTTGTCTTTTGCTGAGACGAAAGCACCGTGGTTCTCCGGGAATTTTTCCTTTTCTCGCCACCCGTCGAATAGTGCATTTGTTCCGTCCACGCCCTTGGAGAAGTTCCCACTGGAATCCTTTTTTCCCTGATCCTCGGCTGTATTGACAACATCCTTGGTCCAGTCGTATGCAACGGAGTCGATCAGTGCACCTCCAGCGGTACCCACGAAGGGGATCTCGCCAATGAGGCCGTTTGCCCCGATGGACGAATATGTGGAGGTGTCTTCGGCCCACTCCACTCGATCGTCCATTTTATCCTTGTACACATCGGCGCCAATTCCATTGAAGGCGCCCATCGCCACGCCAATTTCTCGTCCACGGTGATCCCAGTCAGCGCTCGATCCGTGGTTCTTATCGCCATGGAAGGCGGGCGCTTCAGCGAGCTGTTGTGCCGAGTAAGCTCGCTCTGTTTCGTACAGCAGAGAATAGGAAGGGGCATCATCCGCGATGCCTCGCATGATGCGTATGAGGCTCCCCTGTCCCACGGCGAGGTGTGACTTGTCTCCCGATCCGTTGATGCCGTCATTGCCGGAGCTGCCGCCGTAGGCGGATTCCTGCCCGCCGAGGATGATATGGGTGTCGGCGACGTAGTCGGTGAGAGCCCTGGCCATCGGCTGGCGCAGATTCTCCAGATCCTTGGGGAATTCGTCTCCGCCCATCTCGTCGTCCAGGAGCCTGATGGCGTTGTGCATGACCCGCGCCTGGCCCTCGGAGTGCGGACCGGGTTCGCCGGGAGGTCCGCCCGGTTCGTGGCCGGTGGACGCTGCCTCTATGGCGGCTCCCAGGCCCGCGGCCTGGTAAGGATTTCCCATGTCGATGGGGGCGGTGCCGGGGGCCGATATGGCGCTGTCCGGCCACTCGCGCTTCGTCAGCAAGTACTCCAGATGGTCGTTCTTATTTCCTTGCGCCTCAGGATCAAGGAAATAGGTTGACGCATCGGGTTGCTTGCTCATGATGTTCAGCAGGCCATCGAGTGGATCGGCGACAAGATTCGGCCGGGACGGGTCATAGAAGTTCACCGACGCGTTCGGCTGCGACTTCTCGGCCTTTATCATGTCGTCGCCGACTTCGTTGAGGAATTCCTTCCCGTATCCCTCGCCGTTCGACATCAACGTGACCAGTACTCGATACCCGGACGTCGGCGAGGCGCCGCCGTCGAGATCGTCGTCGCCCGCGGCCTTCAGCCCGTTCATGAAAGGCCTGTAGGCGTAGCTGCCGGGATCCTTGGTGCCGGAAGCGACAGTATCGGCAAGACCCGCGTTGATCGAGTTGAAGAGCTTCTTGTCGCTTGCCGAGATGTCTCTTTCATTTGCTGCCAGGTTCATCCTGTCCGCAAGCAGCAGAGTATCTTTTGCGCCCAGGCTGTTCAGATATGCCTCGCTGAAGTGCTTTTCGTCGGAATTCTGGCGCAGCAGATCGTTGTAGCGCTCCAGTTCCTTCGCCGAGGCATTGCCTGAGTTGATCTTGTCTGTGAGTGCGAGGGCTTCGATTGCCTCGACGTCGTTGACGGGCTTGGAATTGAAGCCGAAGGGTGAGGTCCCGTCGGCGCCGGAAGCGTTCAGCAGGGCAGCTTTGACATCGAGATCATAATCGGCGATGGACTTTACCGCGTCCATGATTTTCTTGGTGTAGGAGTTCTCGATATCGCGAAGGTCCGGATCATGGCGCACGCTGTTCGCGGTAGCCGCGTCGACCTTGCTGAAGTCGTAGCTCGCGATTCCTTGGTCGGATACCTTCATGCCGGCGCCGGTTGCTTCCGTGACGGCGGATTTCACTCTTCCCTTGAGTTCAGTGAACTGGCCGTGAGCGTCGCGCAGCAGCGATTCCATCGCGCGCGCTTCCTTCTGTGCCGAGTCGAACTCATTGCGCGTCATGCGGAATTTCGCAGAAGCGGACAGTGCGCTCTCGCCGGTCCATGAATTTCCGGAAGCGACGCCCTGCACTTCCTTCTCGTACACGTCCTCAAGTTTTTTGAATTTATCCGCCATTGCCTTCCACCCATCTGCCGCGTCGATGAGGGTGGAGAGGTTGATCTGCATGATCTCGTAATAGCTTGGCATCGCTCTCCTCAGAGATCCGCGATCTTGGACTGCGGTGAACCGAAACTCTGCTCTATTGAAATATCGTTGCCGATGAGCGTCGCCGATGCGTTCCGCAGTCCCGTCTTCTCAGAGCTCAGCCGGCCCATCAATCGCTTGACCTGACTGTCCCAGTGTTCGTGAGCCTTCTTCAAGCCGGCTCCGGTGTCCCAGCCCTTGAATTCGCCGACCGCGGTCTTGATGGGCTCATCGGCCGCGTTCGCCGCCGACTTGGTTCCCGGCTCAAGGTGATTTTCGATCGTGTTGGCCGCGGCCTTCTTCTTCGCGGGACTCGTGGCCAGGTCCGGCGTGGAGGCTCCTCCCTCGGCGGGGAGTTGATTGAGGCGCATTTGCGTCGAATGTCGCTCGGTTGCGGCGCTCTTGAGCTGAGCCCATTCTTGCTCGAACGACATTGCTCCCCCTTGTCGGCCGTTTGGTTGCTGCCGGGACGGCTCCGCCGGTGGCACTCGCCGACTGCGAGGTGACCGGAACCTCCACACGTGGCAGCGGGGCTGCGCCCCCCCGGCTGGTCTGTGCCGGGAGGATCTTTTGAGCCCGCTGATCATTTTAGTCAGCTTGCGAGTTGGGGCACCGTGAGGTTGCGGACTTTGTGGCCGGATCGCGATCCCGGTGGCGCGCGCGTACCCCCGGCGCGCGCGTACCCCCGGGCTCGGCCACCGGCCTTCGCGATGCCGGTCGGGCAGTTCAACCGACAGCGCAGCCCGGCCCTGTTGCCCGGTCCGGTGGGCCGGGCGACAGGACCGGGCTGAGGGCCGGGCGGGTCGTCAGGCGGAGGCCACGCCGATCGGGCAGGAGACGCCCGTGCCGCCGAGGCCGCAGTAGCCCGCCGGGTTCTTGTCCAGGTACTGCTGGTGTTCGGCCTCCGCCGGGTAGAAGGTGCGGCCTTCCGCCGGGAGGATTTCCGTGGTGATCGTGCCGTAGCCGTTGCCCGTCAGGACCTTCTGGTAGGCCGCGCGGGAGGATTCCGCCGCTTCGGCCTGGGCCGGGGTGTGTGTATAGACCGCCGAGCGGTACTGCGTGCCGACGTCATTGCCCTGGCGGAAGCCCTGGGTCGGGTTGTGGGACTCCCAGAAGAGCTTCAGCAGGTCGGCGTACGAGACGACCTTGGGGTCGTAGACGACGCGGACCGCTTCGGTGTGGCCCGTCAGGCCGGAGCAGACCTCTTCGTAGGTGGGGTTCGGCGTGGAGCCGCCCTGGTAGCCGACCAGGGTGGTCCAGACGCCTTCCTTCTGCCAGAACGTGCGCTCCGCGCCCCAGAAACAGCCCAGGCCGAAGTCGGCGATCTCCACGCCCTCCGGGTACGGGCCCAGCAGCGGATTGCCGAGGACCGTGTGGCGGGAGGGGACCGCGAACGTAGGCTCCGGGCGGCCGCGGAGGGCCTGCTCGGGGGTGGGGAGCTCGGGTGTGCGGCGCAGGAACATGGCTCTCCTCAAGTGTGGGGTCCTGTTCAGAGGAACGTACGAGGGGGCCCGGACATTCCGTGACGGTGGCCGTGGCCGTGACGGTGGCCGTTGCCGTGACGGTGGCCGTTGCCGTGAAGGTGGCCGTGGCCGTGAAGGTGACGGTGACCGGCCCGGAGCCCGTGGCTCAGTGCGGCAGCGTCGCCGGGCTGCCGCCGTTCGCCTCGTATCCCGCCACCGCCAGCGCCCGGTACACCGTGTACTCCGCCGCCGGGTCGCCGTCGTGCGTCCAGGGCAGCGCCCCGACATGGCCGTCCACCCGGACCAGCTGGTTCATCGCCTCCGCCCAGCGCTCGGACCGTACGAGGAAGAGGATCAGCAGATGCCGTACGTGCGGGAGCATCGGGTCGTCCTGCCGGGCCGCGTGGACCGCGAAGAGCGCTCCCTCCACAGCCTTCGTGACCACCGCGCTCCGATAGAAGCCCTGCACCAGATTGACCTCGGGAAGGTGCTCGTACACCGCGAACAGCGGCAGCGCCGCCAGCAGCGAGCCCCGCGGCGCGCGCGCCGCGGCCGTGGTCGAGAACCGGTCGGCCTCCTCCCGGGAGCCGTGCCACTTCTCGCACCAGTAGTGCAGCGCCGCCAGATGCGCCCCCATGTGCGTGGGAGCGCGGTCGATCACCTTCGCCCACAGCTGGTCGAACTGCTCGGGTGGGTAGCCGAGTCCACGGGCCACGGCCAGTTCGATGATGTACGGCACGGGGTCACCCGGCGCCAGCAGGGCCGCCTCGCCGCACACCGTACGGGCCTCCTCCAGGATGATCCGGAACTCATCGGTCCCGGCGGCCGAGGACCGCCACGCCTGCTGCACCAGGAACTCCGCGTGCACCGCCGCCCCGCCCGCGTCCTTCGGCGACTCCGCACGCCAGGCCCGCAGCCACGCTCCGCCCGCCGGGCGCTGTCCTTCTTGTACCGGTGCCTGTACCGGCGCCTGTGCCTGTGGCCCCGCCTTCGCGGGCGCACCCGCCGACGCCGCCTGGAGCTCCAGCGAGGCCGCCCCGGCGAACGCCTGCACGCGCTGCCAGCGCACCTCGCCCTCCTTGGGGGTGCCCGCGAGCAGCTGCGCGGCTGCGCGCCAGTCCTGGGTGCGCTGTACGACGTCGAGTACGTCGAGGAGGTCCTGGTCGGGACCCGGCAGCCGGACGTCCAGCGCCTCCTGCCGTACGAAGCCGTACGCGGCCGGGTCGGCGGCATCGGGCGATCCCGGGGCGACCTGGCGGATACCGCCCCTGCCGCGCCGCAGGAACGGAACGATGACCGCGGCCAGCAGACCCATCGCGATCAGGAACCAGAGAATCTCCATGGCCCCATTGTCCCGGATGCCGCGGCGACCGAACCCGCCCGCCCCCGGCGTGCCCCCGGTCGCCCCCGCGCCGCGTTCCGCGCCGTGCCCGTGGCGTGGCCGTCCGGCGCTACGCTCGGGACCCATGAGCCACCAGCACACCAGCGAGCAGCACCACTTCGAGACCCGCGCCATCCACGCGGGCAACACCGCGGACCCCCTCACCGGCGCCGTCGTCCCGCCGATCTACCAGGTGTCCACCTATAAGCAGGACGGCGTCGGCGGCCTGCGCGGCGGCTACGAGTACAGCCGCAGCGCCAACCCGACCCGTACCGCGCTGGAGGAGAACCTCGCGGCCCTGGAAGGCGGCCGGCGCGGGCTGGCCTTCGCGTCCGGGCTCGCCGCCGAGGACTGCCTGCTGCGTACGCTGCTGGCGCCCGGCGACCACGTGGTGATCCCCAACGACGCCTACGGCGGCACGTTCCGGCTCTTCGCGAAGGTCGTCTCCCGCTGGGGCGTGGACTTCTCGGTCGTGGACACCTCGGACCCGGCGGCGGTACAGGCCGCGCTCACCCCGCGTACGAAGGCGATCTGGGTCGAGACGCCCTCGAACCCGCTCCTCAACATCACCGACATCGCCCAACTCGCCGGAATCGCGCGCTCGGCCGGGGTGAGGCTCGTCGTCGACAACACCTTCGCCAGCCCCTACCTCCAGCAGCCGCTGGCGCTGGGCGCCGACGTCGTCGTCCACTCGACGACGAAGTACATGGGCGGGCACTCCGACGTCGTCGGCGGCGCTCTGATCGTCGATGACGCGGAGCTGGCCGACGAACTGGCCTTCCACCAGAACGCGATGGGAGCCGTCGCCGGCCCCTTCGACGCCTGGCTGGTGCTGCGCGGCATCAAGACCCTCGCCGTACGGATGGACCGGCACAGCGAGAACGCCGCGCGCATCACCGAGATGCTCACCACGCACCCCCGCGTCTCCAAGGTCCTCTACCCGGGGCTGCCCGAGCACCCGGGGCACGAGATCGCCGCCAAGCAGATGAAGGCGTTCGGCGGGATGATCTCCTTCCAGGTCAAGGACGGCGAGGCGGCGGCGGTCGCGGTCTGCGACCGCGCGAAGCTGTTCACGCTCGGCGAGTCTCTTGGCGGCGTCGAGTCCCTGATCGAGCACCCCGGCCGGATGACGCACGCCTCGGCGGCGGGCTCGGCGCTGGAGGTGCCCTCCGACCTGGTCAGGCTCTCCGTGGGGATCGAGTCCGGCGACGATCTGCTGGCCGATCTCCAGCAGGCGCTGGGCTGAGCGCTCACTTCACCGTTCGGCGGTCAAGCCGACCGCCGAAGCGTCCGAAACGCTCACCGCTCAAGCTCACCGCTCACCGCCGCTGGGGGTGCTTCACCAGTCCTCCAGCGGCGGTGTCGTCTCCGCCGGCGGCACCGACCACGGATGCGCCGCCGACGCCCAGACGCCGAACACGACCAGCGCCACGATCAGCAGCGTCCAGAGCACCCGCCGCGCGGCCCGGCGCCTGCGCAGCAGCCGGGCGCCGCGTTCGGTGGCGCGGCGGACGAGTTCGGCGGGTACGTCGGGACGTACCGGCTCCAGCATCATCCGCAGCACCTCGGCCCGCTTCCGGTCGGCGCCCCTCATGGGCCCGCCTCCCGGAGCCCGGACGGGCCCGACCTCGTACGGCGCCGCCGCGCCGGCTCCCGCATCGCCGCGACCGCCCGTGCGCAGACCACGCGGACCCGCTCCACGGGGAGACCGATCAGCGCTGCGGTCTGCTCCTCGGCCAGCCCCTCGTACAGGCGCAGCACCAGTACGACACGTTCCTGCGGGCCGAGCCCCCCGAGCACGCCGCCCGCCCGACGGCCGCGCCGGGCCGGATCGCGCCAGGCGGCCTCGCGGGCGAAGCGCAGCACCAGCTCCCGGCGGGCACGGTCGTACGGATCCTCGCCGTCGTCACCGCTGAGCCGGTCCCACTCCGCGTACGTACGGGACAGCGCGGCGATCAGCAGGCGCTGGGCCCGCGGGGCGGCGTCGGACGGCTCGCCGGTGAGCAGTACGGCCCCATGCAGCAGCCGGCCGGCCGCGCCCGCCGCGAACGTCTCGAACTCCCGGGCGCGGCGGCGATCCAGGGCAGCCCGCCGCTCTCGCACGACCTCATATGAGGCCAGTCAGGCGCCCAGGGTCAAGAGGGCGTCACCGCGGCCGGCTCATCCGTACAGCCCTCAGCACCCGTACCTTCCGCACCGGCGCCGCCACCCGTACCGCCCTCGCCGGAGGGCAGTCCCGCCGCCCGCGCGGACAGCGCGCCGTTGAACCGGGTGAGCAGGGTCGTGAAGGAGTTCCGCTCCTCCTCCGTCCAGCCGCCCGTGACCTGCGCCATCAGCTCGCGCCGCGACGAGCGGACCTCTTCGAGTCGGGCCAGTCCGCGCGCCGACAGTTCGAGCACGACCGCGCGGCCGTCCTCCGGATGCGAGGTCCGCTTGACCAGCCCGGTGTCGACCAGCGGCGCGACCTGCCGGGTGACGGTCGAGGAGTCGATGCCCATCCCGGCGGCCAGCGCCTTGACGCCCATCGGGCCCTCCCGGTCGAGCCGGTTGAGCAGCAGATACGCGGCACGGTCCATCGAGTTGCGGACCTGGCCCACACCGCCGAGCCGGGTCTGTTCGGCCCGCCGGGCGAAGACGGCCACCTGGTGCTGGAGGGCATCGAGGAGGCCGGCGTCGTCCGAGGGTTCGGAGGCCGTCTCCCTGGAGACCGACGCAGCGGAAGTCATGTCCTGAATGGGGGGCATGGCTGGGGCTCTCTTGTGCGGGGGTCGGTTGGTGGGGGACAGAGTACGCGGCGACGGCTCGGACCGTACCTTCCCTGCGTAAACCCGACGCCGTACCTGTATCCGGTCCGGAGCCCGGTCCAAAGACCGCCCAGTGGACGCCGACGACCCCCCGGCCCGTGAGCTGCGAGACTGGCAGTCATGAGCTTCGGTACGTCCCGCCCGGTGCCTCGCCCCGCGCATCACCCCTCGCACCCCCTGATCCTCGACGACATCCGAGGGGCCCAGAAGATGCTGTCCGGCGTGGCGCGGACGACCGCGATGGAGGGGAGCAGGTACCTCACGCAGCTCGTCGGCGCACCGGTCCTCCTCAAGTGCGAGAACCTTCAGCGGACCGGCTCCTTCAAGCTGCGCGGCGCGTACGTACGGATCGCCGGCCTCTCCCCGGAGGAACGCGCGGCGGGCGTCGTCGCGGCCAGCGCGGGCAACCACGCCCAGGGCGTCGCGCTCGCCTCCACCCTCCTCGGCGTCCGGTCGACGGTGTTCATGCCGGTCGGAGCGCCCCTGCCGAAGGTCGCGGCGACCCGCGACTACGGAGCGGAGGTACGGCTGCACGGACAGGTCGTGGACGAGACACTGGCCGCGGCCCAGGAGTACGCCAGAACCACCGGAGCGGTCTTCATCCACCCCTTCGACCACCCGGACATCATCGCCGGACAGGGCACGGTCGGCCTGGAGATCCTGGAGCAGTGCCCCGAGGTACGGACGATCATCGTCGGGATCGGCGGCGGCGGGCTGGCCGCGGGCATCGCCCTGGCGGTGAAATCACTGCGCCCCGACGTCCGGGTGATCGGCGTCCAGGCGGCGGGCGCCGCCTCGTATCCGCCCTCGCTCGCCGCCGGCCGCCCGATGGTGGTCGACTCACCGCACACCATGGCGGACGGCATCAAGGTGGGCCGCCCCGGTGACATCCCGTTCCAGCTGATCCAGGAACTGGTCGACGAGGTGCGTACGGTCTCCGAGGACGAGCTGTCCAGCGCCCTGCTGCTCTGCCTTGAGCGGGCGAAGCTGGTGGTGGAACCGGCCGGGGCGAGCCCGGTGGCCGCGCTCCTCAGCGACCCCGGCGCCTTCCACGGCCCGGTGGTCGCGGTGCTCTCGGGCGGCAACGTCGACCCCGTACTGATGCAGCGGATCCTGCGCCACGGCATGGCGGCGGCCGGCCGCTATCTGAGCCTGCGGCTGCGGGTGACGGACCGGCCGGGCGCGCTGGCGACGATGCTCGGGGTGCTGTCCGTGGCCGACGCCAATGTGCTCGATGTGAGCCATGTACGGACCGATCCGCGGCTCGGGCTGACGGAGGCGGACGTGGAAGTGCATCTGGAGACCAAGGGACCCGCGCACTGCACGGAGGTGGCGGCGGCGCTGCGGGAGGCGGGCTACACGATCCTGGGCTGACGGATCCGCTTGCCGGACCGCGTGGTCCGGCAAGCGGCGGCCTCGTGGCGCTCAGCCGTGGGTGGGCTCAGCCGTGGTCGGCTCAGCCGCGGTCGGGCTCAGCCCTCGTTGGGCTCAGCCCTGGTAGGGCTTGGCGTTGAGGATCTTCACGGAGGCGGTCCTGCCGTTGGGCAGTTCGTACTCCGCGTTCTCGCCGACCTTCTTGCCGTTCACACCGCTGCCCAGCGGGGACTGCGGCGAGTAGGTCTCGATGTCCGAGCTGGCGTACTCACGCGAGGCCAGCAGGAAGTCCAGGGTGTCGTCCGGATCTCCGTCGAAGGCGATCGTCACGACCATGCCGGGCTCGACGATCCCGTCGTCCGCCGGGGCCTCGCCGACCTTCGCGTTCTGCAGGAGCTGGGTCAGCTGGCGCACTCGGAGCTCCTGCTTGCCCTGCTCCTCCTTGGCCGCGTGGTACCCGCCGTTCTCCCGCAGATCGCCCTCCTCACGGGCCGCCGCGATCTTCGTAGAGATCTCCGTGCGCGCGGGACCAGACAGGTACTCCAGCTCGGCCTTCAGCTGGTTGTACGCCTCCTGGGTGAGCCAGGTGACGTTCTCACTGGTCTGGGTCACAGGTGCTCCTCGTAGGTACCGGGAATACAAAGCAACGCCCTACCCAGAAGGATGTTGCCTTCTCGGGTGGGCGAAACCACGAGCCTAACAATTTCGTGGCGCAAGGGGGAGGACGAATGCCATCAGAATTACATCAGCGCAGGTCAGCGCCTGGCATTGGGGGCCATGGCGGCGGGTCCCCGCGCTTGTGCCGCCGGGACCCGCCGGGACCCGCGTGCGAACGACGGCCTAGTCCGACGTACAGCCCAGCAGCTCGGTACTGGTCGCGCTGCCCGTCGTACGCACCGTGACGACCCGGTCGATCCGCGTCTCGCCCGCGTCGAAGCGCACGTCCAGCCGGCCGACCTCCGCGCCGCTCTCCGCGAGGGAGCGCAACGTACAGCTGCCGGTGGCGTCCCGGTCCTTGCGGACCTCCAGATGTGCCTCGACCTCGGTGGTGGAAACCCGCTTGAACTTGATGAGCTCGCCGGACACACTCCGGTCGACCACGTAGTGATAGCCGAACCAGCCGATCAGACCGATCAGCGCGACGCCGAGCACGGCGCCGACGATCTTCAGTCCGCGGTCCGCGCGCTGGTCCGCCGAGCGGCCGTAGCGGTCCCGGAGAGGCTCCTCGCGCACCACGGCCATGATCGTTCCCTTCGGAGTCGGGCAACCCGGAATTTCCGCCCCCCGATATCCGTCACTATAGAAGCCGTCCCAAGCGACACATCACTGAGGATCGAGTCTTGACTGAGCAGCTGCGACTGATGGCCGTTCACGCCCACCCCGACGACGAGTCGAGCAAGGGCGCGGCCACCATGGCCAAGTACGTGTCCGAGGGGGTGGACGTGCTGGTCGTGACCTGCACGGGAGGCGAGCGCGGCTCCATCCTCAACCCCAAGCTCCAGGGTGACGCCTATATCGAGGAGCACATCCACGAAGTACGCAAGAAGGAGATGGACGAGGCGCGCGAGATCCTTGGCGTCAAGCAGGAGTGGCTGGGGTACGTCGACTCCGGTCTGCCCGAGGGCGATCCGCTGCCGCCGCTGCCCGAGGGCTGCTTCGCGCTGGAGGACGTGGACGAGGCGGCGGGCCGTCTCGTACGCCTGATCCGGTCGTTCCGGCCGCAGGTCATCACCACGTACGACGAGAACGGCGGGTATCCGCACCCGGACCACATCATGACCCACAAGATCTCGATGGTGGCGTTCGAGGCCGCGGCGGACAAGGAGAAGTACCCGGAGGACGACTTCGGTCCCGTCTGGCAGCCGGAGAAGCTCTACTACAACCAGGGCTTCAACCGGCCGCGTACGGTCGCGCTGCACGAGGCGCTGCTCGCCCGGGGACTTGAGTCGCCGTACGGCGAGTGGCTGGAGCGCTGGAAGGAGTTCGAGCGCGAGGAGCGGACGCTGACCACGCATGTTCCGTGTGCCGACTTCTTCGAGATCCGGGACAAGGCGCTGATCGCGCACGCCACCCAGATCGACCCCGACGGCGGCTGGTTCCGTATCCCGATGGACATCCAGCGGGAGGTCTGGCCGACGGAGGAGTACGAGCTCGCGAAGTCGCTCGTCGATACCTCCCTCCCCGAGAGCGACCTGTTCGCGGGCATCCGCGACAATGGCTGATATGTATGCGACTCAGGCAATGGCGTTCGCGGCTCCTCTCGCCAAGGAGCTCGACGAGAACAAGGTGACGCCCGGTGTACTCGGGTTCATCGTGTTCGCGTTGATGGCGGGAGGCGTGTGGCTGCTGATGAAGTCGATGAACCGCCACATGGACATGGTCAACTTCGAGGAGCCTCCGGCGCAGGCGCCCGCCGCGTCCGCGGCGCAGTCCGCGAAGAGCGAGCCGACGTCCGCCGCCTCGCAGGGCGAGTAGCGCGGCCACCACGGTCCGCGTGGCGCCCCGCCCCATGACACCCACCGGTGTCATGGGGCCGGGTGTGATGCCCGGGGCGTGATGATCACGGGGCGTGATGATCACGGGGCGTGATGATCACGGTTGCGACGGCTATGGGGCCGCCGTCACCGGTACGCCCATCACCTCGCGCGCGTGACGGTTCGGCACCATCCCCAGTTGCCACGCCTGCCAGCCGTCCTCCAGCCGTACGCCCCGGCCCAGCATGACCCCGAGCGTCGCCACGGATTCCGCGAGCTTGCCGTCGCGGAACGCGTGGCCGGCGGTGGACAGGTCCGCGAGCTCCTGTTCGGCGACGACCGAGCCCACCTCGATACCGCCCGCCGAGGCGTACGGCAGCAGCGTGCAGCGCAGGAAGCGGGACCAGTCGGCGCCGCGGTGGTCGTCGTACGAGGCGAAGAGCGCCGCCGCCTCGTCGCAGAGCTGGAGCGCCTGACCGGGGCGGTTGTTGCCGGCGTCGATGATGGCCAGCTCCAGACAGGTCCAGGCCTCGCCGTGGGCGACGCCGATGCGGCGGAAGTCCGCGCGGGCGTCGGTCAGCAGCTGGCGGGCGAAGCCGGAGTTGCGGAGGTTGCCGGTCTGGGCGGCGCGCTGGTCGCGGGTGACCCGGCCGGAGTGGTGCCGGGCGCAGGCCAGCCCGTACACGTCGCGCATCCGGGAGAACATCGTGCGCGCCCGCTCCAGTTCCCGTACCGCCTGGTCGCGGTCGCCGGTCTCCTCCAGCGCCTGGCCCAGGTAGTAGAGCGTCCACGCCTCGCCGCGCGCGTCCTCGTTGTCGCGGTGGCGGGCGAGGGCTTCGCGCAGGTCGCCGACCGCCGGGGCCGGGTCGCCGTCCATCAGACGGGTACGGGCGAGCTGGGTCATCGCCCAGGCCTCGCCGCGGCCGTCGCGGGTCCTGCCGTACAGATCGAGCGCGGCGCGCAGCTCAGCCTCCGCCCGCGCCACCTCGCCCAGCCGCAGATACAACTGGCCCAGCTGGAAGTGTGTCCACGCCTCGCCGTGCAGGGACTCGTTCTCGCGGTGCAGTACGAGCGCGCGGGAGAGCAGCGTGCGCGCCTCGGCCAGCGAGCCGCGGTCGCGCTCGACGGCCGCCAGGGCGTGCAGCGTCCAGCCCCGGTCCCCGGCCAGCGGCTCCGAGGACTGGAGCGCGAGCGCTTCGCGCAGCTTCGCCGACGCCTCGGTCAGATTGCCCTGGTGGTGCAGGGTGATGCCCAGTGAGCACAGCGCGCGGGCGGCGCCCGCGTCGTGGTCCGCCTCGCGGTAGAGACCGACGACGGTGGTCAGGGTGGTGCGCGCCTTGTCGAGCTCGCCGAGCTGGCGGGCCGCGATGCCCGTACGCCACTGGACCGAGCGGAGCAGCAGCCCCTGGCCCACCGCCTGGGTCAGCTCGTTGATCTCGCCCAGCCGGTAGAGGTCACCACGCAGCAGGCAGTAGTCGCAGAGCGCGCCCAGCAGGTTCAGTACGGCCTGCTGGTCGACCCCCTCGGCGTGCCGCAGCGCGGCCGTGATGAAGCTGGACTCGTCGTCCAGCCAGCGCAGCGCGGACTCCAGCGAGGAGAAGCCGTGCCCGCCCGCCGCGGTCTTGAAGAGGTCGGCGCGGGTGGAGGTCTTGCCGTCGACCAGCCGGATCACGGAGTCGGCCAGCTCGCCGTAGTTCCGGATCAGCCGCTCCTGGGCGGCCGTACGGTCCTCGGCGCCCTCCTCGTCCCGCAGCCGTGAGTGCGCGAAGATCCTGACGACATCGTGCAGCCGGTAGCGGCTGGCCCGCACATGGTCGATCAGACCGGCCCGGGACAGCTCGGCCAGCAGCCGGCCCGCCTCCTGCTCGTCCGTCGCCAGCAGCGCCGCCGCCGCTGCCGCGCCCAGAGAGGCGCGGCCGGCCAGCGCGAGGCGGCGCAGCAGCCGGCGGGCCTGGTCGCTCTGGTCGGTGTAGCGCACCCACAGGGCCCGTTCGGCCGGTTCGACCGGGCCGTACGCGTCGAGGTCGGTGGCCAGCTGATGGGCCGTGCGCTCCCCGAGCGAGGACCCGGCGATCCGCAGGGCGAGCGGCAGACCGCCGCACAACTCGCCCACCCGGTCGGTGGATTGAGCGTCGTACGGTCCCTCCGCCGACGCGGCGGACGGTTCGGCCACGGCCCGCAGCAGCTCTTCCGCGCCCGCCGTGTCCAGCGGCTCGACGGGCAGCTGGTGCACCCAGGCCGGTACGTCGTCCGGCAGATCGAGCCGTTCGCGCGCCGTCACCAGCACCAGGCTGTCGGACCGTTCGGGCACGAGCGTCCGTACCTGTTCGGGATCGGAGGCGTCGTCCAGGACGACCGTCACCGGAAGGCCCGTCAGATGCTGGTGGTACAGCTCGCTCAGCCGCCGTACCTGCTGCTCCGGGGAGGACCCCTCACGGAACAGCAGCTGTTCGCGCGGCGCGCCGAGCCGGTTGAGCAGATGCAGCAGCGCGTCGCGGGTCGACAGGGGCGCCTCGAAGGAGCCGCCGCCGCGCAGGTCGACCACGCACGCGCCCCTGAACTGGTCCTTGAGCTGGTACGCGGCCCGTACGGCCAGTTCCGTACGGCCGGAGCCGGGGGCGCCGTACAGCACCACGACCGTCGGCTTAGTCTCCGTCGACACGCGGGCCGCGTGCACCCACTGCGCGATCTGTGCCATCGCCGCGCGCCGGCCGGCGAACGGCCCGTCCGGCTGGGGCAGATGGCCGAAGGACTGCTCAAGCACACTGCGCCGGCGGGCGGCGGCGCTGCGGTCGCCGCCGCGCAACTGCGGGACGACGGTGGCCTTCTTGGTGGTGCGCCGGGTCGCGGAGGTCAGGACCCGCTGCTGGTCGAGGAACGGGCGGATGCCCCGTACCTCCAGCGCCGTCAGCCACTGGAGCCGCAACTGTTCGGTGCCGCCGGGCTGGCCCGCCGCCCCGGCCCTGCGGTGCGCGGCCGGCCAGTGCGAGGCGGTCACCTTGGCGACGGTGGTCGCCGCTCCGGCGACCGCGACGACGGCCCCGGCGCCGAGCGCGATGCCCGTGGCGGTGCCCAGCGCGACATCCGCGCCGACGGCGGCGACCGCGGCGACGGACGTGACCAGTACGGGCGTTCCGAGGGACTGCCGGCTGAAGCGCTCCGAGAGCGCCGGCCGCTCGGCCCGCTCCGCGTCCAGCGCGCGCACATACGCGGCGTACTCCTCGTCCGCACCCGCCGCGATGGCGTCCAGGGCGCCGCGCCCGCGCGCCAGCAGGGTGTTCCCTTCGGTCCGCCCGCCGGAGCGCCGTACCTCTTCCTCCACGGCACGTACCAACAGCCCTTCGGCTTCGGCCCGGTGGCTTTCCCGCATCTGCGTCCCCCTCCGAGAGCATGGGTGAGAAACGACATTGTCCTGCGCGCGCGGCGCGAGCGCGAGGGGAGTCCGCGGCCGCGTGTGTCTTCCGCCGCTCGCCGCCCTCGCCCGCCGCTCCCCGCCCCGCTTCCCGGCGGCGGGCCCGGATCCGGGCGGCGGGCCCGGACACGCGACCGCCGCCGGGAGGGGCATCGGCCCCGCTGGGGCAGGATGGGGCGCATGGCGAACCGACTGGCCCATGCTGAGCGCCGAGTGCGTCAGCTGCCGCTGGTGCCTGTGAATTGGTGGAGTCAGTGGTTCCGGCCAGGGTGAGCCAACCGGAAAGTATAGCGTTCGCTATACTCGGTGTATGGACGGCGAGTGGGAGATCTTCCTGGTCGACGAGGTACGCGACTGGATCGAAAGCCTCGATGGCCTGGCACATGCCCGAGTGGTGCAGGCGCTGGATGCCTTGGCGGAGGGGGGTCCGGGGCTTGGGCGCCCGCTGGTCGACACCATTCATGGCTCGTCGATGGCGAACCTGAAGGAATTGCGTCCCGGCACGGTGCGTATCTTGTTCGCCTTCGATCCGTGGCGCTGCAGCATCCTGCTGGTGGCAGGGGACAAAGCAGGGCGATGGAACGAGTGGTACCAGGAAGCGATTCCGCTGGCCGAAGAGCGCTATGAGATCTATGTGAAGGAACGAGCCCAGCAGGAAGGAGGACGATCGTGAACGGCTACACACGCTGGCAGGACATCCGTGCTGAGCATGTTGCCCGTGCCGGAGGTGAGGAGGCTGTGCGAGCGGGAAAGGAGGAGCTTCTCGCGGAGATGACGGGCCGCCGTCTGGCGGAGCTGCGGCGGGCCCGAGGGCTGACCCAGCAGGAAGTAGCCGACCGCATGGGCATCACCAAGGGGCGTGTGTCGCAGATCGAGCGGGGAAACATTTCCGGCCAGGACGTCCTCGCCCGATTCGCTGTCGCCTTGGGCGGGCGCCTGCATCAGGCTATTTATTTCGACGACGGGGATATCGCGGCGATCGCCTGAGCCGTGCGCGATGGCGGAGCCGGGCCCCACGTCTGTGCCATCTCCGCCCGCGACCTCGCGGCACTCGGCCGCCCCCACCGTCCCGCGCGACGACCTCGTCGGCGGCGGGGCACCCTGGGTGATCGGACGGGCAGCGCCGCCGCGCTTGAACGCGCCGCCCATGGGGTGCGCGAAGATGGGGCGCATGGCGAACCGACTGGCCCATGAGACCTCCCCCTACCTCCTCCAGCACGCCGACAACCCGGTCGACTGGTGGCCCTGGTCGCCCGCGGCGTTCGAGGAGGCGCGGCGGCGGGATGTGCCGGTGCTGCTGAGCGTCGGGTACAGCAGCTGTCACTGGTGCCATGTGATGGCGGGCGAGAGCTTCGAGGACCCGACGACCGCCCGGTACATGAACGCCCACTTCGTCAGCGTCAAGGTCGACCGCGAGGAGCGGCCTGATGTGGACGCCGTGTATATGGAGGCGGTGCAGGCGGCCACCGGGCAGGGCGGGTGGCCCATGACGGTGTTTCTGACGGCGGACGGGGAGCCGTTCTACTTCGGTACGTACTTCCCGCCCGCGCCCCGCCACGGCATGGCGTCCTTCCCGCAGGTCCTGGAGGGGGTCAGTGCCGCGTGGAAGGACCGGCGCGGGGAGGTCGCGGAGGTGGCGGCGCGGATCGTGGGGGAGCTGGCCGGGCGGTCGCTCGCGTACCGGGGGGACGGGGTGCCCGGTGAGGAGGAGCTGGCGCAGGCGCTGCTGGGGCTGACGCGGGAGTACGACGCGGTGCGGGGCGGGTTCGGCGGGGCGCCCAAGTTCCCGGCGTCGATGGCGGTGGAGTTCCTGCTGCGCCATTACGCCCGTACCGGCGCGGAGGGGGCGCTCCAGATGGCGGCCGACACATGTGAGGCGATGGCCAGGGGCGGGATCTACGACCAGCTGGGCGGCGGGTTCGCCCGGTACTCGGTGGACCGGGAGTGGACGGTGCCCCACTTCGAGAAGATGTTGTATGACAACGCCCTGCTGTGCCGGGTGTACGCGCATCTGTGGCGGGCCACCGGTTCCGATCTGGCCCGGCGGGTGGCGCTGGAGACGGCCGACTTCATGGTGCGTGAACTGCGCACGGCCGAGGGCGGGTTCGCGTCCGCGCTGGACGCGGACAGCGACGACGGCAGCGGCGCGCATGTCGAGGGCGCCTTCTATGTGTGGACGCCGGACCAGCTGCGCGAGGTGCTGGGGGAGTCCGACGCCGCGTTCGCCGCGCGGTATTTCGGGGTGACCGAGGAGGGCACCTTCGAGGAGGGCGCGTCCGTGCTGCAACTGCCCCTGGACGGCGGGGTGGCGGACGCCGAGCGGGTCTCCTCCGTACGGCGGCGGCTGCTCGCGGCGCGCGACGGGCGGCCGAGGCCGGGCCGGGACGACAAGGTCGTGGCCGCCTGGAACGGGCTCGCGATCGCCGCCCTGGCCGAGACCGGCGCCTACTTCGACCGGCCGGATCTGGTGGAGCGCGCCACCGAGGCCGCCGATCTGCTGGTGCGGGTGCATCTGGACGACGCGGCGCGGCTCGCCCGTACGTCGAAGGACGGCCGTACCGGCGCGAACGCGGGGGTTCTGGAGGACTACGGCGATGTCGCCGAGGGTTTCCTGACGCTCGCCGGGGTCACCGGCGAGGGATCTTGGCTGGAATTCGCCGGGTTCTTGCTGGACATTGTGCTCGACCAGTTCGTGGCCGAGGGCGGCACGCTGTACGACACGGCGAACGACGCCGAACAGTTGATCAGGCGCCCGCAGGACCCCACGGACAACGCCACGCCGTCCGGCTGGACGGCCGCCGCCGGGGCGCTCCTCTCGTATGCCGCGCACACCGGATCCGAGGCCCATCGCACCGCCGCCGAGGGGGCGTTGGGGGTGGTCAAGGCGCTGGGGCCGAGGGCGCCGCGCTTCATCGGCTGGGGGCTCGCGGTGGCCGAGGCGCTGCTCGACGGTCCGCGCGAGGTCGCGGTCGTGGAGACGCCGGGGGAAGCGGCGGAGGAAGCGGCGGAGGGAGTGGCCGGGGCGGCGCGTGGGGCCGGGCCGGAGCTGAGCGCGCTGCACCGTACGGCGCTGCTGGGCACCGCGCCGGGCGCGGTCGTCGCGGCGGGAGTGGCCGGAAGTGATGAGTTCCCGCTGCTGACGGACCGTCCGCTGGTCGGCGGGGAGGCCGCCGCCTATGTCTGCCGGCGGTTCGTCTGCGCAGCGCCGGTGACGGAAGTAAGCGCACTAAAGGGAGAGTTGGGCGTTTTCGAGTAACGTATGGCTGATTTCCGACGCGTGGTGAATCGGCCTGAAACGCAGTATTCACCCAATCGGTCCTCCGACTGTCACAGGTCCCCCTTATTGTCTCCACAAGAGTCACAACAGGTATGCACGGGGGGACTGTGCGTACGAGGGGGATGTACGGGTCAGCCGACGGCCAGGGGGGCCTGCCGCGGCCGGCCCTGGCCGAGGGGGGCCATGTGTTCACGTCCGTATTCATCGCTGCCATTTCACTGGCGCTGTTCTGGATGGCCGCGTTCACGCTCTGGTGGCAGATGCATGCCTGGCGTACGCCGGAAACGCTGGCCGCGACCAGATTCGACCGGCCCGACGGCGGTCGCGAGGGCTCGTTCTCGCTGCTCCTGCCGGCCCGTCACGAACAGGCCGTGCTGGAGCACACCGTCGAGCGGCTGCTGGAGTCCAGCCACACCAGGTTCGAGATCATCGTCATCGTCGGGCACGACGACCCGGAGACCGCGGCGGTCGCCGAGCGGGCCGCCGCCCGCGACCCGCACCGGGTCAGGGTCGTCGTCGACACCCATGAGGCGAAGAACAAGCCCAAGGCGCTCAACACCGCGCTGCCGCACTGCACCGGCGAGGTCGTGGGGGTCTTCGACGCCGAGGACCAGGTCCACCCGGAGCTGCTGACCCATGTCGACCACGCCTTCCGCACCACCGGCGCCGATGTCGTCCAGGGCGGCGTCCAGCTGATCAACTTCCACTCCAGCTGGTACAGCCTGCGCAACTGCCTGGAGTACTTCTTCTGGTTCCGCAGCAGGCTCCATCTGCACGCCCAGAAGGGCTTCATCCCGCTCGGCGGCAACACCGTCTTCGTACGCACCGACGTCCTGCGCGAGGCGGGCGGCTGGGACCAGAACTGCCTGGCCGAGGACTGCGATCTGGGCGTACGGCTCTCCAGCGTCGGCAAGAAGGTCGTCGTCGCGTACGACTCCGACATGGTGACCCGCGAGGAGACCCCGGGCTCGCTCATGTCCCTGCTCAAACAGCGCACCCGCTGGAATCAGGGCTTCCTCCAGGTGTACCGCAAGAAGGACTGGCGCCAACTGCCCACGCGCGGACAGCGGATGCTCGCCCGCTACACGCTGATGACACCGTTCCTCCAGGCGTTCACCGGCCTGATCATCCCGCTCAACGTGGGGATCGCGCTCCTCCTCGACGTCCCGGTGACGGTCGCGTTCGTGACGTTCCTGCCGCTGGTCACCGCCATGGTGACCTTCGTCTTCGAGGTCGTCGGACTCCATGACTTCGGCAAGCAGTACGGACTGCGGGTCCGGCTCACGCACTATCTGAAGCTCATCGTCGGCGGCCCCTTCTACCAGGTGCTCCTCGCGGGCGCGGCCATCCGCGCCGTCTGGCGCGAGCAGCGGGGCCACGGCGACTGGGAGCTGACCAGTCATGTCGGCGCGCATCTCATCCGAGAGGACGTCCACGCGTGACCTCCACCCTCCCCGCGGTGACGACGGATCAGCAGACCACCGTCCCCGCGCCGCCGGAGCGTGCCCGCGAGCCCCGGCGGCGGCGCCGCGACAACCGGCACCTCACCGTCCGCCCGGTCATACGCTTCCGGCGCTCCCGCGCCGATCTGCTCCTGTGCGGGGGGCTCCTGGTCGCGATCCTGCTGGTCCAGGGCTGGAACATCCAGCACTATCCGACGCTCAGCGACGACGAGGGCACCTATCTCGCTCAGGCCTGGGCCGTCCAGGAGGGCAAGGGCCTCGCCCACTACACGTACTGGTACGACCATCCGCCGCTCGGCTGGATGCAGCTCGCCTTTCTGACCTGGCTGCCCTCGCTCTTCTCGCCCGAGACGATGACGGTCGCCCCGATGCGCTTCGCGATGCTGCTGGTCAGCGCGGCGAGCGCGGTCTTCCTCTATGTACTGGCCCGGCGGCTCTGGCTGCCGCGCTGGGCCGCCGGGCTGGCGATGGTCCTGTTCGGGCTCTCCCCGCTCGCCGTGGTGCTCCAGCGGGAGATCTTCCTCGACAACATCGCCGTGATGTGGATGCTGCTCGCGTTCTGTCTCGCGGCCTCGCCCAGCCGGCATCTCTGGCACCACTTCGCGGCCGGACTCGCCGCCGCCGTCGGGGTGCTCACGAAGGAGACCATGCTGGTCATCCTGCCCGCGCTGCTGGTGACGCTGTGGCGGCACAGCCATCGCGACACCCGCAAGTTCGCGGTGACCGGCGCGATCACCGCCTGCGCGCTGGTCGGGCTCTGCTATCCGCTGATGGCCCTGCTCAAGGGGGAGCTGCTGCCGGGCGACGGCCATGTCTCGCTCTGGGACGGCATCACGTACCAGATGAGCAGGCCCGGATCCGGCTTCGTGCTCGACCCGGGCAGCGGTTCGTACGGGGTGCTCCAGTCCTGGCTGTACTACGACCGGGTACTGCCGCTCGGCGGGATCGCGGGCGCCGTCCTGCTGATGGTCACCCTGCGCTGGTCGGTCACCGCGCGGGCGCTCGCGGGGCCCGCGCTGGCCGTGGTGATCCTCACCCTGGTCGCCCTGCGCCCGTCCGGCTATCTGCCCGCGATGTATGTGATCCAGGGGCTGCCGTTCCTGGCGCTGGTGCTGGCCGGCGGCGCCGCGTCCGTCACCCACGCGATCCTGCGCAGACGGCGCGGCCCGCGCGAGGGCCGGGCGCTCACGACCGTCCGCCGGACCGCCCTGGCGGCACTCGCCACCACCGCGCTCGTCGTCGTCGTACCCCGGTGGTACGAGGGCGATCGCACCGCGCTGACCGCCGACGCCAACGCCCCCTACCGGCAGGCGGCTTCGTGGATGGCGACGGAGGTGCCCGACCCCTCCCGGGCCCGGGTGCTCGTCGATGACGCGCTCTGGCTCGACCTGGTGCACGCCGGGTACGAACCGGGGCTCGGCGCGATCTGGTTCTACAAGGCCGACCTCGACCCGGCCGTCACGAAGACCATGCCCGGCGGCTGGCGTGATCTGGACTATGTGGTCGCGTCCCCGACCGTACGGCGCGACGCGCGCGATCTGCCCAAGGTGCGGGACGCGCTGGAGCACTCGACCGCCGTCGCCGTCTTCGGGGACGGTGAGGACCGGATCGAGATCCGGCGGATCGTGCCGGGCGCCGGGACCGCGGATGGCGACCGGATCGCGGGAGGCGACGAGCGATGAGCATTCTTCCCCCCATCGGTGCCGGAGAGCGCGGTGAACCGGAGCTGGAAGCGACCGTCGTCGCCGAGCCCGGCGCCGTCACCGTCATCATCCCGACCTTCAACGAGTCGGGAAACATACGGGAGTTGCTGCGGCAGCTCACCGACGCCGTACCTGCCAGGCTGCCCTGCGAGGTGCTTTTCGTCGACGACTCGACCGACGACACCCCCTCGGTGATCGCGTCGGCCGCGCAGGACTGCCCGTTCCCCGTGAACGTGATCCACCGCGAGAGGCCCGAGGGCGGTCTCGGCGGGGCGGTCGTCGAAGGGCTCAGGGCCGCCGGGTCCGACTGGGTCGTCGTCATGGACGCCGACCTCCAGCATCCGCCCGCGCTCGTCCCCGACCTGGTCGCCGCCGGCGAACGGACCTCCGCCGATCTCGTCGTCGCCAGCCGCTATATCGACGGCGGCAGCCGCGCCGGTCTCGCCGGTGGCTACCGCGTCGCCGTCTCCCGCGCGGCGACCTGGCTGACCAAGGGGATCTTCCCGGCCAGGCTGCGCGGGATCAGTGACCCGATGAGCGGATTCTTCGCGATCCGGCGCTCCGCCGTCACCTCGGAGGCGCTGCGTCCGCTCGGCTACAAGATCCTGCTGGAGCTGGCCGTACGCTGCCGGCCCGAGCAGCCGGCCGAGGTGCCGTTCGTCTTCCGCGACCGGTTCGCGGGCGAGTCGAAGTCGACGGCGAAGGAGGGGCTGCGCTTCCTGCGCCATCTCGTGGAGCTGCGGACGGCCGCGCCGATCGCCCGGATGATCGCCTTCGGACTGATCGGGCTCACCGGCTTCGTACCGAACCTGCTCGCGCTGCACGGGCTGACGGCGGCCGGGGTGCACTATCTGCCGGCCGAGGTGGTGGCCAACCAGTTCGGTGTGCTGTGGAACTTCCTCCTGATCGAGGTGCTGCTCTTCCGCGAGCGGCGGGCGCACCGGCACTGGGCGGACCGGGTGGGCCGGTTCGCGCTGCTCGCCAACGCCGATCTGCTGCTCCGAATCCCGCTGATCGCGCTGTTCGTCGGGCAGTTCGGGATGGGGGTGCTGACGGCGACCGCGTGCGCGCTGCTGGCGACGTTCGTGGTGCGGTTCGTGGGGACGGAGGCACTGGTGTATCTGCCGAAGCGGGAGCGGTCGGGCCGGCACGCTCAGGCCCGTTCGACGAGTGGCGCGGCGGTGGCCGAGGGTCACGAGGGGAGCGTGCGCCGATGAGACCGGTCCTTCCGTACGGCTCGCCCCGCCGGTTCCGTACGTCGCGCCGTACCGCGTTCCTCGCCCTCCTCGCGCTGACCGGCGGCCTGCTGTTCGCCACCCAGCAGCCGGCGGCGGCGGGGGCGAACCTCGTCAAGAACCCCGGGTTCGAGATACCGGGCACACCAGGCACACCGGGCGCACCGGGCACACCGGGCGCGGACGTCATGCCGTACTGCTGGGAGCGGTCCGGCTGGGGCGACAACGACTTCTCCTTCGACACCGTCACCGACGCCCACTCCGGCGCGGCGGCGCTGAAGGTCGCGCTGACCCGCCGGACCGAAGGCGACCGCAAGGCGCTGATCACGGAGTCCCCGGAGTGCGCGCCCGCGGTGGTGCCCGAGCGGCAGTACGACCTGTCCCTCTGGTACAAGTCGACGACCCCCGACGCCGCGATCACGCTCTTCCGCCATGACGCCACGGCCGGCTGGCAGTACTGGACCGACCTCAAAACCCTGGACCTGAGCGCCGGTTACCAGCGGGCCGAGGTCCGTACGCCCGTCATTCCGCCCGGCACCGACCGGATCACCTGGGGCGTATCGGTGTACGGCACGGGCAGTGTGACCACCGATGACTATGTGATGGAGGAGGTCGCCCCGCCGCCCGTCGAACCGGAGTGCACCGGGACCGCCGACGAGTGCGCCAACGGCCGCTGGCAGGTCCTGCCGACACAGAACCCGGTCCGTTCGATGCACTCGGTGGTGCTGCACAACGGCAAGGTGCTGCTGATCGCCGGCTCCGGCAACGACCCGGAGATGTTCGAGGCCGGTACGTTCACCTCCGCGGTGTACGACCCGGCGGACGGCTCGTACCGTACGGTCCCCACCCCCGACGACATGTTCTGCTCCGGTCATGTCCAGCTCTCCGACGGCCGGGTGCTGGTGATGAGCGGCAACAAGGGCTATCCGTCGGCCGACGGCACGGTCGGCTACCAGGGCTTCAAGGACTCGTACGTCTTCGACCCCGCCACCGAGACGTACACCAGGACCAACGACATGAACGACGGGCACTGGTACCCGTCGGCCACGATCATGGGCAATGGCGATGTGATGTCCTTCGGCGGGCTGCGCGAGGACTCCAGTGGTTCGGTGACCGCCGAGCGCTGGTCGGCGGCGCGGGACAAGTGGCTGCCGATGGGGCAGGTCAACCAGACCTGGTCGTACTGGGGCCTGTACCCGTCGATGATCCTGATGCAGGACGGACGGCTCTTCTACTCCGGCAGCCATGTCTTCGGCAACGGCACGCCAGGCACCGGCTCGTCGGTCTACGACTACGACGCCAACACGGTGACCGAGATCGCGGGTCTCCAGAACAAGGACGAGCGCGACCAGTCGGCGAGCGTGCTGCTGCCGCCCGCGCAGGACCAGCGGGTGCTGACGATCGGCGGCGGCAATATCGACTCCAACCCGGAGGCGAACCGGCTGACGGATCTGATCGACCTCAAGGAGCCCAACCCCCGGTACACCCCCGGCCCGTTGCTGCCGCAGGGCACCGTCGACCTCGGCAACGGACCCCAGCCGCAGACCGGGGCGCAGGGCAAGATGTACGGCTCCGCCGTGCTGCTGCCCGACGGCAAGGTCCTGGAGACGGGCGGCGCGCTGCACAACCGCGCCAACCCCGTCTACGAGTCCTCGCTGTTCGACCCGGTGACGGACACCTTCGACCCGGTCGCGGTGGACCCGGAGGCGCGCGGCTACCACTCCTCGGCGTTCCTGCTGCCGGACGGCCGGGTGATGACGACCGGCGACAACCCGGGCAATGGCTCCTGGAACCACCAGGTGTCGCTGTACACCCCGCCGTATCTGCTCAAGGGGCCGCGCCCGCGGATCACCTCACTGATCGACAACCAGTGGCTGTACGGGGACACGCAGCGGATCACGGTCGACCGGCCGATCGCCAAGGCGGAACTGATCCGGCCGGCCGCGGTCACCCACTCCTCCGACCCCAACCAGCGGTTCGTGGATCTGCCGCTCTCGGTGGACGGGAACAACGTCGACCTCAATGTCACGAGCAACCCGAATCTGGCGCCTCCCGGCTGGTACATGCTCTTCGCGGTCGACGCCAACGGCGTTCCCTCGGTGGCCGAGTGGGTGCGTCTGGGCGGCCCGCCGGCACTCGCCGACAAGGCGGCGGAGTCGGCGCACGTCCACGACTTCGCGGGGGAGCTCGCGAAGAGCCCCGAGAAGCCGCGGAAGAAGCGGACCTCGGCGCCGGTGAGCCCCCAGGTCGCGGGGTGCGACCGGCACTACGGCTCGGCGAACGTCTGCGTACCGACGGTCTTCCCGGAGACGGTGACGGAGAGCGCTAAGGCGGCGACGAAGGCGGCGACGGCGAAGGCAACGACTAAGGGGGCAGCGGCTGAGGCGGCAGCGACGAACGCGGCGACGACGAAGGCGCGCTGCGACTGGCTCGCGGCCAACGACTACGGGCGGCTGAAGGTGAACGGCGGGGACGACCCGCTCCGGCTGGACCCGGACGGGGACGGAGTGGCATGCGGGAAGGGGGACGTGAGACGGCGCTGAGCCCCCCGACGACAGCCGCCACCGCGGACGCGGACCCCCGTCACTTCATCGCCGTCACTTCATCGCGATGTCAGTGCTCAGCAATATCATTTGTCCAAGGTGTTCCCGGTCGCGGTCCTACGATGCGATCGTGGTCGACAACGCGAGGGGGGCGTTGATGTCCGACGTGGAATCCCGTTCAGGCACACCCGGACTGCGGGGTATGGAACGGCTGTCGCGAGACCTGCCGCACGGCGTGGAGCTGTTCCATCTCAAGCCCGAGGGCAGTGTGTTGTTCGCCGACCGCGACGGGGCGCGCGAGCTGGGCCCGAGCGAGGAGTTCCTGCGCTTCATCGACGACGGGCAGTTCGCCCACTACCTCGTCGGTGACGCGCGGACCTCGCCCGAGCGCCCGTCCAACGCCACGTTCAAGCTCGGGGTCGTCGGCCCGCGCAGCGCGTTCACCCCGCACGCGCACGGCGGCGAGCACATCGTGCTCAGCCTCGGCCACGCCGCCTGCGGTCTCTACGACGCGCCGCGCGGCCGGGTCACCGAGATCCGGCTGTTCCCCGGGGCCATGATCCGGATCCCCGAGATGATGCCCCACTCCTTCGCCAACCGCGGCTCGACACCGTTGAACATCCTCGCCGCCAACACCGGTTTCGGTATCGACCACGAGGACTACGCGATCACCGCCGACGAGGCCGAGCGCCGCGCCGTGGACGACGCGAGCGACGACGGCGTACGGCACGGCCGGGGCACGCTCGGTACGGTCACCCGCGTGGGCACCGACTACGGGCTGCTGGCCGCCGCGCTGCGCGACATCGAACGTATCCAGCGCGTCAGGGGCATCGGCGCCACCACCGTGCGGGAGCGTCTTGCCGCCGGGCTCCGGCGCGCCGCGTCCGTACTGGAGGGCCCGCGATGATCTGCCCGTTCTGCGACCAGAACCTGCTCCTCAAGGAGCGGCCCAACCGCACCTGCTCCCACTGCAAACGGCGCTTCGCCCTGGACCCCAAGACCAATTCGCTGAGGATGAGCGACCTAAGGGTCCGCCGCCTGCTCGTGAAGCTCACCGACGGCGGCCGGCTGAAGATCTCCGTCGACCAGCTCGGGTCCCCCGCGCTGCCCAGGACGGGGCCTGTCAAGGGCGAGAGCCCGGTCGTGGAGGCCCTGGGATGTCTCTGGGTCCCGCTGCTGGTGGGCATCGTCATGATCATCGTCGGACTGAGCGCCGAGGACATGGGCGGATTCGCCATCGCCGGCTCCGTCCTTGTCCTCATCGCCGTCCTCGGCCTGTCCGCCGCCCTGATATTCGGCGGGAAGGAACAGAAGAGGGAGCAGGCGAGGCATCCGCTCAGCGGCTTCCGCGGCATGATGGCGACCGACTGGAAGAACGTGTACGGTTCGCTCCCGCCCGGGGTCGTGGACGACTTCCCGTACCGCAAGGTCTATCTGCCGGAGGGGGCGCGCATCGCGCTGCTCTGCCCGGACGGGGCCATCGCCGCCTTCCTGGTCGCCAACGGGATACCCGAGCGGTACGGAGTCGCCGTCACCGCCCATGCCGACCGGCTGCCGGAGGAGATGCCCGTCGTCGTCCTGCACGACGCGAGCGCGCCCGGCTGCCGGCTGGTCATACGGACGCGTGAGGCGCTGCCCGGCCGCACGGTCATCGACGCGGGGCTGCCGCCGCGCGCCGTCATGCGGACGCCGGGCGCGCCGGCGCGGCGCGGCTACAAGCCGGCGAAGGACCTCATCGAGTGGCTGGGCGAGAGCGGGACGCTCACCAAGGCCGAGCTGGACTGGCTGGCCAAGGGCTGGACCGTCTCCCTCGTCGCGATACGGCCCGCCAAGCTCCTCGCGGCCGTCAGCAAGACCGTCGAACGCCTCGCCGCCGCCACCCGTACGGAGCCCGAGCGCCGCGAGGCGGAGGCCGTCGGGTTCCTCACCTGGCCCGGCGAGGCCGGCCGGTGACCCCACGCGTCGCCGTGGGCATCGGCGACCGGCTGCTCGACCGCGCCCTCGCCACCGCCGTCGAACGCGCGGGCGCGCCGGGCCGGATCCGGTTCACGGAGCTCCAGTTGTACTACGAGATGTGCCGCGTCCTGCGCCCGTCGCGTCTGGTCCCGCGCAGGCTCCCGCTGACGCCCGCGCCGCCCGTACGGTACGAGCGGTTCGAGGAGGCGCTACGGCGGCACGGCGCGGTGCCGGGACTGCTGGCGCCGGCCTCCGCCCCGGCCCCGGCCCGTGCGCCGCGCGAGCCCTCCGAGCCCGCCGAGCCCGCCGAGCCCGATCTCTACGACTACGGACTGCCCCGACTCCTCGTCTGCCAGAGCCGCCAGGTGGCCCGGATGCTCCTCGCCAACGATGTGCATCTGGAGGCCGCCTGCCCGGTGTTCGCCGCCGAGGACCTGCCCCTGGACCCCCGGCTGGTGACCGGGCTCGGCAGGGTGGACGGCGCCACCGCGCATGTACTGCACGACGCGAGCACGGAAGGCATCGCGCTCACCGCGCGGGTGCGCGACGCGCTCCCCGGCGTACGGGTCTCCTCGATGGGCCTCGTGCCTCGGCACGCCACCGCGCTCCATCTGATCTCACCGCGCGGCCCGGCGCCGGGAGCCGGCCCGCTGACGCTGCCCGCCGCGCTCGAACCCCGCGAGCGGGACTGGCTCGCCGAAGGGCGCTTCGCCGAGGTGGAGTCCGTCCCGCCGGCCCGGCTGCTGCGTACCGTCCTGCGGCTCGTACGCGGACCGAGGACGCCCAGCCACTCGGTCTGGACCGGGCTGCGTGAGCTGCGTACGGCGGGATTCATGACATGGCCGACGAACCGACCAGGGGATACGAGGACTAAAGGTGATAAACCGGCCACGCGAGACCCCGTACAGGGATGAGCTGCTAGCCGACAGCAGCGTCCACCGCCGCTACGAGGACGGACGTGAGGAGTGGCGGCGGCGCGAAGGCGGCACGCGCGTGCGCTGGCACGACAACCAGGGCGCTTCCGGCACCGACGAACAGCTCGGCGGGCGCATCATCAAGCGCCGGTACTCCGACGGCAGGGTGACCTACGGCCGGGACATCGGCTACGGCCGGACGATCTGGGACGGCGGCGAGACCGTGCTCGTCAACAGGACCTCGTTCGGCGGGCGGATGGGCGTGCTGCTTGGCGGGCTCGGGCTGGCCGGCCTCGCCATCACGGCCGCCCAGCTCCCTCCGGAGGAGCTGACCCCCGAAGAGGAGGAAGAACTGCGGCAGCAGCAGCAACAGCAGGCGGCTGCCCCGAACTCCTCCGGTGGCGCGGACGCGGGCGGCGGCGGTGACGGCGGTGACTGGGACTCCAGCGACGGATGGAACTCCGACGACGACGGCGGCTGGAGCGACGACGACTTCGGATAGTCCGGCCGGTCGGAGGGCCCGGTCGGACGGTCCCCGGACGGGCCGAGGGAGTTCGTACATCGAGCGGAATCGAAAGGAGGGGCGACCGTGGCGCGCTTCTGTGCCTGCCTGGCGGCGACACCCGGACAGGCGGCGGGACATCTCGCGGCGATGGGCGCCGCCGTGGGCGCCGGTGCGCCGGGCGCGGCGCTGATCCAGGACGAACCGGGCCACGCCACCGGCCCGTTCACCGCGTACGGCCGTACCGCCGTCGGTGAGGTCACCCTCCACAACCGGCCCGAACTGTTCGCCGCGCTCGCGGGCGCCGGCGACCACGCGCCGCCCGGCTGCCCGGACGGTGAACTGCTGCTGCGCTGCTGGGTACGGCTCGGGGCGGCCGGGATACGGGCGGCCGAAGGCATGTTCGCGCTCGCCGTGCACGACCACGCGGAAGCGGAACTGGTCCTGATCCGCGACCATATGGGCGCCCGCACGCTGTTCTACGCACGCGCCGACGACTGCTGGGCCGCGTCCACCTCGCTGCGCGCCCTGCGCCGCTGGCCCGCGCTCGGCACCGGTCTCGAACTGGCCGCCGTACGCTCCTTCCTGACCTTCGCCTACCTCCCCGGCGACGAGACGCTGCTGCGCGGCGTACGCGAAGTGCTCCCCGGGCGCTGTCTGCGGCTCGCGGCCGACGGGGCCGTCACCGAAGAGCACTATTGGGAGCCCCGGGAGCTGATCGAGGACGACGGCGCGCCGCCCGAGAGCTACGCGCTGCGTCTGCGCGAGCTGCTGGAGGAGGCCACGGCAACGCGGCTGCCCGAGGCGGAAGCCGTGGGCGTGCTGCTCTCCGGCGGGGTCGACAGCTCGCTGGTGACCGCGCTCGCCGCCAAGCTGCACGCCCATCCCGTGCACACGTACTCCATCAGCTTCGGCGACGAACTCCCCAATGAGCTGGGCTACTCGGGCCTGGTCGCCCAGCACTGCCACACCCGCCACCGGGTGCTCACCGTGTCGGGCGACGCGGTGGCCGCGCGGCTCGCGGAGGCCGCCGCGCTGCTCGACAGCCCGGTGGGCGATCCGCTGACCGTGCCCAATCTGATGCTCGCCGAGGCCGTGGCGGGCGACGGGCTCCGGGTCGTGCTCAACGGGGAGGGCGGCGACCCGGTGTTCGGCGGGCCGAAGAACCTGCCCATGCTGGTGTACGAGATGCACCGCGGCGAGGTGGCGGGCGGCGACGCCGAGGACGCGCGCGAGACGGCGTATCTGCGCTCGTACCGCAAATGCTTCACCGACCTGCCCGAACTGCTCACCGCCGACGCGCTGGACGCCCTCGGCGGCATGCCGGGGCCGGAGCGGTTCGTCGCCCCGTATCTGCGGCCCGCGGCCCGGGACGGCAGGATGGACCATCTGCTCAACCAGCTGCTGCACTGCAATCTGCGCACCAAGGGCGCCCACCACATCCTCACCAAGGTCGAACGGCTCACCGCCTCCCAGGGGACCCAGGGCCGCGCCCCGCTGTTCGACCGCCGGGTGGTGGACCACGCCTTCGCCACGCCGCCCCGGTGGAAGCTGAACGGGGCGGTCGAGAAGTGGGTGCTGAAGGAGGCCGTACGGGACCTGCTGCCCGACACGGTCGTGGACCGGCCGAAGAGCGGTATGCGGGTGCCGGTGCAGCAGTGGCTCGGCGGGCCCCTGCGGGAGCTGGCGGGCGATCTGCTGCTGGGCCGCGAGGCGCGCGCCCGAGGACTGTTCCGGCCGGACACGGTGCGCTCGTGGATGCGGCGGGAGGGCACGCTGCTGCCCAGACAGGGCGGCAAACTATGGCTCGTGCTCACCCTCGAACTATGGCTGCGCGCCTACGACGTCAGCTGATGGAGGCCCCCTTGAACACCGAGCCGAACGCCGGGCGGAATCCCGAGCCGTACACCTCGCCGCCCGAGACGCCGGACGCCACCGTGCCGCTCATCGACCCCCGTACCGGACGGATACGCGGCAGCTCGCCCGTCGCGCGCGGCCCGCGGGTCACCGCCGCGGTCCGCGCGGCCCGCCGCGCCTTCGACGGCTGGCGGGCGCGCACCCCGAGGGAGCGGTCCCGGGCGCTCGACCGGCTCGCCGGGCTGATCGAGGAACACGCCGACGAGTACGCCGCCCGGGAGCGCGCGGGCACCGGCAAACCGGCGCACGAGGCGGCCGGCGAGGTGGCGAACGCGGCGGACCTCTTCCGCTTCTACGCCTGGGCGGCGCGCACCCAGCCCGCCCCGGCCGCCGGAGGCTTCGTCGCCGGGCACGAGAGCTGGGTCCGCTGGGAACCGCTCGGCGTGGCCGGGGTCGTCGTCCCCTGGAACTACCCGCTGATGATGGCCACGTGGCGCTGCGCGCCCGCGCTCGCCGCCGGGAACACCGTCGTCGTCAAGCCCGCCGAGACCACCCCCGACTCACTGCTGCTGCTCGCCGAGCACGCCGGGGAGGCACTGGGCGAGGCGGTCCTCCAGACCCTGCCCGGCGACCGGGAGACCGGACGGCTGCTCGTGGCGAGCGCGGTCGACATGGTCGCCTTCACCGGGAGCGCGGAGGCCGGGGCCGATGTGGCGGCGCGCGCGGGCACCCGGCGCGTCAGCCTGGAGCTGGGTGGCAACAGCCCGGTCGTCGTCCTGCCGGACGCCCCCGAGGACACCTGGACGGAGCTGGCGCTCGCGACCACGTACAACGCGGGCCAGAGCTGCGCCGTCCCGGCGCGGGTGATCACGCTCCGCGAGAACTACGAGTCGGCCGTGTCCCTGCTCGCCGACGCGATGGGGGAACGCCGGGCGGGCCGGGACTTCGGTCCGCTCAACAACCCGGACCAGATGGGGCGTTACGACCTGCTCATGGCCTCCTCGACGGCGGTGGTGATGGCGACGGGCGAGAGCGCGCCCGGCACCGGCGAGGAGGACGGCTTCTGGCGGCCCACGTGTGTGCTCGCGGATCTGCCGGACGACGATCCGGCGGTGGTGGACGAGGTGTTCGGCCCGCTGCTGACGGTGCAGGCGGCGGAGAGCGTGGAGGAGGCGGTGGCGCTGGCGAACGGGGTGCCGCAGGCGCTTGCCGCCAGCGTATGGACCCGGGACGTGGCGGCGGGGCTCGATCTCGCCGGCCGGCTGAACGCGGGCGAGGCGTGGCTCAACTGCCATCTCGTCCAGACGGCGGAGCTGCCGCACGGCGGCCGGGGCTCGTCGGGCCACGGCACGGACCTCAGCACTCTGGCTCTGCACGAGTACCAGCGCCCGAAGACGATCACGGCGCGTCTGACGCTCACGCCCCGCTTCCGCTGAGGAGGCTGAGCGGGCTCAGGGAGCGGAGGGGGCTCGGGGTACGGAGGGGGCTCAGGGGGCTCAGGGCGCGGAGGGGGCTCCGAGGGTCCGGGGGGACGTGAACCTCCGGCCGTCAGACGGTGCTGATCGTGGCGAACGCGCCCCACAGGACGGGGGAGTGCTCGACCGTACGCAGTTCCCGCCAGGCGGCCAGCCGCTCCCGCTGCCAGTCGCCATGGGCGAGGACCGCGTCCTCCCGCTCGTGCGCGGCGTCGATCGCGCAGACCGCGTCCTGGAGGGGGCGCGCCGACGGATCGGCGTCCGCGAGGCGGTGGAAGGCCAGATCGGTGGGGAGCGTCCAGCGGCCGGCGGTGACGGTCTCGGCGCCGCCGTGGATCATCGCGGTGGCCAGGCCGAGCGCCTCACCGAAGCGCAGATCGCCCCCGCTCTCGCAGGCGATGAGCGCGACCCGGCCGGGGATCGGCCAGCGTGTCCCGCCCGCCTCCGGATCGTCGGCGAGGCCATGGGTTCCCAGCAGCAGGTCCTTCGCGGACAGCGGGCGATGGGCCCGTACGGGATCGGCGAAGCCGGCCGTCTCCGCCGTACAGGCCAGATGCAGCTGGGCGGTCTCGCTCTGCCCCGAGGCGGGCGGCGCCGCGGTCACATGGCCGACGTACAGCAGCCGTGACGCGCCCGCGCGCAACGCGGCGCCCAGCCGGTCCCGGTCCAGGTCGGTACGGCGGAACGCCTCGACCGGATCATCCACGGCGGGCCACCAGCGGCCCTCGGCCGCGTACCGGCCGACCATCCGCGCGACCGGCGCGTCCGCCCGTATCCGTCCAAGCACCGAGCCCAGGGCGGAGTCCGCGCGGAACCCCGGCACCCGCGGGTCGAGGACGCCCACGACCGGCAGCTGCCGGGTGGCCGCCCAGGATCCGGCCGGGCGGGCGGGGGCGTGCACGATGCTCACCGGCGCCAGCAGGCTGATGTCCGCGATCTCCACCAGCCGGACCCCGGGGTCGGGCGCCAGCAGCTCCCACGGGACCTGTGCCACGCGCGGCGACGGCTGGACGCGCAGATGGGGGCGTACCCCCCGCTGGTACAGCTCGTACAGCTGCTTGGCGAGTCCGTACGGCAGGAGAGTGCGCGACAGCGTCTCGGCGAGGGCGAGTTCGCTCTCGTACGAGGCGAGGGCACCGGTCGTCAGCGCGGGCCCCAGCGCCTTGCCCGGCAGGGCGTCCGCCAACGCCGTGAGCGCCGAGGCGAGTTGGGCGGCAGGCACCAGTCCGATGCCCGTCGCGGACAGATCGTGGGTCCACCGCCAGGAGATATAGAGATCCCCGGCGTCCGCCATTCGTATGAGGGCCGTCGGGCGGTCCGTGGGAAGGCGGTCCCCGACGTGCGGTGTCGTCACCATGTCGGCACCACCCGGGGGTCACGGATCCGGCCGCCGTAGCGGGCCTCGGCATGGCTGATGTACGGATCGAGCGCCACCGGCCCTGTCGGGTTCAGCGCCAGCCGGGGCGGCGGTGAGGCCCGCAGACCGGCGCTCGCGGCGACCCCGGCGAGGGCGGTGCCGAGCCGGAAGGTGTCCGCGGGGCCGGGCGGCCCGGGGCCGGGCTGCCCGGGGTCGGGTTGCCCGGGGTCGGGCTGCCGGGGGTCGGGCTGCCGGGGGCTGGGCTGCCGGAGGTCGGGCTGCCCGTCGGGTGCCGGCGGGCCGGGGAAGGCCGAGGGGCCCAGGAAGCGCGGGGGCGCGAGCGGGGGATACGGGAGGCCGCCCGCCCGGTCGTCGGCCGCGCCCGCGTCAGGTGAGCCGTCCATCAGCGGAGTCCCGGCGCACTGCGACTCGATCAGCTCGTTCACCAGCTCGGCGGCGCCGGCCCTGGCGGCGAGCCGGAACGCCAGTCGCATGGCGGGCGCCGCGAACTCGCGATTCCACCGCTCGCGCTGCTGCCCGCTCGCCAGGGTGAACCGCACCGCGTCGATGGCGAGCGCCGCCGGTACGGCCAGCCCGATGGCCCGGCCGAGCAGCGCGGAGTCGGGGGGAGTGCCCGACCCGTTGGCCCATCGGTCCTCCAGGAGCGTGGCGTGGAAGAAGTCCGCCTGGGCGCGGCGCAGTCCGAGCCCACCCGCGGCGAATACGCACTGAGCGGCCTGGATGTGCGCCTCGCTCTCCTCGTAGCGGCCCTCGGCGTGCAGTCCGGCCGCCAGCCGTACGCGTACCTCGGCGGCGGAGACCACCGCCCCGGACTCCTCGAACCGCGCCACGCTCCGCACGTACAGCTCGTCCGCCAGGACCGGGTCCCCGCGCAGCACGGCAAGCAGCCCGAGCAGATCGAGGCCGAGGGCGCACTGGGCGCCCATGCCGGTCCGTTCGAAGTACTCCTGGCCCTCCGTGAGCAGTTCCTCCGCCTCGTCGAGGCGGCCGGAGCGCAGATACGTCTGGGCGAGACTCTGCCGTGCCTCGGCGACTCCGGCCGGGGTGTCCGACGCCAGGAACGCGGCGACCGCCTGGTGCGCGAAGTCCTCGGCGAGGTCCGGCCGTCCGGTGGCCTCGTGGATGGTGGCCAGATTCAGCAACGGCCGCCCGGAGAGCTCGGGGTGATGCCGCGTCACCACCTCCAGGGACTCGGTCGCCAGCTCGTGAGCCCTGGCCCACCGCTCGGACTGGATGGTGAGGGCGGTGAGCGAGACCAGACAGCCGACAAGCAGCTCGGCGGTGTCCGCGGCGGTTCCGTCCTCCGGCCGGACCGGGCTCAGCAGCGCGCGGGCCCGCTCCAGCGAGGTCCGCGCCGCGTCGAAGTCCCCGGTGTTCTGGAGGGCCTGGGCCAGATTGACCAGTACGCCGGCCCGGAGCACCAGGACGACCGCCGTGCCCTGCGGGTCATCCGTGACAGCTTCCGTCAGCCGGTCGCCCAGGCCGAGCGCCTTGCGGTACGAGTCGATCGCCGCCGGGTGATCGCCCAGCCGGTCGGCCGCGCTCGCCCGGTTGACCAGGGCGCTCGTACGGACATAGAGGGCCCGGTCGAACGGCGTCGCCGCGTCGACGGCCTGGTCGAACAAGGCGTGCGCGGCAAGGAACTCGCCTTGGAGGAAGGCGTCGTTGCCCGCGTCGATGAGGGTGGCGATCCGGGCAAGCTCCTCGGCTTCCGGGCCGTCCGGGCCGTCCGGGCCGTCCGGGTCATCGGGCTCGTCGGAAAGGGAGCCGGGGTCGGTGGTCGTCATCAGAAGTCTGTCTCGGCGGTCGCCGCCGCGATCTCCGTGCGGAGCAGCGGCCCGGAGCCGCTGTCCCCGTCCCCGCCGTCATCCGCGGCACTGGCCCTGGCCAGCCGTGACCGGACGAGCGCCCTCACCCGGGCCCGGACTTCGGCAGCCGCCTCGGCCCCGTCGTTGTCGTGGGCGCGCGTCCGGGACGTACCGAACCCCGGGAGGTAGATGTCGACGGCCAGACCCGCGCCGCCCGGGGCCGGGCCTCCGGTCCCCACGGTGTCGAACGGCGCGTCCCCCAGCCAGGTGTCGTCCACCCGCCGCAGCGCCAGATCGAGGGGATCGGCCGCGCTGCTGACGGCCGCGCCGCTGACGGTCGCGCGCGGCGTCAACTCGCGGGGAGCGGTGACCGGTCCGGGCGCGGCCACGACGGAGACGTGGACCGTGGTGCGCGCGGCGGCCCGTACGACCTCCCAGGAGACGGCTCGTTCGGAGGCGTCGACCAGCCCCGGCGGACAGCGGCGCCAGTCGGAACCGCCCGTGCCGCGCACCAGCGTGAGACCGTCCGCTGTCCCGGCTGTCCCGGCTGTCCCGGCCGTCCCGGCCGTAGAACCGGCGGCGAGCGCGTAGTCGGTCGCGCGCGGCGGTACCTCGGCTGCGGGGGAGTCGGCGTCCGGGGCGTGCGGTGGGAGGAGCGAGTCGGCGGTCTCCACGCCGGCGAAGAGCGGATCGCAGTCCTCGGTCAGATCGCCGATCTCCCGGTCGAGCAGCCGCTCGTCCAGCGGCGGGATGTCATCGATCACCGAGGCGGGCCACCACCGCGCCGCCCAGTGCGCGAAGGCCAGTTGGCGGGCGCTCACCACGAGCGCGGGCAGCGCGGGCAGCGCCGGCACCTCGACCGGCTCGGGCATCTCGACCGGCTCGGGCCGCTCGGGTGCCGGTTCCGTGACCGTACCGGCGGCCAGGGCCAGCGCGACCTGTTCGCCGTAGACGGCCCAGACCCATTCCTGGGCCAGATCGACATCGTCGAGTACGGCTCCGGGCAGGGCATCCAGCGCGAGCACGCTCCAGGTCAGCAGCCCGCCCGCCACCTCCAGCACGGCCACATCCACCCCCGGTGCGGGATCCAGCACGCTCGGCGCGGCGCCCACGGCACCGGGCGGCGGTGTGATGACGCGCAGCAGCCCGTCCTCGGCGTGTCCGATCCGTACGACGGCGGTCATCGGGCTGTCCCCTCGGCGGCGGCGGGGGCGGCGGCGCTGAGTGCGTGTCTGACCCGGTCGCGGTGGTCCAGGATCACCGAACGGGCCACCCCGTCGAGTACGTTCCACAGTTCCTCGACGCCGGTCATCGGGGCGTCCCGTGCATCGCGTCCGTGCAGCCGTACCCACAGCCGCCGCAGATACGCACGCCACGGAGTACGCAGCTCCCGCGCGATCCGCGCCAGCGGCTCGGCGACCTCGGCGACCTCGGCGACCTCGCCGACCTCGCCGGGGTCGCCGGGGTCGCCGGGGTCGGCCGGGTCGTCGCCAAGGTTCACGGCGAGCCGGCGGGCCTGGAGGACGTATGCCTCGCGGCGCCAGCGGCTGTTGATCACCCGGTGAGCGCGGGTCCCGCCGCCCGCTCCCGGCTCCCCGCCCAACGGGCGCAATTCCATGGCGAGTTGGACCCCCACAGTGGCGGCGACACGCAGCGACTCGTCGGTCAGTGCCCAGGGGGCGCAGCTGCGAACGATCTCCCGGCGGACCAACTCGGGTACGGGCGCGAGCCCGGCGCGGTCGTGCGATGTCTGGAGCACGGTGAAGACCCGCTCATGGACCGTGCGGTCGAACGGCAGCCCCAGGGCCGACGTGGAGGCCGAGCCGCCGCCGAGCCCGGGTCTGACCGGCACCGGGTGTCTGGTCAGGCCCAGTTCCCTGGCCCGGGGCGCGGGCTCCGGCAGCGCGTCCCGCAGGGCCTGGCCGTCCCGCAGAGCCCGGCCGTCCCGCAGGGCCCGGCCCGCCGCCGTACCCGCGCGGTTCGTGACCAGCCGCGCCAACGCCGCCCCGCCGCCCGCGCCCGGCAGGCCCCCGCTGGGGTCCCGCGTACCGGCCGCCCGTCCGGCGGGGCAGGCGTCGAGTACGGTCCGTATCTCCGCCGGGGTGCCGCCCTCCCGGCCCTCGTCGGGGCGTACGCCGGGCGCGGGTTCCATGGTCCCGGCCGCCCACGCCGCTTCGAGTGCGGCGGTCAGCGCGCTGGTGTGCGCCGGGTCGGTCAGATACTCCCTGAGCGCCCGCGTCGTACGCCCCTGGGCCGAACCGTGCGTCTCGCGCAGCGCCTTCTCGGCGGTCCGTCCGCCGGTCGCCTGGGCGGGCGGGCCCTGGGTGGCGGCCAGTTCGAAACAGAGCTGGAAGTACAGGTCCTGAGGGTTGCCCTCGGTGATCCGCAGTCCCCGGCGCACCTGCTTGAGCAGGGTGAACCAGGCGGCCGTGGCACGCAGCGCGTCGGCGGAGGCGTGGATCAGCGCGGCGAGCAGCGCCGCGCCCTCGGCCGTCACCAACGGGCCCGCGCACTGCGGATGGAGGACGGGGCGGATCACCAGCGGATCGAGGAGGAGCTTCACCGTACGGCTGAGCGGACCGCCCTGGGGGCCGCTGAGCGGACCGACGCCGTCCAGCTCGCGCCACACCTCGTCCAGGACCATCGCCCGGGGGCGGGCTGCGTCCCGGGGAGCGCGCGCGTGGGGCACTCCCGCGCCTGCCTCCGTACTCGTCCCGCCGACCGCCCCCGTGTCTGTCCGCATGACGCCAGGCTAAGAGGGAGGTCGAGGCCGTGCCAAACCCGCGATCGCCAACGCCTCAGGGCCGCAAGGGGTTCAGGGCCGCAAGGGGTTCAGGAGTTCAGGAGTTAAGAGGGCTCAGAGGCGCAGACCGTCGGCGACGGTGTCCAGAGCGCGGTGGACCAGGACGCGCAGATCGTCCTGGTTGCCGCGCTCGCCCCAGTAGAGAGTGACCTCGCGCACCACGCTCAGCATGGCCGCGATGAAGATCCGCAGCTCCAGGTCGTCGGGGGCGCGGCCGGTGCGCTCCGCGAGTACGTCGCCGAGCAGCTTCGCCGACACCGACATGGTCTCGGTCATCCGGGCGCGGACGGCCGGGACTTCGACCATCAGCTTCGTGCGCTGTATCGCCTCGTCGTAGTCGCTGGTCAGCATCGACTGAAGAGTCTGGTCGAAGAGGAAGCGGATGGATTCGAGCGGGGGTTCACAGGCCGGCCGGGAGCGCAGTACGGACGCCATGACCGGGTCGTACTCGTCGGTGAGGACGATGTCCTCCTTGGTCGGGAAGTAGCGGAAGACGGTGGACGGGGAGACCTCCGACGCCTCCGCGATCTGCTCGATGGTCGTCGCCTCGTACCCCTGGTCCGCGATCAGCCCGTAGGCGGCCCTGCGGATCGCGGTCCTGGTCTTGAGCTTCTTGCGTTCACGCAGACCGAGCTGGGGCTGCTGCGGTGTGAGGGGGGTGTGAGAGATGGCGGCCATGCTTCTCATTGTCGGGCATCCCCCGGCGCCGGGACCATGCGCGGACCGGGGTCCGTGTGCGGACCGGGATTCCCGTACGGACCGGGATCCCTGTGCGGACCGGGACTCCCGTGCGGACCGGGGTCCCTGTACGACCGGGGGCCGTGAGCGTCAGGAGTGCTGGTACGCCACGAGCGAGATGCCGACGAAGTGCGTGACGAACGCGGCGAGGGTGAAGGAGTGGAACACCTCGTGGAAGCCGAACCACCGCGGTGACGGGTTGGGGCGCTTGAGCCCGTAGATCACGCCGCCCGCGCTGTAGAGCAGCCCGCCGACGACCACGAGCACGAGCACGGCGATCCCGCCGGCCCGCATGAAGTCGGGCAGGAAGAAGACGGCGGCCCAGCCCATCGCGATGTAGCACGGGGTGTAGAGCCAGCGCGGCGCGCCGACCCAGAAGACCCGGAAGGCGATGCCCGCGGCGGCGGCGGCCCACACCGCCCACAGCAGGGTCCGGCCGGTCGAGTCGGGCAGCAGCAGCACGGTCAGCGGGGTGTAGGTGCCCGCGATGATCAGGAAGATATTGGCGTGATCGAGCCGGCGCAGGACGGCCTCGCCGCGCGGTCCCCAGTCGCCCCGGTGATATATCGCGCTCACGCCGAAGAGCAGGCACGCTGTGAGTACGTAGATTCCGCACGCGATACGCGCCCGGGTCGAGTCCGTCAGGACGATCAGGGCCGGCCCCGCGATCAGCACGGCGGGGAACATCCCCGCGTGCAGCCAGCCGCGCAGCTTCGGTTTGACCGGGCTCGGCAGCTGGATCTCGACCGGCCCCCCTTCCGAACGCGGGGGGGCTGTCCGCGAGAGGTTCGAGAGGTTGTCGAGCGGATCGGGAGCGGCGTTAGTCATGACTTCATGCTACCTACGGGGCCGTAAGTTACGACCTGGTACGGAAGATGCCGGGTGCCATGTATGTGCCGTCGAGATGACGTGAGCGTGCCACACGAGTGGTGATGCTCACGTGTGAGGCCCTCTGGACATATGGGCGAATGAGTCGGATGATCAAATGAGTGCGGTCGGCACCGGATGAGCGGCTACGAAGCGTCCGGGTCGCGGCCCCCAAGGGGCACAACCTCAAAAACCCTCACCAAGGAGCAATCGTGGCGCGCGACATCGCGGCTCCCACCACCGTCCCCACCAACCACCAGGAGCTGATCTCCTGGGTCGACGAGATAGCAGCAATCACGCAGCCGGACAGGGTGGTCTGGTGCGACGGGTCCGAGAGCGAGTACGAGCGCCTGTGCGGGGAGCTTGTCGCCAAGGGCACCTTCACGAAACTCGACCCGATCAAGCGGCCGAACTCCTACTACGCCGCCTCGGACCCCTCCGACGTGGCGCGCGTCGAGGACCGCACCTTCATCTGCTCCGAGAAGGAGGAGGACGCGGGCCCGACCAACCACTGGAAGGCGCCGGCGGAGATGCGGGAGATCTTCACGGGGGACGAGGGCGTATTCCGCGGCTCTATGCGCGGCCGGACGATGTACGTCGTGCCGTTCTGCATGGGCCCCCTGGGCTCACCGCTGTCCGCGATCGGCGTCGAGATCACCGACTCCGCGTATGTCGCGGCCTCCATGCGCACCATGACCCGCATGGGACAGCCGGTCCTCGACGAACTGGGCTCCGACGGCTTCTTCGTGAAGGCGGTCCATACGCTGGGCGCGCCGCTCGCCGAGGGCGAGGCCGACGTACCGTGGCCGTGCAACTCCACCAAGTACATCTCGCACTTCCCCGAGTCCCGCGAGATCTGGTCGTACGGCTCCGGCTACGGCGGCAACGCCCTGCTGGGCAAGAAGTGTTACGCGCTGCGTATCGCTTCCGTCATGGCGCGTGACGAGGGCTGGCTCGCCGAGCACATGCTGATCCTCAAGCTCACGCCCCCGCAGGGCGAGTCGAAGTATGTCGCCGCGGCCTTCCCCTCCGCGTGCGGCAAGACCAACCTCGCCATGCTGGAGCCCACCATCTCCGGCTGGACCGTGGAGACCATCGGCGACGACATCGCCTGGATGCGGTTCGGCGAGGACGGCCGGCTCTACGCGATCAACCCCGAGGCGGGCTTCTTCGGAGTCGCGCCAGGCACCGGCGAGCACACCAACGCCAACGCCATGAAGACCATGTGGGGCAACTCCGTCTTCACCAACGTGGCGCTCACCGACGACGGCGACATCTGGTGGGAGGGCATGACGGAGGAACCGCCCGCCCATCTCACCGACTGGAAGGGCAACGACTGGACACCGGAGTCCACCACGCCCGCCGCCCACCCCAACGCCCGTTTCACCGTCCCGGCCGGGCAGTGCCCGATCATCGCGCCCGAGTGGGAGGACCCCAAGGGGGTCCCGATCTCGGCCATCCTCTTCGGTGGCCGCCGCGCCTCCGCCGTACCGCTGGTCACCGAGTCCTTCGACTGGCAGCACGGCGTCTTCCTCGGAGCCAACGTCGCCTCCGAGAAGACGGCGGCCGCCGAGGGCAAGGTCGGCGAGCTGCGCCGCGACCCGTTCGCCATGCTGCCGTTCTGCGGCTACAACATGGGGGACTACATGGGCCATTGGGTCAAGGTCGGCAGCGACGCGGCCCGGGAAGGACGCGAGTCGAAGCTGCCGAAGATCTACTACGTGAACTGGTTCCGCAAGGACGACGCGGGCACGTTCGTCTGGCCCGGATTCGGTGAGAACAGCCGCGTTCTGAAGTGGATCGTGGAGCGTCTGGAAGGCAGGGCCGAGGGCGTCGAGACCCCGATCGGCATCCTGCCGACCAAGGAGGCCCTGGACACCGAGGGCCTGGCGCTGTCGGACTCCGAGCTGGACCTGCTGCTCTCGGTCGACAAGGAGGTCTGGCGCGAGGAGGCGGCGCTCGTCCCCGAGCACCTCAACACCTTCGGCGACCACGCGCCCAAGGAGCTGTGGGACGAGTACCACGCCCTGGTCCAGCGCCTGGGCTGACGGCCGCCGGCGTCGGCATCCGTGCCGGCGCCCGTACGCTCGTACCGGCACCCGTCGCCGGATGCCGGGTTGAGATCAAGTGGCGAGAAACGATCTACAAGTAGGCAGGGCGTGAAGGTACTTCGTGGGTGCGCGACAGCCGCGGCTGTCCTCGTACTGCTCCTCGGCGGCCTGTTCATCCTGGAGAGCCGCGGCGGGGGCACGTCGGCGGAGCTGGACGCGGCGCGGGTCGCCGGAGTCTGGAAGGGCGCCGATGGCGGCCGGGTCGAGTTCGGCGACGACGGCGGCTTCGCGATGTCGGGTATCCCTCGGAACGCCATCGAGTTCGGCTTCATCGACCCCCCGCCCGGGAACGGCAAGCTCTCCGGGCGGGGGCGGTGGAACCTCGACGGCGGCGACGAGCGCAGCGGCACCATCGCGCTGCGCTTCGACGCCGCGGGCTCCTTCTCGGACGACTCCGAGTCCACGCTTCTGCGGGTCGAGGAGACGGGGGAGCGCCCGAAGGCGTACTTCGACACGGACGCCGACGAGGGGTACGGCTACGAGATCCGCCGCGAGGCGTCCTCGTAGACCGCGCCACCGGTCCGCCTGAAAGGTCATGAGTGACGGGGCGCTCCCGATCCGGGGAGCGCCCCGTCACTCATGTCGGCGGCTGAGCCGATCCAAGTCCTGGCCGAGCCACTGGCGGCCTCGTGGCGGTGTTGTGCCGCGGGCACGTGCTTGCCCCGGTCAGTGCTTGCCCCGCTCCTCCAGGTACCGCGTATGCGTCTCCTGCCTGCGGGCCTCCGCCTCGCGCAGCGCCGTCGCCAGTGCGTGCGCCTCGTCGTACAGCACCGTCAACTGGCGCTCCAGATGGCGTTCCGGCGGCTCGGTGCCCGGCTGGAGGCGGGTCCACCAGCGGGTGCGTACGAAGGTGTCCACCGACTCCGGGATGTCCTGGCGGACCGCCCTCGACAGGGTGTGGACCGCCTCCGGGTCCAGGGCCAGGGCGTCCGTGACCCAGCCGGGTTCCAGCAGGGCCCCCAGCGTCTCGGTCAGCTCGGTCAGCCGGCCGGCCGCCGCCGGGGACAGGTCCACCTCGCCCAGATAGGTCATGAGCTGATCGAAGTCACCGCGCAGCTCGTCCAGTTGCTCCGACGGATCGGTGAAGGGCGGTGCCTCCGGGCGCTCGGGCGGGGCGATCAGCGCGCCGGCGCCGTACAGTCCCGCGACCACCACCGGCCAGTACGCGCCCGCGAGTCCGGTGAAGGTGAGGGCCAGTCCCGCCAGCCCCGCCGCGCTGCCCGTGAGGTTCTTGCGGGACTCCAGGTAGCCGAGGAATCTATTGGTAGCCACGGATCTCCTCGAAGGCCCCGTCGAGCGATCCGCTCGTCGCGTCGAACAGCCGCCCGCCGGTCAGTTCGGCGATATGCGTCAGCTCCGCGCGGTCCGAGTCGCCGAAGAGGATCGGGAAGACGGGCGTGGCCCGCTGGGCGGCCGGCAGCTTCGCGTAGAAGGCGTCGAAGTCGCCGGGGCCGCTCCCGGTGGTGTTCTCGCCGTCCGTCATCAGCACGATCGAGGTGAAGGCGTCGGCCCGGCCCGTGCCCAGCCGCGCGTACGCCTCCCGCAGGCTGCTGTAGATGGCCGTCTCGCCGGACGCGGTCAGCGCCCCGGCGTCCGTACGGATCCCGTTCAGCGCGGCGGCCGGGTCGCGCGGGTCCACCGTATGCGTACGGACCCGCTTCACCGACGAGCCGAACGGCATCAGCGTCACCTCCTCCCGGTCCCGGAAGCGCTCCCCGGTCGCGGAGTCGTCCGTGCCCGTGAGCCCGGCCAGCGCCGCCTTCAGCCGGGACAGCCGCTCGCCCCTCATCGAGCCCGAGGTGTCCAGTACGTACACGGTGCGCGAGGGCCGGCGCAGCTGGTTCTCGTACGAGTCGAGCAGCCCGTCCGCGACCGAGCGCGAGCCGGGGAAGGGCAGTTCCCGCCGCTTCTCGGTGTCAAGGCCCGCCGCGGGCTTCACCGACGGGACGACCGGGCGCCGGAACGTCTCCTCGGTCAGTGCCCGCTGCGCCTGAGGGCCGCGCAGATACGAGGTGAGCGCCTGGCCGGACTCCCGCGCCTCGGCGGGCGCCGAAGTCAGCAGTGTCAGCGGATAGTCGGCGGTCACCACCCCGTCCTTCGGGCGGATCACGGTGAGTCCGGTGTGGCTGTCGCGGTTCATGGAGAGCAGCACCGACTCGTAGTTGACCAGCGCGTCCACACTGCCGCTCCGGGTGTACGCGGTCGCCAGCCAGCCGGAGGAACCGGAGGTCAGCTTCTGCCCGGTGAAGAACTCCTTCAGCTTGGGCGTCGCCCGGCGCACATCCGCGTCCGTCAGCGCCGACTGCGCGCCCGACAGCCCGGAGGCGACCGAGATCAGCGCGGAGAAACCGGAGTTGGAGCGTACGGGGTCGGTCATCCCGTACGTCAGCTTCCCGGCCAGCACCGCCTGGTGCACCTGTGACCAGGTGACCTCGGCCGGCTGCCAGCCGAGCCGGGCGACGGTGGCCGCCTTGACACCGAGGGCGACGGGGGAGGACATGATGGATGTCTCGTTGGTCAGGCGCTCGGCCGTGTCCGGGTGCAGCCGCAGATAGTCGTTGGACGACAGCCACACCGCGTCGTACTTGCCGTCGGCCCTGCCGGACGCGATGAGTTCGGCGGCGTCCAGCGTGCCGGTCCAGGTGGGGCGTACCTTCACCCCGGTCTTCCGCTCCGCCTCGTCCAGCACGCCCCGCATATCGGCGAGTTCGCTGGAGGCGAGCACCCGCAGGGTGCCCGGGTGGTAGGCGGTGTCGGCGCCGTTCTCGGGGTCCTTCGACCCGCCGTCGGATCCGCTGCCCGTCGAGCAGGCGGTGGCGGTGAGCAGCGCCGCGATCAGCGCGCCCGTCAGTCTCAGCCGTCGTCTGCCCGAAGGCCGCTTTCCCGTCACTGAAGGCCGCCTTCCAGGGCGCCCGCGGAACGGGTCCGCTCCAGATGCGTGCTCGCGATCTGGAGCTCCGCCGTCAGCGACTCCACGGTCGACGCCATCGACTCCGTCGCCTGGATCTTGTACGTGTCGATCGCGTCCAGCGTCCGGTAGATCTGCTGGAACGCCGACCGCAGCGTCTCCGCCCCGACCGCCGGGTCCGCCGCGATGCGCTGGATCTCACCGCTCTGGGTGGCCAGCATCTCGGCGTTGCCCCGGATCAGGTCCTCGGTGGTCGAGCGCAGGACGTTCACCTGCTCGGTCACCTTGCGCTGGTTGTCCAGGGCCGAGGCCAGCATCACGGCGATCCGCAGCGCCGAGACCGTGGTGGTCGCGGCCCGGTCGACGCCCTTGATCAGCTCCTCGTTGTTGCGCCGTACGACATCCATCGCCAGATACCCCTGCGCGCACACCGCGAGCTGGGTCAGCAGGTCCTGGTGCTTCTGCCGGACCGGGAAGAGGACATCGGCGCGCAGCGCGTCGGCCTGCGTCGGATCGGTCGCGTCGACCGCCGTGACGCGCTCCCCGATCGCGGTGTCGAGGGCGTCGGTGAGGACCGCGTACTCCTGGAGCTTGCCCATGGTCTCCCACAGGCGGGTGCGCTCGGTGTGCAGCGCGGCGTTGTCGCGCCGCAGCTCGTCCTGGCCGCCCCTGAGCGAGCTGACGATCCGGTTCAAGGTGGCCTGGGAGGAGGCGTACTTGGCGGCGTGGTCGCGCAGCTTGTTGCCGCCGGGCAGCCTGGAGAGGAACCGGCGTGCGCCCTTGCCCGGGGTGTCGCGCGGGTCCAGGTCCTCGACCGTACGGCGCAGTTCGACGAGCGAGGACGACACCCGGGACTGGGCATCCTCGCCGCCGCCGGACGCGAGCGAGCGGATCGTACGGTCCAGCATCCGGTTGGACTGCTGGGCGGCGCCGCGGATCTCACCGGAGCCGAGGGCCGCGATCTCCCCGATGCGCGTGGTGAATTCGGGCGAGCGCGCGTCAAGTCCGGCGAGCGAGCCGACATAGTCCGTGGCGCGCCGGGTCATCTCGTCGCGTACGGAGGCGTCGAGCGGTACCAGCCCCGCCGCCTGTTCCGTACGGACCGGGGCGACGGGCTCGGGCGGCGTGAGGATCAGCTCGCTCGGCGCGCCCGCCGTGTTCTCTGTGGTCATCTGGTCCCCCTGGATATGAGCTGTTGCCGGGACGGCATCAGGACCGGCTCCGTCGCGCCATCGCCTGGAGCCATTCGGTGGCGGGCACTTGCACTTGGTGGATGCCGGTCAGCGTCTGCTGGAGATAGGCCGTGTGGGCCGCGGTCGCCGCGGTGAACTCGGGCGCCGCTCCCTGCGGGCGGAAGCCATGGCGTACCACCAGCTCGCGCAGCCGCTTGTCGGTGGTGAGCAGTTCGCCGAGCGCGCGGCCGTTATCGGTGAGCGGGACGAGGGTGTGGGCGCTGTTGACCGTGGTGTCCGGATAGAGCACGACCAGGTCTCCGACGTCCTGCTTCTGGAACAGCAGCGAGGCCACCTGCGACTCGTACACCAGCACCAGCGGATTGCCCGCGCCGCTGATGAAGTCACGGAACGGCGCGTCGGAGCTGGTCTGCTGGGCGCCCTGCGGCGCGATCAGCTTCTTGAGCAGCGGCGCCGTACGGTCGACTCCGGCGGCGTCGGCGACGAGTCCGCCGTTGGCGACGTAGGACGCGGCGGCGAGATAGAGCGCGCCGGAGTTGGAGGTCTCGGGGTCGGTGCTGCTGATGAAGACCGTCCCCTTCAGCTCGGCGTGCGCCGAGGCGCCCTTGAGCTGCTGCCAGGTACGGTCCGCGCGGACCGCGTCGAGGTACGCGTCCATCTTGAGCGTGCCGCGCGCTTCCGCGCCCGGCTTCCCGTCGAGGACGGCCAGCCCGTTGCGCGCCAGGACCTGGGCGACCGGGCGGTGCGCGACGACGACCAGCGGTGAGTAGAAGGGCCGCAGCGGGCTGCCGGACACCTTGTACTTCGTGTCCAGCTCCGTGGCCGGGGCCTCGGACGCCGGAAAGGCGAAGTCATAGCCGGTGAGGGGCAGCTCCTCCATGGCCCAGGAGCCCGAAGTCTCCGTCTTGACGGTGAAGCCCTTGTCCGCCAGGGCCTTCACCACATCGGGATCGGCGAAGAACTCGCTCTTCTCCGAACCGATCACACCTCGCACGGTCTTCGTTGCCGTGCCCTCGCCCGTTCCCTGGGATTCCCGGCCTGCCACGACAGCCGCTGCCACGCCGCCGATCAGCAGCACCGCCAGAACGATTCCTACGATGCGTTTCACGAGGGAAGCGTGCTCCCAGAAGCCTATGTTCTGGGGGGAGTTGGGTGTACGGGAGGTGAAGGGCCCATCCCGGTGCGGAACCGGAAGCATCCGCTCATCGGGACGCGAGCCGCGTCATGTGTGGCGCCCGGTCCGCGCGCCTCCGCGGCCCGAGGACCGGGGCCGTCAGTGGGCGCCGACGAGCAGCGGCTCGTGCAGCTCATGCAGCGCGGCGGTGTGCGCGTCCATCCGCTCGGCGGAGAGGATCGCCGCGGCGGTGTCGGCGCGCGAGGCGGCGACGACCAGGGCGCGGCCCGCGTGGGCGAGCGCGCGGCGGTGCAGCGCGGCCGGACCGGCGCCGGTGAGCCCCGCGTGCCGGGCCGGCGGGGCCCCGCGCAGCCTGGCGATCTGTCCGGCGATGGACTCGGCGGCCTCGTCGAGACCGAGCTCGTCCGTGACGGCGAGCAGTGCGGAGAGATGCCCGGCGAGCTGGATGTTCAGCTCTTCCTCGCGGCTGCGGCGGGGGAAGTCGGCGGGGACGGCCAGCGCGTGGACCGACTTGGTACGGATCGGCTCGTACATAGGAAGGCCTCCTGGCGTGTTCAGGAGACCATCCTACCTTGGATTCAGTCTAAAGTTGAGTGCGATCTTATGGCTACGGGCGGTGATTTCCCATTGCCCCGGCCGGGCCGCGATCGGCCGGGACCCGGCCGGGCCGGGGCAGTGCCACGATCGGCCGGGCTATGGCTGGGAGTACCCCTCCAGGAACGTGCCGATCCTGGTCACCGCGTCGGCCAGATCCTGCGCCGCCGGCAGCGTCACGATCCGGAAGTGGTCCGGCTCCGGCCAGTTGAACCCCGTACCGTGCACGACCATGATCTTCTCGGCGCGCAGCAGATCGAGCACCATCTGCCGGTCGTCCTTGATCTTGTAGACCTTGGGGTCGAGCCGGGGGAAGAGATAGAGCGCGCCCTTGGGCTTCACGCAGGTCACGCCCGGGATCGAGGTGAGCAGTTCGTACGCGGTGTTCCGCTGCTCCAGGATCCGGCCGCCCGGCAGCACCAGATCCTGGATGGACTGCCGGCCGTTCAGCGCCGTGGCCACCGCGTGCTGCGACGGCATATTGGCGCACAGCCGCATATTGGCCAGGATCGTCAGGCCCTCGATATACGACGCGGCGTGCGCCTTGGGCCCGCAGACCGCCAGCCAGCCGGAGCGGAACCCGGCCACCCGGTAGTTCTTGGAGAGCCCGTTGAAGGTGAGGGTGAGCAGATCGGGCGCGACGGCGGCGGTCGGGGTGTGCGTGGCCCCGTCGTAGAGGATCCGGTCGTAGATCTCGTCGGAGCAGACGATCAGATTGTGGCGGCGGGCGATCTCGGTGAGCGCGCCGAGCATCTCCTCGCCGTACACGGCGCCGGTCGGATTGTTCGGATTGATGATCACGATCGCTTTGGTCCGATCGGTGATTTTCCGCTCGATGTCGGCGAGGTCCGGCATCCAGTCGGCCTGCTCGTCGCAGCGGTAGTGCACGGCCGTACCGCCCGCGAGCGAGACCGACGCGGTCCACAGCGGATAGTCCGGGGCGGGTACGAGTACTTCGTCGCCGTCGTCCAGCAGTGCCTGCATCGACATCTGGATCAGCTCGGAGACGCCGTTGCCGAGATAGATGTCCTCGACGCCCAGCTCGATGTTCTTGGTCTGGTAGTGCTGCATCACCGCGCGCCGCGCGGACAGCAGCCCCTTCGCGTCGCCGTAGCCGTGTGCCCCGGACAGGTTGCGGAGCATGTCCTCAAGGATCTCCGGCGGGCACTCGAACCCGAAGGCCGCGGGGTTGCCGGTGTTGAGCTTGAGGATGCGGTGGCCCGCTGCTTCCAGGGCCATCGCCTCATCGAGGACCGGGCCCCGGATCTCGTAACAGACGTTGGCGAGCTTCGTCGACTGGATGACCTGCATGGCGGCCACCTTACGGCGCCACGCGCGGGGGTGCTCGGTGGTTTTGGCCACGTCCGGACCATTTCGCCCCCCATCGAGATCCGACGGGCCCCCGCCGGACAGGACACGTTCCGACTCGGTGTGACGACGAAACGGGTCTGGCCATACTCGCTTACTTAAAATAAGGTACTGAGGAAATCGGTCGGATCCCGGCCGGTGGCAGCCCTGCCCGGCCCGCCCCGCCCGGCCGGTCCCTCCTGGGTCCGCGCCTCGCGGACGGCGTCGCCGCCTACGTTTTCGAGAGGTCATCGTGTTCATCGCCTATGCCGTCGTCGGCATCCTGCTCGCCGTCGCCCTGACCGGCTCCGCCGTCGGTACCTTCACCCGGCAGGAGAAGATCGTCGGCTCGATGACCGGGATCGGCGTGCCCGAGAGCTGGCTGCCGCGCCTCGCCACGCTGAAGGCGGCGGGCGCCGTCGGCCTGGTCGTCGGGCTCTGGGTGCCGCTGCTCGGCGTCGCCGCCGCGATCGGCGTGGTCCTCTACTTCATCGGCGCCGTCCTCATGCATCTGCGGGCCAAGGACTACGCGATCGCGCCGGCCGCCGTCCTCTTCCTGCTCGCCGTCGCCGCGCTGGTGCTGCGCCTGGCCTCGGCCTGAGGGTAATTGGACTCTCACCGTCCCGATCGGCGTACCGCTCGGCCCGCCAGGACATTCGTGCGGCGGCCGTCCTCGATCACGAACCGGCCGTCGATCAGCACATACGGGATGCCCACCGGCGGCGTGCGCGGTTCCTCGAAGGTGGAGCCCGCCGCGACGGTGTCCGGGTCGAAGAGAGCCAGGTCCGCGCGGTAGCCCTCGCGGACCAGGCCTCGGTCGGGGAGCCGGAGACGGGCGGCCGGGCGCCCGGTGAGGTGTGCCACGCACTCCTCCAGGGTCAGGACGCCCAACTCCCGCGCGTACCGGCCCAGATAGTGCGGGAACGTGCCGTAGGCGCGCGGATGCGGCTTCGCGCCCTGGAGGATGCCGTCGCTGCCGCCCGTGTGGACGCGGTGGCGCATGATCCGCCGGACGTTCTCCTCGTGGCCCACATGCTGGAGGATCGTCGACCCGAGCCGGTCCTCGATCAGCAGCCGGCGGGCCGTCGTCCACGGGGTCTCGCCCGCCCGCGCCGCCGAGTCCGCGACCGTCCTGCCGACATGGTCCGCGAGACCGGCGGCGGAGACCCCGGAGATCTCGATGGTGTCCCACTCGATGGGCACACCATGACAGCCGTCCGCGCCGATGACCTCCATGTGGTGGCGGATCCGCTCGGCGGTCGCCTCGTCGCGCAGCCGCTCCAGGATCGCGTCGGGGCCGCCCTCGCTCGCCCAGCTGGGCAGCATCGCGACGAGCGTCGTACACCCGGGGGTGTACGGGTACGTGTCGAGCGAGATGTCCGCGCCCGAGTCCAGGGCCGCGTCGAGCAGCGTGAGCAGTTCGGGCGCCCTGCCCTTGTTCACGCCGAAGTTCATGGTGGCGTGGGCGAGATGGAGGGCGCAGCCCGCCCGCCGGGTGAGCGCCACCATCTCCTCGTACGCCTGGAGCGCCCCGGCGCCGTACGAGCGGTGATGCGGGCAGTAGTAGCCGTCGTACCGCGCCACCACCCGGCACAGCTCGGTCAGTTCCGAGTCGTTCGCGTACATCCCGGGCGTATAGGTCAGCCCCGAGGACATCCCCACCGCGCCCTGCTCCATCGACTCGGCCACCAGCCGCTTCATACGGGCGAGTTCGACGTCCGTCGCGGGCCGGTCGTCCCAGCCGACCGCGTACATACGGACCGTGCCCTGCGGGATCAGATACGCGGCGTTGACGGCGATGCCCCCGCCGTCGAAGCCCTGGCCCTCGAAGGCGCGGTCGAGCCGGTCGAGATAGCCGCCGACCGTGCGCCAGTCGAAGTCGATGTCCGAACCGTCGCCGTTCCAGCCGGTGATCGCCTGCCGGACCTGCGTGAGGGTCGTGTCGTCCACGGGCGCGTACGACAGCCCGTCCTGGCCGATCACCTCAAGGGTGACCCCCTGTGCGGCCTTCGCGGAGTGGTCGGGGTCGCGCAGCAGCGCGAGATCGCTGTGCGCGTGCATGTCGATGAAGCCGGGGGAGAGGGCGAGCCCGGCGGCGTCGAGGACGCGCGCACCGGACGGGCGCGGCTCGCCCTCGCGCCGTATCGCCGCGATACGGCCGCCCTCGATACCGACATCGGCGCGGTACGAAGGGCCGCCCGTGCCGTCGACGACCCGTACGTCCCGAATGACGAGATCCATGTGCGAAGGCCCCTCAGAGGTCGGAAGTCGGAGGTCAGAAGAACGTACGGATGAGGTCGACGACCGTGCCGTCCGCCTCCACCAGCGGGATCAGCTGCCACTTGTCGAACGACGTACAGGGGTGGGACAGCCCCATCCCCACCCAGTCGCCGACCTCCAGAGCGGCTTCCGGTGTCGTGGTCAGCCAGCCGTGCTGGTCCGACAGGCCCGTCACCGTGATCCCCGTCGCCGGGCGGATCTCGCCGGTGCGGCCGTCCCGCACCACCTGCGCCACCGGCAGATCGAGGTCGTACGCCGCGTCCCGCTTACCGGCGTTGACGAACGCCTGCCCGGCCGACGGACGGGAGACGACCTGCGCCCAGAGCCGGAAGGCGGGCTGGAGGGAGCCCTCCTCGGGGACGCGGTTGAAGGGGGTGAGATGGCGGTAATGGACGTCGTCGTGCGAGACGTACGCGCCGGAGCGCAGCAGTTTCAGCACGGGCCGGGAGAGGGCGGGAATCTCCGCGAAGACGTCGGCGACCGCGTCGAACCAGGCGCTGCCGCCCGCGCTGAGCACGATCTCGTCCGTACCGTCGAACCGCCCCGCCGCGTCCAGCTCCGCCGCCAGCGCGACCAGCCGGCGCAGCCAGGCGCGGACCTTCTCGCCGTCCGCCCCCGGCACCTCGCCCTCGTAACCGGCGACCCCGGTCAGCCGCAGGGTCGGTACGGCCGCCACCGCGTCCGCGACCGCCGCGCACTCCGCCTCCGTACGCGCGCCGGTGCGCGCCCCCGCACCGGCGCCCAGCTCGACCACGACCTCCACCGGTCGGCCGGCGCCGGCGGCCCGCAGGGCCTCGTCCATCAGCTCGACGCCGCGCACGGAGTCGACGTAACAGACGAAGCGGAAGCCGGGGTCGCGGTCCAGCTCGGCGGCGAGCCAGCGCAGCGCCGCCGCGTCGACCACTTCATTGGCGAGGAAGATCCGCTGGATGCCGAACGCGCGGTAGACGCGGACCTGGTGGGGCACGGCGGCGGTGATGCCCCAGGCGCCGCGCTCCAGCTGGCGCGCGAAGAGCTGCGGCGCCATGGAGGTCTTGCCGTGCGGGGCGAAGGCGAGGCCGTGGCGCTCGGAGTAGGTCTCCAGGAGCGCGAGGTTGTGCTCGACCGACTCGGCGGAGAGGGCGAGGACCGGGGTGGTGAAGCCACCGGTGAACAGGGAGCGGCGCTCGGCGGCGAGGGCGCCGACGGTGAGGCCGTCGGCGTCCGGGGGGAGGGCCTTGAAGCGGTGGTCGACGCGCTCGTCGCTCAACTCGCGCAGGGCGTTCGACGCCTTGGGCTCGTTCAGCTCGTTCTGCCCGTTCAGCTCGTCCGTTCGGCGGCCGGCGGCCATGGAGCCTCCCCATATCGATCTCGTTGCACTACATGCAATGGCCATTGCGCATATCGCTGAGGGCTGTCTAACATCCGAGCCGACAGCGGGTCAATGGTGACCCGTCATGGTGACCGGCCCAGGGTCGGTCGAGCGGCGAGGAGCCCCAGAGTGACCGGAACCGTAGACACGGACCTCCACCCCGGCGTGGATGTCGTCTGCCTCGGTGAATCCATGGTCACCTTCCTGCCCTCGCTCCCGGGCCGCCTCGCCGACGTTCCCTCCTTCGCCCGTACGATCGGCGGCGCCGAATCCAATGTCGCCTGCGCGCTGGCCGCCGCCGGGCACACCGTCAAGTGGGTCAGCCGGGTCGGCGCCGACGGCTTCGGCGACCACCTTGTCGACGCGATCGCCGCGTACGGGGTCGACACCTCGGGCGTACGCCGCGATCCCGACCGGCCCACCGGCATCTACTTCCGTACGGCGACGGACCGCGCCACCGACGCGCACGAGGTCGCCTACTACCGGGCGGGCTCCGCCGCCTCCGCGATGGCGCCGGGGACGCTGTCCTACGACGATCTGTGGGCCGGGCGCGTGCTGCACGTGTCCGGCATCACGGCCGCGCTCTCGGACGACTGCCGTGCCCTGATGCGCGAGCTGACCGGCCGCGCGCCGGGACGCCCGCTGATCTCCTTCGACGTCAACCACCGGCCCGGGCTCTGGCGCGACGGCTCGGGCGCCCGCGTTCTGCTGGACCTCGCCCGGGGCGCCGATCTGGTCTTCGTCGGTGAGGACGAGGCGGCCGAGGCGTGGGACCTGCACGGCGGGGACGCGATCCGGGCCGCGCTCCCGGAGCCGGCGACGCTGGTGGTCAAGCGGGGCGGCGCGGGGGCGACGGTGTACGAACGGGTCGCGGGCGGGGCCGCCCAGGAGGCCGGTGGGACGGGTCAGGGCACAGGCACGGGTCTGGCCACGGGCTCCGAGCGGGGCGCCGACACCGTTACGTCCGTGCCCGCCCTGCGCGTCGATGTCGTCGCGCCCGTCGGCGCCGGGGACGCCTTCGCCGCCGGCTTCCTCTCCGCGACCCTCCGCGGTCTGCCCGCCGCCGCCCGGCTCCGGCACGGCCATCTGATGGCCGCGGCGACCCTCACCGTCCCCGGAGACCTCGGCACGCCACCCTCACGGGCGGAAGCCGACCGGCTCGTGGACCTCGACGAAGCCGCCTGGGGGACACTTCGTCTCGGCCCCGGCTGGACGGCGGCCACGGAGGAGGTACGTACCCCATGAGCCAGACCGTCGACCGGGCACTGAGCATTCTGCCGCTGCTCGCCCAGGGCCCCGCCGACCTCGGGCGGGTCGCCGACCGGCTCGGCGTGCACAAGTCCACCGCGCTCCGGCTGCTCCGTACGCTCCATGAACACGGGCTCGTCTACCGCCAGCAGGACAACCGCTACCGCCTCGGCGCGCGCCTCTTCGCGCTCGCCCAGGAGGCCGTCGAGAATCTCGACATGCGCGACATCGCCCACTCCCATCTGGTCGCGCTCAACAGCCAGTGCGGCCACACCGTCCATCTCGCGGTGTACGAGGACGGTGAGGTCCTTTACATCGACAAGGTCGAGAGCCGCTACCCGGTCCGGATGTACTCGCGGATCGGCAAACCGGTCGCGATCACCGTGGCCGCCGTCGCCAAGCTGCTGCTCGCCGACCTTCCCGAGGCCGAGCGCCGCGCGCTCGCCGAACGCCTCGACTACCCCATGTACACGCCCCGTTCGAGCCCCAACGCCGCCGCCTTCCTCAAGGAGCTGGCGACCGTACGCGAACAGGGCTGGGCCACCGATCTCGGCGGCCACGAGGAGTCCATCAACTGTGTCGGCGCACCCATCCGCGGTGCGGACGGCCGGGTCGTCGCCGCCATGTCGGTCTCCGCGCCGAATGTCGTCGTCACCGCCGAGGAACTTCTCACCCTGCTCCCGCTGGTGCGTCGTACCGCCGACGCGATCAGCAGGGAGTATTCCGGCAACACCCATCCCAGCAAGGACGCTTCATGACCGACAAGACCGCGCTGACCCCCGCGACCCACACCACCCCGCCGGCGAAGTTCTCGCACGGCGTCCGCAAGGGCAACATCCTCCAGGTCGCGGGCCAGGTCGGCTTCCTCCCGGCCGTCGAGGGTCAGCCGCCCACCGTCGCGGGCCCGACCCTGCGCGAGCAGACCCTCCAGACCTTCGCCAACGTCAAGGCGATCCTGGAGGAGGGCGGCGCGAGCTGGGACGACGTCATGATGATGCGCGTCTACCTCACGGACGTCGACCACTTCGCCGAGATGAACGAGATCTACAACGCCTACTTCGGTGAGCAGGGTCTGAAGGAAGCGCCCGCCGCGCGTACGACGGTGTATGTGGGCCTGCCCAAGGGGCTGTTGATCGAGATCGACGCGCTGGCCGTTCTCGGCTGAGCCGTCGCCGCGGCCCGTCCTCCTCGTCCCCGTACCGGAAACCCGCACCGCTGAACGTCTTACGCGTTCCCACGCCGCCGTACGGCACGGCGCCCGCCGACCGGGCGTCGTGCCGTGATCCCCCCATGCCCACGACCAGAGGCTCCCCATGCTGCTCGCCGCTGACGCACCACCGGAGACCCCGCCCCACACAGGGGGTCTGCTGCTCCTGATCGACGGCACCGCCGGTCTGCTGACCGTCGCCGCCCTCGGCATCGTCCTGTTGCTCTTCCTGATCATCAAGGTCAGGCTCCAGCCCTTCGTGGCGCTGCTCGGCGTCTCCATAGCCGTCGGCCTCGCGGCGGGCCTCTCCGTCACCGAACTCTTCGGTACGGTCCAGAAGTCCGCCGCCGTCTCGATGATCGAAAGCGGGATGGGCGGCATCCTCGGCCATGTCGCGATCATCATCGGACTCGGCACCATGCTCGGCGCGATCCTCGAAGTGTCCGGCGGCGCCGAGGTGCTGAGCGCCCGGCTGCTGAATCTCTTCGGCGAGAAGCGCGCCCCGCTCGCCATGGGCGTCACCGGTGTCGTCTTCGGTATCCCGGTCTTCTTCGACGTCGGCATCTTCGTGCTCGCGCCGATCGTGTACGCCGCCGCCAAGCGGTCCGGCAAATCGATCCTGCTGTACGCGATGCCGCTGCTCGCCGGCCTATCGATGACCCACGCCTTCCTGCCCCCGCACCCCGGCCCGGTCGCCGCGGCCGGACTCTTCGAGGTGGACCTCGGCTGGGTCATTCTGATGGGCGTCGTCGTCGGCGTCCCGGCCGTCCTCGCCGCGTGGGCCTATGCCGCCTGGATCGGGAAGCGCATCTTCGTCGAGGTCCCGCAGGACATGGTCGAGGCGGCGGAGGAGGCCAAGGCCGCGGTAGCCGCCGAGCAGCGCGCCTCGGGTGTCACCCCCCGGGAGACGCCGGTCGCGCTCGGCACGGTCCTCGCGATCATCGGCACCCCGCTGGTCCTGATCCTGCTCGCGACCTTCTCGTCGATCGCCCTCGACCCGTCGACGGGCCGCTCGGTCATCGAGTTCTTCGGCCACCCCTTCGTGGCGCTGACGATCGCGCTGCTGCTCGCGTACTACCTGCTGGGCATCAGGCGGGGCTGGTCCCGCAAGTCACTGGAGACGGTCTCCACCGCCTCGCTCAAGCCGGTCGGCAACATCCTGCTCGTGGTCGGCGCCGGCGGTGTCTTCGGTGCGGTCCTCAAGGGCAGCGGGATCGCGGACGCCCTCGCCGACACCTTCAACGACGTCGGCCTCCCGGTCATCCTGCTGGCCTGGCTGATCTCGGTCGTCCTGCGGGTCGCCCAGGGCTCGGCGACGGTCGCGATCGTCACCACGGCCGGCATCGTCGTCCCGCTGGTCGAGGGCCAGGGCCTCTCGCAGGCCTATCTCGCCCTGATCATCATGGCGATCTCGGCCGGCTCGATCTTCGCCTCGCACGTCAACGACGGCGGGTTCTGGATGGTCGCGAAGTACTTCGGCATATCGGAGCGCGACACGCTGAAGTCCTGGACGGTCCTGGAGACCGTGCTGTCGGTGGCGGGCTTCGTGGTGGCGGCGCTGCTGAGTCTGATCATCTAGGTCCTGTCGGCAGGACAGAACACCTACGGGCCAGGGCCCGAGGGCCTGGTTGACCGTAGCGGTCCGGTCGCATCACGCGGCCGGGCCGCTTCTTCGCGTGAGCACCGCGCGTGTGCTTCGTGCGTGAGCTCAGTGGGTGTCGCGCTGGAGATCGGCGACCTGACCGAGCGCGTTCTTGAAGGCGGTGTACTCCGGCTCGCCCAGTGCGCGCGCGTGGCGCTCCTCGATGCCTCGCATGATGGATGAGGCGGCTTCCATCTGGAGCAGACCGCGGGCCGCGGGGCAGATCAGTTTGGCGCGCCGGTCGGCGGGGTCGGGCCTGCGCTCGACGTACCCGAGGCGTTCCAGGTCGTCGATGAGGGTTCCGATGACCTGCTTGTGCTGTCCGGAGAGCCGGGACAGCTCGCTGGCGCGGATGCCTTCGCGCTTCAGGTGGGCGAGTACGGCGCCGGAGCGTGGCTGGATGTCGTCGAAGCCCTGCTCGGCGAGCCCGGCGTACAGCTCGCGCTGCACGGAGAACAGCACGCGCGCGGCGAGCACGCCGATGTCCGGCTGTGCGACCTCCGTCATCCGCCTTCTCCCGTCCCGGCGGTCATCCGCCTCTTCTCGCCCCACTGACCGGCGATTTTAGTCGTCGCCCGGCGCGCCTCGGCGACCGCGTCCCGGCCGGCCTTGCACTTCGGGGCGGGGTCCTCTACCGTGAAATAGTCACTGATTTTGACTATCAATATTGGTGACCATATTACTCGGGGGCTCACTCATGGGCTGAGCTGACTCAAGGAGCGGAAGATGAACGAGCGCAGCAGGTTCCTGGACCCGATCACGCGGGAGAACGCGGCCGTGGTGCTGGTGGACCACCAGGTCGGTCTTCTGTCCGGCGTACGTGACATCCCTGTCGGCGAGCTGAAGCACAACGTGGCCGCCCTCGCGAAGGCGGCGGCCGCGCTGGACATCCCGCTGGTCACCACCACCACGGCGGCGGCCAGCATGTGGGGACCCACCGCGCCGGAGCTGGTCGAGGCGCTGCCCGCCGGACAGGAGATCATCGACCGGAGCACGGTGAACGCCTGGGACGACGAACGGGTGCGCGGGGCCATCGAGGCGACCGGACGGCGGAAGCTGATCTTCGCCGGGGTGTCGCTGGAGGTGTGCGCGGCCCTGCCCGCGTACTCCGCCCTCGCGGCCGGGTACGACGCGTACGTCGCGGTGGACGCCTCCGGCACCTTCAGCGCGACCAAGCGCGAGGCCGGACTGCTGCGCATGCAGCAGGCGGGCGTCGTCCTGAGCGACTACTCCACGCTCATGGTGGAAGCCCTCGCCGACAACGCCGCTCCCGAGGCCGGAGCCGTCTACGCCGCCCTGGACATGCCGTTCGCCGTCCTGGTGGGCCAGATCTCGGCGGCCTACCGCGGCTAGGTGTTCCGTGACCGGACTCCCGCCACCGAACCCTCACCGCAGGCCCTCTTGCGCGATCATCGTCACCCCGCTTTGGTGACTCGGGTCACGTACGGAGACAAGCGGGAGGCGACGACACGTATGGCAGACACCACGGACACCGGCACGAATGAGGCCGTCTCCCGTCCGCGCAAGTCGAGTTGGACGTACATCGGCCCCGGCATCGTCGTCGCGGCGACCGGTGTGGGCGCGGGCGATCTGGTCGCCACGCTCATCGCGGGCAGCAAGTTCGGCTACACCCTGATGTGGGCGGCGGTCATCGGCTGCGTCGTCAAGATCTCCCTGGCCGAGGCCACCGGCCGCTGGCATCTCGCCACCGGCCGCACCCTGTTCGAGGGCTGGCGCAGCCTGGGCCGCTGGACCACCGTGTATTTCGCGGTGTACGTCGTCGTCTGGGGCTTCGTCTACGGCGCCACGGCGATGTCCTCCAGCGCGCTCCCGATCGTCGCGCTCTTCCCCGACGGGCCGGGGCTCAAGACGTGGGCGGTCATCACGGGCCTGATCGGGCTCGTCTTCGTCTGGTTCAACCAGTACGCCGTCTTCGAACGGGTCATGACGGTCCTGATCGGCGTGATGTTCGTGGTCGTCATGTACGTCGCGATCCGCGTCGTCCCCGATGTCGGCGCGAGCTTCGCGGGCCTGCTGCCGGTCCTGCCGGACGGCTCACTGCTCTACACACTCGGCCTGATCGGCGGGGTGGGCGGCACGATCACCATGGCCGCGTACGGCTACTGGGTCAACGCCAAGGGCTGGACCAACACCGGCTGGATGAAGGTGATGCGTCTCGACAACCGGGTCGCGTACATCACCACCGGCCTCTTCGTCGTCGCCATGCTGATCATCGGCGCCGAGCTGCTGCACTCCTCCCAGATCGCCCTGACCAAGGGCGACCGCGGCCTGATCGACCTCGGCACGATCCTGGAGGACCGCTTCGGCCCGACCACCGCCAAGCTGTTCCTGATCGGCTTCTTCGCCACGTCGTTCTCGTCGCTCATCGGCGTCTGGCACGGAGTCAGCCTGATGTTCGCGGACTTTGTGGAGCGGATCCGCAAGGACCGCGTGGGGGCGGCGGCGGACGAGGCCAGGAAGACGACGGAGGAGGTCGCCTCCGGCGAGCGCGAACGCTCCGTACCGTTCCGCGCGTATCTGCTCTGGCTGACCTTCCCGCCGATCTCCCTCCTCTTCCTGGACGAGCCGTTCGGCCTGGTGGTCGTCTACGGCGTGCTGGGCGCGTTCTTCATGCCGTTCCTGGCGCTGACGCTGGTGTGGCTGCTCAACTCGTCCCGCACGCCGAAGGAATGGCGGAACGGCATGCTGAGCAATGTGATGCTGACGGCGGCGGGGCTGCTGTTCATCGTGCTGTGCGTGCAGCAGGTGCGGGACATTCCCTGGTAGGGGCTTATGGCTTGTCCCGGGCGGCCTTGATGGCGTCGAGCCACTTCCGCGCGGAGAGCGTGTACGGGTGCTCGGCCGCCCCGTCGGTCTCCGGTCCCGGACACACGGCAGCGCCGTCGGGTGGGGTTCGACGGCGCTGCCGGCCCTGTGGGGGGCTCGGGGTGGTGTTGCGGACTGCGGGAGGCGGATTACGGGAGACGGACTACGGGGGAGACGGACTACGGGAGGCGGATTACGGGGGAGGCGGACTACGGGAGGCCGTGGACGTGCGGGCCGACCGCGTTGGACCAGGCGTTGCCCGCCGTCGCGTCCCAGTTGGTGGACCAGGTCATGGCGCCACGGATGCCGGGGTAGGTCCTGGACGGCTTGAACGAGCCGCAGCCGGTGCCCTTGGCCAGGCAGTCCAGCGCGTTGTTCACGATGGACGGCGCCACGTAACCGCTGCCCGCACCGCGGGTGGAAGCGGGGACGCCGATGCCGACCTGGGACGGGTCGAGTCCGCCTTCGAGCTGGATGCAGGCGAGGGCCGTGAGGAAGTCGACGGAGCCCTGTGAGTAGACCTTGCCGTCGCAGCCGAGCATGGAACCGCTGTTGTAGTACTGCATGTTGACGACGGTGAGGATGTCCTTCACGTTCAGCGCGGTCTTGAAGTACTCACCGGCCGTCGACTGCATGTCGATGGTCTGCGGCGCCATCGTCAGCACCATGCCCGCGCCCGCCTTCGCGGACAACTGGCGCTGAGCCTTTGTCATATAGGTGGAGTTGAGGCCGTTCTCCAGATCGATGTCGACGCCGTTGAAGCCGTACTCCTGCATCAGGGCGTAGGCGCTGTTGGCGAAGGCGGTGGCGGAGGCGTCGCTGTTGACGGAGATGCTGCCCTTCTCCCCGCCGACCGAGATGATCACGGACTTGCCCGCGGCCTTCTTCGCGGCGATGTCCGCCTTGAAGTCGGCGACCGAGGCGTAGCCGACGGCCGGGTCGAGGTTGAAGGTGATCTGGCCGGGCGTGGTCGTGGCGTCGGCGAACGAGACGGCGATGATGTCGTACTGCGACTGCACGTCACGGAGCTTCTGGACGGCGGCGCCGTTGTTGAAGTTCTGCCAGTAGCCGGTCACCGCGTGCTTCGGTACGGCCGGGTTGCCCGGGTTGCCGCCGCCGCTCTGGGCGGTCCTGCCAGTGACGGTCGCGGACCTCGCGGACTCACCGGCCGCGTTGGTGGCGGTCACCTGGAAGTCGTACGAGGTGTCCGCGGCCAGCCCCGTTACGGTCGAGGAAGTGCCGCTCGCCGACTGGACCTTCGTACCGGCGCGGTAGACGTTGTAGCCGGTCGCGCCGGACACGGCGGTCCAGTTGAGGGTCACGGACGACGAGGTCACCGACCCGACCGCCAGCCCGGAGGGCGCGCCCGGTACCTGCGGCTCCGGGTCGCCGCCCCCGCCGCCGTCGGGGCCGAAGACGGACACGTCGTCGGCGTAGTAGGCGCTCTGGCCGTACCACCCGTGGGTGTAGACGTTCACGGACCTGGTCGAGGCGCCGGTCCTGAAGGTGGTGGTGAGCTGCTTCCAGCCGGAGCTGTCAGGCGTCCAGGTCGACACATCGGTGGTGCCGGTTCCCTCGGCCCCGAGATACGCGTACCCGCCCTGGACCCAGGCGCTCAGCGTGTACGTCGAGTTGGGCTGTACGGCGACGGCCTGGACGCACTTGGCGTTGTCCTGGCCGCCGGGGGCGGCCCGGAGCGCGGCGGCGCCTCCGTGCACGGGAGATCCGACGGTGGCCCCGCTGCCCGCGGAGCAGGTCCAGTTGGTGAGCCCGGACTCGAAGCCCGCGTTCCTGGCCACATTGACGTCGGCGGCCTGCGCGGTGCCGGTGAGCCCGGTCAGGCTCAGCGCGCCGGCGGCCAGCACGGCCACCGTCCCGCCGAACCACGTTCTGATACGTCCTCTGCCGCCTGGTGCGCGTTCCACTTGCTGCCTCCGGCTGGTGTTCGGGGATGGAGGTACGTGAGAGGGGGAACGGTGGCCACCGTCGGGCGTAAAACTGGTCCAGACCAATCAAGTTGTCAAGACCTGTGGCAGCAGCTCGTATACGAAGGAGTGGCGGCAGCGCCCCGGAAGCCGGCCCTCCAGGTGCCATTACTCCGGCGCGGCGCACCAGCCGTCAGTCCTCCGGAGCCGGCCCCAGGCGTCAGTCCTCCTGAAGCCGTTCCACCGCGTAACCGGTCACACACCCGACCACCAGCACCGCGTTCGACATCAGCAGCCCCTCGGCCGCCAGATCCCGCCACTGGAGCGACAGGTTGAGGGCCTGCGCCGCCACCGGCACGGTCAGGACCGCCGTCAGATGCTGCGCCGTGGCGTCGCGGAACGGCTCATGATGGACGCGTCCCGCCGCCCAGGCGGCGACGGCGACGCAGACGGCGTTCGGCAGATGGATCAGCAGCAGGCGGCCGAGGAACGTCTCCAGCTTCTCGTCCGAGGCCAGGTAGTCGTAGACCAGCGTGGCCTGGAAGTACTCCGTGATGAGCAGCATGACGATGCCGGCCGCCCACGCGCGCACGATCGCGAGGACCGGCGCTCCGCCGCCGTCGTCCCGGCGCGAGGGCGCCCTCGGGTAGTCGTACCGCGTCATCGCCTCTCGCCTCCGAACGGGTGGGTGAACAGATCGCCGTGCATCGAATCCCCGTGTCTCAGATCGTTTCGCTGTCGATTTCCAGGGCCCGGGAGCCGCGGTGCCCCGGGCCGGTCGGCGCGTCCCAAACCACGACAACATGTCTCCGACCGCGACAACATGTCTCGGACCGCGACAACGTGTCTCGGACCGCACTGACATGTCGTGATCGCCGTGATGTGTTTCAGATCGCCGTGAACACCAGCACCGCCGCGAAGCAGGCCGCCGCGAGCCCGCACCCTGTCACCAGCAGTACGTACTGCGCCACCGGCGACCAGTTGCCGCGCCCGGCGACCGTCGCGGTGCGCTCGGGGGCCGCCGGGTCGTACGCCACCGTGACCCGCGAACCCACCCGCACCGCGCCCGTCGCCAGATCCTCGAACTCGACGCTCCGCCCGTCCGTGGTGCGGAAGGTGAAGACGTACCGGCGCGCGTCCGAGCGGTTGTACGGCTCGCTCTCGATCCGTACGCAGGTGCCGGGCGCCCGGCCGCCCGCCCGGCGCGCGCGCGTCACCGCCGCCAGCCGCCGGGCGTAGTGGGCCGCCAGCCAGCCGAACAGCAGGGTCATGCCCCCGAAGAAGACGTAGTCACCGCCCGGTATGTCCATGTCGGCCGCCTACTTGAGGGTGATCGAGTCGATGATCTTCGTGAGATCGCCGTCACCGAGTCTCCCCTTGGCCGCGTCGACCCGTACCGCGTACGACTTCTTCGCCGAGTCCAGACCCGCGACGATCATGCCCTTGATCCGGGAGCCCTTCTCGGTGAACTCGAAGTCGATGCGCCGTGCCTCCGTCCTGCCCTCGGGGCCGGCGACCTCGATCTTCCGCTGCTTGCCCAGCGTCGAGCCGAGGGCGATGCCCGCCTCGGCGCCGATCGCCGCTTCCTCCGCCGAGTCGGCGTTGGTGAAGTCCAGCTGGACGGTGATCATCCCGACGTCCTTGCCGTCCTCCGCGAGGGTCGCAGCCGCCGCGTTGTACTCGCTCCGCTCACCCGCGCTCTGCGGTGTGAAGGCGGGTGGGTGTGCGACCGTGACCGCCGAGGTCTTGAGCGTGCCCCACCCCTCGGGCACCACGCCGGCCGTCGTGTCCGTACCGCACCCGGCCGCGAGTGCGACGACGGCGGCGCAGGCGGCGGCCACGGCCGGCCACCGGGGCGATTTCCCACTGGTCGCGGTGCTCGGGCCGCTGGGGCCGTTCGCGGTGCTCGGGCCGTTCGGGCTGGTCGGGGCGGCGGTCGGGGTGGTTGTGGCGGGTGTCCTCATGGCTGGTGTGCTCCTGTCGCCGGCCGGGTCAGTTCGCACAGTAGCTGTACGGGAGATAGGTGCGGCTGTCCCCATGGGGTGCCCCCAGGAACTGCGCCTTGTCGAGCGTTTCCTCCTTCTTCTCGGTGGAGACCGAGAAGCCGAGGCTGAGTCCCAGGTTCAGTTCGAAGCCGTACTCCGCGGCCTCCGTCGCGCCGGTGTAGTTCGTCCGGCTGGAAAGCCCCTCGTCGAAGAGCAGCCGCCCGAACGGATCGTCCGCGCCGGGGCGCTTCGTCGGGGCGTGGTCGTCGAACATGTAGGTGAAGGGCGCGGCGTTGTCGCCGTGGCCGTCCAGCCACTCCTGGGCGATCCCGCGCTGCTTGTCGCCGGCCGAGCCCGGCGGGATGACGACCGAGTTGGTGACGACCTCGATACCGGTGGACCCGTCGGTGCCCTTCGCCCCGCCGCTGCCGCCGCGCTTGTCGTCGCCGCCCTTGCCGTTGTCCCCGCCGATCTTCGCGCCGTCCTTCGTGGCGCCCTTCTCGACCGTGCGGGTCATGTCGATGCGCAGCAGTTCGCCGGTCTTCTTGTCGTGCGTGACGGTGATCGTGCCGGTCCGCGTGGTGGACGCGGAGGCGTCCCCGCTGAGGGGCCCGGCCTCGTACCCGGCCTTGCCGCCGTACTCGACGGCCGCGCTGTACGTGTACGCCTTCGTGCCCTTGAAGTCGTTGTCGGTCCAGGTCGCCTCGGGCGAGAACTTGAAGTTGCCGCCGAGGGTGGCGCTCAGCTTCTTCTCGTCGCCCGCCGTCAGCTTGAGCCCGCCCGCCGCACTGGCCTCCAGGCCGACCTTGCCGTAACTGATGTGGCGGTTGCCGAGCTTCTCCTCGATACGCTCGCGCAGCTCCTCCTCCTTGGCCATCGGGCCCTTGCCGAAGAGGTAGAGGATGCTGTTGCCGAGGCCGCCGCCGCGCGCGTTGGTGTTGCGGTTGGCCAGCTCGTACGTCTTGAGTTCCTCGATGTCGTCACGGAACGACTTGGCCTGCTCCTCGCTGTCGAAGACCCAGGTGTCGCCGTTGGTGACCTTGATTCCGGCGCCGAGTTCGACCTTGTCGGCGCCGAACTTGCCTATTTTCGCGCCCGGTTTCCAGTCCTTCTTGGCGGCGACGGAGGCGGCGTCGGTGAAGGTCATCATGACTTGCCGGTCATTCGCGTCGACCTTGCCGTCCTTGTTGAGGTCCTTGTTGGACCGGAACGTCGTCTGCTGGAAGCCGTACTCCTCGCCCCACTCGATGAAGAGGACCTTCGCCTTCGCGCCCGCCTTGTCGGTGACGGAGGAGATCTGGCAGAGCGGCGGCTCGTAGTCGGCGTCGGTCCTGGGCGCGGACTGGTCCCGTTCCCCGCCGCCGCCCGTGTCGCAGGGGCCGCTGAAGGTGATGAGACAGCGCAGGCCGTCGGCGAGGGTCTGGTCGACTCCCGTACCGACCAGTGCCCCGACGACCGCCGCCACGACCACGATCACGCCCGCGTACTCGGTGGCCGTGGCCCCTCGGTCACGCCCGTGCCCCGGTGGCAGCTGTCGTCCCGTGCGGCGGCCCGTCGGTTGTCCCGCCCGGCGTCCAGTCGGGCGTCCCGTGCGGCGCTCCATCGGGCGTCCCGTCCGGCGTTCCGTCGGGCGTCTCATCCGGCGTTTCATCCGGCCCGTCCCCCTCCGTGACCGAGTGCCTTTCGCACGCGGAATCGGAATGGGAGCGTACGGGCGCGAGTCATGCCCGTTCGTGGGTCCCTGGGCCCAACTCGGGCCCAAAGCCGAGCGATTGGATGCGGAATTCGACCAAATGAAATATTAGTTGAAACGGCAGTGAACAGCTGACTGCTTCGTCCGGCTTTGCCGGAGGTTGCCGCCCGAACCCTTGGCATCGTCATCTGATAGGTGTTCTCTGCACAGTACGAGGTGGATAAAGTGCTGAAGCAGAAGCACCCAGCAGGAGAGAACTGCGGCCGTCGGGACTCCGGCGGCCGGAGCCGAACGGGGAACCAGCGTGCCGACCGCGATTGCTGTCACCAGTCCTGATCTGGTGCTACCACCGACGGACCAGCAGACGCCGACCGCGGCGCTGCTCCAGTCACCCGACGCCCAGCCACTGGACGCCGCGCTCGCCGACACGCAGGTCCTCGTGGAGCAGCACGGCTATGTCGTGGCGCTCTATCCCGCGTCGATCACGGCGGCTCATGAACGACGTCTGCACACCGTCAGGTCGGTCCTGGAGACCGACCGGATCGCGCTTCTCAAACTTGATCTGCCGCCGCTCGGCGTGGCCGTGCTCGTGCGCCAGCTACGGCAATTGTCCATTTGTGACTTCAGTGCCGGAATCGTCGCCTCCGCGGCCCGGCTGCTCTCGCACTACATCTACGCCGGAGCGCTGCTCAACTCCGTGACCAGGCTCGACCGGGTGCCCGTGAGCCTCAAGACCCACGCGAAGTCCTGGGTGCCTGGCTCCCAGTTCGGGGTGCTCGCCAACCCGACGCCCCAGCTGATCAAGATCGGCGGGTCCGGTGAACTCGCGGGTCCCGACTTCGGGACCCAACTGCTCGTCGCGAAGGGGCAGTCGCAGTCCGACTGGGTGACCAAGACCCTCGCGCCCGCGTGGCAGGTCCAGGGAATCCAGGACTGTGCCCTCCCGGCGGATTCACGGCGCTGGTGGGGGACTTCCAAGATGGTTGAGTTCGCCGCCTTTCTGCCCGATATCTCCGTTCTCTATCAGTTGGTCTCCTCCGTACGAAGAGAGGTGTGTTCCTGGTGCGGTATCGAACTCATAGGTGACCGCTGCGGATTCTGTTCCGCGCCGCTCACGCCGCCCGAGAACCAAATGGGCGCCGCGGGTGTCCTGAACCGCGGAACATCCACCTAGGCGGAAGCGCGGCGGCGTGGCGCCGCGCGCCGACGGGAGCGCTCCGTTCGCGTCCCTCCGGCCCCCTGGGTCCTGCTTCCTCCCCGTCCTCCCCCGACTCCCGATACCCCCATCCGCACGGCAGACTCCCCCGCTCCGGGTTCACGCACAGATCTCACACATCGCTCTCGCAACCCGCCCGCACGGCTCGCCCTCATACATACCGCCGTCACACATACCGCCGTCACACATCCCGCCGTCACACATCCCGCCGTCACACATCCCGCCGTCACACATCCCGCCCTCACACTCACGTCACCCGAACGAGGTTGTCCCGCTCATGAATTCACGGCAACGCCGCGGCGTCATACTCCTTCTCCTCTCGGTCCTCTGCGCCTTCGCCGCGTTCGCCGGTGTCCTCTCCGTGATAAGCGACGTGAATTCGAAGGTCGGACCCGAGGTGGCCGCGTACCGGCTGAAGGCGGACGTCGCTCCGTACACCCCGCTCAACGAGGGCCAGTTCGAGAAGATCAGCATGCCCAAGCGCTGGCTCTCCGAGAACGCGGTGACCGATCTGGCCGTCGTCAACGGAAAGATCGCCGTCACCCAGCTCAAGCAGGGCTCGCTGCTCCAGGACGACATGATCGTCAATCGGCCCGCGCTCGCCAATGACGAGCAGGAAATCGCCATCATGATCGACGCGTCGACCGGTGTCGCCGGGAAGATCCTCCCCGGCGACCTGGTGAATATCTTCGCGACCTTCGCCGCCGACAACCGGGACGGCCAGGCCCAGTCCCGGATCATCGTCCCCAACGCCAAGGTCCTCGACGTCGGCAAGCTCACCGCACTACAGCCCGACGAGGGCAACAGCAGCCGCAGCGCGGCCACCAAGGCCGTGCCGATCACCTTCGCGCTGAAGACGAAGGACGCCCAGCGCGTCGCGTACGCCGAGTCCTTCGCAAAGCACGTACGCCTCGCGCTCCTCGCCGACGGCAGCCCCACCACGCTGCGCCCGGGCGAGAACACCTACACCCTCGAAGGGGACAAGTGAGGGACGCATGAGCACCAGAATCCTGCCGGTCGTCGGGGACGCCGATGCCGCCCGGTCCATCACGACGCTGCTCAGCCAGCTCCCCGACGCCGAGCCGGCCGCACCTGTCGGTGACTCCACCTCGCTGATCGACACCCTGGCCAGGCTGGCCGCCGAGTCGATCGAGGAACTGCCGGAAGTGGTCCTGGTCCATGAACGGATCGGTCCGGTACCGGCGCTCGAACTGATCCGGGAAGTGGCCCTCCGCTTCCCGGCCGTCGGGGTCATCCTCGTCACCACGGACGCCGGCCCCGGCCTCTTCGCGGCCGCCATGGACTCCGGCGCCCGCGGCCTGGTCGGGCTGCCGCTCTCGTACGAGGAACTGGCCCAGCGCGTGCAGGCGGCGGCGGCCTGGTCGGTGGGGGTACGACGCCATCTCGGCCAGGGCGCCGACGTGTTCACCGGCCCCGGCGGTACGGTCATCACGGTCAGCGGCGCGAAGGGCGGCGTCGGTACGACCACGGTCGCCGTCCAGCTGGCCCTGGCGGCGCGGGCGTCCGGCATGAACACCGCGCTCGCGGACCTCGACCTCCAGGCAGGCGACGTCGCCTCGTACCTCGATGTGCAGTTCCGGCGGTCGATCGTGGACCTCGCCTCCATCCAGGACATATCTCCCCGGGTGCTCCAGGACGCCGTCTACATCCACCCGAGCGGGATAGGGATGCTGCTGGCGCCGGGGGAGGGGGAGCGCGGCGAGGAGGTCAACGAACGGTCCGTACGGCAGATCGTCAGCGCGCTCCGCAACCGCTACGAGGTCGTCGTCGTCGACTGCGGCACCCAGATGAACAGCGCCAACGCCGCCGCGATCGAGATGGCCGACACCACCTTGCTGCTGACGACCCCCGATGTGGTGTCGGTCCGGGCGGCCAAGCGCATGGTGCGGCTGTGGGACCGGCTCCAGATCCGCAAGGCGGAGGAGACCGTGATAGTCGTCAACCGCCACACGCGCAATACCGAGATCCAGCCGCCACTGATCGAACGGATCACCAGCACCCGCGTCGCGCGGGTCACGATCCCGGCCAACTTCAAGGAACTGCAGGCCGCCGTCGACGCCGGCCGGATGCAGGACCTGGAGTCCAAGTCCACGGTGAAGCAGGCGATGTGGGGACTGGCCGGGGAACTGGGGCTGGTGAAAACGTCCGAAGGCGGGGAGAAGAACACCAAGTTCAAGGGAGACCGCGGATCGGTCGGGGTCCTGCGCGGACGATCGAGGCAGCAGGACTGATGAGGCCAGCCCACCAGCCGGAGGGGGAGCGTTGAAGCATGAGTGTCCCAAGAACAGACGCACGACGATCACAGAGATACGAAGAGGACCCGGCCACCCTGCCGGCCACGCGGCCGACCACCCGACCGGGCGGCGGCCGCTCGCGCGCTGAGCGGCCGGGGCTTCGCGACGACCGGGGGCAGGTCGCCGTCGAGTTCGTCGGCATGGTCCCGGTCATCCTGGCCACGGTGATCCTGCTCTGGCAGGCCGCCCTGGTCGGCTACACCTTCTCGCTCGCGGGCAACGCGGCGGACGAGGCGGTGCGGGCGTACACGGTGGCGGAGCCGGAGTCGGCCAACGCGGACTGCGAGCGAGCCGGGACCGAGGACCTTCCCGGGGCCTGGACCGCGGAGATCCATTGCGAGGACGACGGCGTGGATCTGGTGAGGGCCGAGGTCAACCTCGACGTGCCGGTGCTCTTCCCCGGCCTCAACATCCCGGTCACCGTTCCGGGCCGGGCCTCGGCCGTGAGGGAGAGCTGACCCATGGTGAAGCGCACAGCGCGCGACGCGCGCGAACGGGGACAGGTCGCCCTCGAATACGTCGGCGTCATCACGCTGCTGCTCATCGTCGCCCTCGCCGCGATCCAGCTCGGGCTGGCCGGGTACGCCGTACAGCAGGCGAGTACGGCGGCACGGGCGGCGGCCCGCGCGGAGTCGTACAACGATGTCACCATGTCGGCCGAAGCGGCCGGCAAGGCCGCGACGAGCGAGTGGCTGGAGGTCGACATCCCCGAACCGCGCGTGAACGGCGACGAGGTGACGGTGACCGCGGAGATCACGGTCCCGGTCATCCTGCCCATCATGAAAGACCTCCTCCCCAAGGCCCGGAGGAGCGCCACGATGCCTCTCGACTGACCCGGCCGTCCGGCCGCACGCCGGTCACGGACGTACCGCCGCACCAACCCACACACGCATCACCGCACCACCCGAGCACACCAGCAGAACCTGGGAGTTGAGGACATGAGCCTGCGGGCGCGCATCAACAGCCCCGAGCCGACGAACGGGCACAGCGAGGAGAGTCTTCTCGTCGGGGTCTACCGCGCCAAGCTCCTGGAGGAGATCGACCTTGCCGAGATGTCCGCGCTCGCCGCGGCCGAGCGCCGGGCCCGCCTTGAGCGGGTCCTGAGCCACATCATCAGCAGGGAGGGCCCGGTCCTCTCGACCGTCGAGCGGTCCCAGCTCATCCGCCGGGTCGTCGACGAGGCCCTTGGCCTCGGCATCCTGGAGCCCCTGCTCGAAGACGCCTCCATCAGCGAGATCATGGTGAACGGCGCGGACCAGGTCTTCGTCGAGCGCGGCGGCCGGCTGGAGCAGCTGCCGATGCGGTTCACCTCCAACGAGCAGCTGATGCAGACCATCGAGCGCATCGTCTCCACCGTCAACCGCCGGGTGGACGAGGCGAATCCAATGGTCGACGCCCGACTGCCGTCCGGCGAGCGAGTGAACGTGATCATTCCGCCGCTCTCGCTGACCGGGCCGATCCTCACCATCCGGCGCTTCCCGAGGGCCTTCACCCTCCACGAGATGATCAGCCTCGGTTCGCTGGACGAGCAGATGATGATCCTGCTGGCCGGACTGGTGCGCGCGAAGTTCAACGTGATCGTCTCCGGAGCCACCGGTACGGGAAAGACGACGCTGCTCAACTCCCTCTCCGGACTCATCCCCGACGGCGAGCGCATCGTCACCATCGAGGACTCCGCCGAGCTCCAGCTCCAGCAGTCCCATGTGATCACGCTGGAGAGCCGCCCCTCGAACGTGGAGGGCAAGGGCCAGGTGACCATCCGCGACCTCGTACGCAACTCCCTGCGTATGCGCCCCGACCGCATCATCGTCGGTGAGGTCCGCGGCGGCGAGACGCTCGACATGCTCCAGGCCATGTCGACCGGCCACGACGGCTCCCTGGCCACCGTCCACGCCAACAGCGCGGAGGACGCGCTGATGCGACTCCAGACCCTGGCATCGATGTCGGAGGTCGAGATCCCGTTCGTGGCGATCAAGGACCAGATCAACAGCGCCGTCGATGTCATCGTGCAGCTCACCCGGCACGCCGACGGCTCCCGCCGGGTGACCGAGATCGCCATCGTGGACTCGCACGGCCGCGAGGAGTACCGGATCGTCTCGGTCTGCCGCTTCATCGCCCAGCCCATGGCGCCGGACGGGCGGGTGCACGGGAAGTTCGAGTACTACCCGCTGCCGCGCCGGATCGCCGAACGCCTGCATCTGAAAAGCGAATCCGTACCACCGGCCTTCGGGACCGCGGAGTCGGAGAAGGAATTGGCCGTACGGAAGACGGCGGCCTGACACCACTCACCGCTTCACCCCCACGTCCCGCCGACCCCACCCAGAGCCCCAGAGCCCAGAGCCCCAGAGCCCTCCCCCGTCCATCGAGAAGGTCCCCGCACGACATGGATAATCTCCCGCTCCTGACGATCGGTGTCACACTGCTCACCTGTGTGCTCGCGGTCATCGGCGTGCACGTCTACTCGTCGGGCAAGGCCCAGCGGGAGGCGCTCGTCGAACGTATGTCCCATACGGGGCAGATCGCGAACGCGACCGGCCGACGCCGTCGTTTCGCCGCTGTCGACCGCCAACTGCGAAGCACCCAGCTGGGCAAGCGCACCGAGCGCAAGATCGCCGCCACCGGCCTCGATCTGACGCCGGGTGAGTACGTCGTCTATGTGATCGCCGGTCTGCTCGCCCTGTATTTCGTGATCGGCGCGATATTCGCGCCGTTCTTCGGCCTGCTCGCGGCGCTGATCGGCGTCTGGGGCGGTAACGCCTTCCTCAACTGGCAGCGCACCAAGCGCACGGAAGCCTTCATCAGCCAGCTGCCCGAGCTGACCCGCGTGCTCGCCAACGCGACCCAGGCAGGTCTGGCGCTGCGTACCGCCCTGGAGATGGCGGCGGAGGAACTCGACGACCCGGCGGGCGAGGAACTCCGCCGGGTCGCCAACCAGCTTGCCGTCGGACAGAGCCTGGACGACGCACTCGGCGAACTCGCCGACCGCCTTCCGTCCCGCGAACTGGTCGTCCTCGTCACGACACTGGTGCTCTCCAGCCGGGCCGGCGGCCAGGTGGTCACCTCCCTGCGCAACCTCACCGAGACCCTGGAGGAACGCAAGGAGACCCGCCGTGAGGTCACGACGATGCTGTCCCAGGTCAAGGTCACCGCTCTCGCGGTCCCTCTGCTCGGCCTCGGCTTTCTGCTGATGATCAACACCACGACGCCGGGCGCGCTGGACAAGATGACCGGCTCGACGCTGGGCCAGATCGGCACCGGCGTCGCCTTCGCCATGTACGCGGTCGGCTATCTCCTGATCGGGCGACTGTCCCGGGTCCAGGTCTGAGGCGGGAGAGGACACATGATGGGACTTCTGCTCTCGGTCGCCGTGGGGCTGGCCGTGTACGGCGTCTTCCACGGCATCCGTATGTACCGTGCGGACGCCAAGCTCCCGAGCGACCTGGCGGTCGCGCTGGAGGTCGGCGCCACGCGGACGACCGCCGTGGGATCCGGTATCGACCGGCTCGGCATGCGCTGGGCCCCCAGTGTGCTCGGCATGATGGGCCCGAAGCGGGTCGAAGCCCTGCGCCGTCGGCTCGACATGGCCGGCAACCCGGGCGGTATGACCGTCGACCGCTTCGCCGCCCGCCGGGCCGTCTACGGAGCCCTGGGCGTGCTGGCGGCACTCGCGATGGTCTCCCGGGGCCAGACGGTCGTCGGGCTCGTCGCGGTGGCGTACGGTCTGGCCTGGCCCGATGTGATCATCTGGGCGGCCATCCGCAGGCGTAAGTCGGATATCGAGCGCACGCTGCCCGACTTCCTGGACGTCCTCGCCGTGGTCGTCTCGGCGGGGCTCGGTTTCCGCCAGGCGCTGGAGCGCGTCGCCGACAAGTACACCGGTCCCTGGGCCGACGAACTGAGCATCACCCTGCGCCAGATGGACATGGGCGTCAGCCGCCGGGAAGCCTTCGAACAACTCCGCAAACGCAATGCCTCGGAGCAGGTGTCGATGTTCGTCACGGCGCTCCAGCAGGGCGAGGAACTGGGTGCTCCCATCGTGGACACACTGATACAGATCGCCAATGACATGCGCCGCGCGGACGCCCAGAACTCCCGGCGCAGCGCCGCTCAGGCGGTACCGAAGAGCACGCTCGTGGTGACCATGGTGATGCTGCCGGCCACCATGATCCTGATCGTTCTGAGCTTCTACTACGGCTCCAACGTCGATTTCGGAAGCATTCTCTCCGGGTAGTTCGACAGGACGTCACCTCGTCGCCATCCACATGTCCGACCATCCGACCGCACTCCTCCGAAGGGGAGGTGATCTCGATGGGTCAGAAAACGCTCACGCTCACCGGCGGAAACACCAATGAGGTGCCGCGTTCGGCCACAGCGGCCCCGAGCCATGTGCCCTCTCTCCCGATCCAGGTCAACGCTCTCCAGGCGTTGTGCCGTCAGGTGTTCGGCTTCCGGCTCGCCATGATCGCGCTCGCCGCCCCCTTCGCCCTGGCCCGTACCGCGCCGGGCCTCGCCACCTGGCTCGTGGGCTCGGCCGTGATCGTGACCTTCATGCTCTCCTACGTGCTGCTGCGCGACTGGGAGCGCTTCGGGCCGTTCCTGCTGCGCCATCCCGTGCTGCTGGCGGCCGACATGCTTTTCGGCGCGCTCCTGCTCATCACGGCGTCCCCGGACTCGACGCTCGCGTACGTCACCATGTGCACCCCGCTGCTCGCCGGGCTGGTGTACGGCTGGCGCGGCGCGGCGCTGTTCGCCGTACTCCAGTCACTGATCGTGGCCGTCGCGTACACCGTGAACAGCGAGGCGGAGGCGGGGTTCAGCGCCCTTCTCCTGCCGGGGCTCTGTGTGATCGCGGGGGCGATCGGCAGTACGTTGCGCAGTCTGATGCTGGGCTTCGGCACCGCGAGCCAGGCCCTGACCGAGGCCCGCGCCCGGCTCGCGGTGCACGGCGCCGTCGAGGAGGAACGGGCACGGCTCGCCCGGGAGATGCACGACTCGGTGGCCAAGACGCTCCATGGTCTGGCCCTGGCGGCGGACGGTCTGGCGCATTCGGCGGACCGGATGGACCCCCTCACCGTCAAGCATCAGGCGGAGCTGGTGGCGCGCTCGGCCCGGCGTGCCGCCGCCGAGTCACGGGAACTGCTCTCCGATCTGCGGCGTGAGTCCGGGCTGGACGGCGGGGTCGACGTACTGGCGGAACTGCGCTCCCGCACCGAGGACTTCGCCCGCCGCCATGGCGTCGAGGCGACCTTCGGGCATCTCGGTGAGGTAACCGTGCCGCCCATTCCGCACGCCGTCGCCCGGCACGCCCTGACGATCGCGAGCGAGGCGATGGAGAACGCGCACCGCCACGCGAACCCGACCTATGTCAATGTCTCGGCCGGGGTCGTCCGCGATCTCCTGCGCATCAGCGTGTACGACGACGGACAAGGTCTGCCGCCGGGCACCACCCTCGACGACCTGCGGCGGGCCGGCCACTTCGGCCTCGTCGGCATGGTCGAGCGTGCGGCTTCCATCGGGGCCCGTATCCGGATCGGCAAGGGCCGGGCCGCGACGGGCACGGAAGTACGTCTGGAACTGCCGCTCACCGCACTGCGAGTCACCCATGACAGCCGGCCGGCCCCACAACCGCACCCCGCTCCACAACTGAACTGACAGCGAAGGCCCCGCACACAGCACCGACCAGCCACCGTTCCCACACCTTGAGAGGAGGCCGCAGCCATGCCGGACGACACCTCCAGAAGCTCCGGGCAGCACTGGACACAGCAGGCCCACGCATCGCAGCACACGTCCTCGCACGCCACACCGCTGAGCTCGGAACAGACAGCCGGAGTCCCCACATCCGCACCGCCGGCGGCATCCGGAGAACTCCCCGACTTCCCCCATGCGATGCCGGCCGCGCCGCCCCTGCGCGTCGTGGTCGCCGACGACAACCCGGTGGTACGGGCGGGACTCACCGTCCTGCTCTCCGGACGTGACGACCTGGAGGTCGTCGCGGAGGCATCGGACGGCCGCCAGGCGTACGAACAGGCCGTACAGCACCGCCCCGATGTCATTCTGCTGGACGTACGGATGCCAGGAGTCGACGGCATCTCCGCGCTGCCGCATCTGGTGCGGCTGGCGCCGGTTCTGATGATGACGTACAGCCGCGAGAGCGAGATCGTCCACGAGGCGCTGAGACTGGGCGCGGGCGGCTATCTGGTCCACGGCGAGTTCACGGCCGACCAACTGGTCCACGCCGTACGCGACATCAAGCAGGGCCGGGCCCACTTCACCTACTCCGCCTCCAGCGCGCTGCTGGCGACGGTACGGAACGGCCCCGGGTCCAGCGGTGGGCCGGCCGGACTGCCGGAGGGCCTGGGCACGGCGTTCACGGGCTCGGGGTATCGCCCTGCGGCAGCGCTTCAACCATCTGCACCTGCATACGGCACACCGTCCAACCCTGTTCCGCCCTTTCCCTCAATGAACGCCCAGCCAGGGCATGTTGATCAAGAGTTGAACTCGCAACAATCTCCTTCAGAGTCTTTGCTTTCGCAAGCTGGTGTGGGACATTCTTCTCGGGGGCCACAGGCAGGGCACCCCGAGGGGCCGTACTCCGAACTGAGCCAGCGGGAGGTGGAGATCATGGATCTGATCGCGTCGGGCATGACCAATCAGCAGATCGCCGCCGCCTGCTTCATCAGCCAGAAGACCGTCAAGAACCACATCAACCGCATCTTCACCAAGCTGAACGCGGGCAGCCGCGGCGAGGCCATCGCCCTCTGGCATGGGATTGCCCAGGGAAGGCCGGCCGGCCATGGCTGAGCGCACAGACGCCCACCGGGCCGCACGGACGGTGGATGGGGCAGCGGAGGGGACGGCGGAGGGCAGGGCCCAATCCCCTTATTGGGTCCGTGGTTGGGCCCTGAGGCCCATGTCGGAGGCTGCCTCCCCGGCGTACTTTTCTCATGTCGCCAGCGACACCGGCCAGGAGGAAGCCGGCAGCGCGAACGACAACAAAGACTCGTACGAGTCGGCCGGTACGCGGCCGGCCGACACCGGAGGAGAACACCATGTCGAACATCACGCTGAAGGCCGCCACCGCCACCAAGGTCTACGTCGGCACCTGGGCGAACACGGCCGTCACGGCGATGAAGGCCCGTCGCGACAAGGGACAGGGCGCTGTCGAGTACGTCGGTGTGATCGTGCTGGTGGCGCTGATCATCGCGGCCATCGTCGGCACGGACGTGGCTTCGACCATCGCCGATGGGCTGACCGAGAAGGTCGGCGAGATCCTCGGTGGCGGGGAGTGACACGTAGCACTTCCAGCGAGTCAGGGCAGGCCGCTCCCATCTACATCACGATGGTGGCGGGCCTGCTCTTTCTCGCGCTCGCGTTCTTCGCGGTCGGTCAGGCCGGTGCGACACGCAATGAGGCTCAGGGAGCCGCGGACGCCGCTGCCTTGGCGGCGGCCCAGGAGTCACGTGATCTGTTCCGTGACGGTCTCCTGGCGGGACTGCTGGACCCCGAATTTCTGGATGACGTCTTCAACGGCGACCCGATCGGCACAGAGGGCGGCTGCCAGGCCGCGACCCGGTTCGCCGACCAGAACGGTGCCGATGTGCTGCCGGGCGAATGCCGGCAACTGGACGATGGCCGGTGGGGTTTCCGGGTCCGTGTCCGCACCCAGGAGCCGATGGGCCCCAACATCCTCTCGGAGACCGAGGACAAGCACGCCGAGGCCGTGGCCACGGCGGTTGTCGTACCCCGGTGCAGCTTCGAGCCCGCCGAGGAAGAGCAGCAGCCTGAGGACGGGGAGGAGTCGGAGGACTCGGACGACGCCAAGCCGGCGTCCCCGGGCACGCTCGACTGCGGCGGCAGCACGCCCTGGGACATCGATCCGGAGCATCTTGACCTTCTCCCGGACATGGCCGATCTATTCTCCGTCCGACTGGCCCAGGACTGACCGCGAGCGAACGCAAAGGAATGGCACTCATGAGTATGTGGCACGGAGCGAAGGCGCGCAGGGCTGCGGCGGTGGCCCTCGCGGCCACCGCGCTGACCGTCTCTCTGACGGCCTGTGGCGGTGGCGGGGGGGACGGTGCCAAGGAGGATGGCGAGGGCTCCGCGTCCGCCAACCCGAGTACGAGCACTCCGAAGGACGACGGCGCCGGCGGTGAGACACCGGACACCAGCCAGGTCCTGGCGACCATGCGCGCCGCCAACGGGCTCGAAATCATCATCCACTCCGCCGAGCGCGACGAGGGCGGCTTCCTCACCGTGAACGGCACCCTCACGAACACGGGCTCCAAGCAGGAGTACGCGCCGGTCAGCTGGAACGGCAGGGAAACCCAAGTAGCCCGCACGGGAAGGTCCTTCGCCGGTTTCACGGTCGTGGACAAGGCGGAGAAGAAGCGTTACTACGTGCTGCGCGACACGGACGGCTATCCACTGACCACCACGGGCGTCGTGAACGTCAAGCCCGATGAGAAGGTCGCCATCTTCGCTCAGTTCCCCGCTCCTCCTGACTCCACCACACAGGTCGACCTCCAGCTCCCGATGATGCCCACCGCCACGATTGAGATCTCCTGATGGGTGCCACGACATCCCGCGTGCGCAGGGTCTCCAGGCGCCCGGCGGTGACGGTTGTCGCCGCTGCCGTGCTCTTCACCAGTGTGCAGTTCACCATGGCCGCGGGGGCGCGTGCCGATGAGACTCCGAGTACCCCGCCCGGTACGGAGTCCACCTCGCCACCACCCCAGGTGGACGGCAAGTCCTCCGGTCTCAAGCTCCGGGCAGGTGCCACCCTCGCGCCGGCCAAGGTGCTCGACATCATCTCGGTCGTCGAGTCCGAGGGCGGTGAGGAGCGCCGCGAGGACACGAACGAGAACGTGAAGTTCGCGCTCCAGGCCGAAGTCCTCTTCGGCAAGGACAGCGCCAAGCTGTCGGCCGCCGCGAACTCCCGTATCGCCGCCATCGCCGAGGAGATCAAGAAGCAGAGCGCGACGAAGGTCCGGGTCTTCGGCTTCACGGACAACCTCGGCTCCGCCGCGCACGGCGACGTGCTCTCCAAGCAGCGCGCCGAAGCCGTGCACGGTGTGCTTCAGCAGCAACTGACCTCCGCCGGGATCACCTTCGAGATCCGCGGCTACGGCGAGCAGTACCCGATCGCGGACAACAGCACCGAAGAAGGCCGCAAGAAGAACCGTCGCGTGGAGGTCTCCTTCCCGCGCGGGGAGAGCTCGTAGCCTTCCGGCTCACTTACCGAGGGGGTGGGTCCGCGACCGGTTCGCGGACCCGCCCCCTCGGCGCGTACGCGCTCGGAGCAGTCGGAGCAGTCAGAGCAGGTGGTCGGCCTTGCCGGCCTTGATCTCGCGGATCAGAGTGCGCAGGGCGTCGCGGCTGTCGGTGAGGTAGTGGTCCTCCTGGCCGCGTACGGAGATGTAGCCGTTGCCGTCGTCGTCCGTGCCTATGCGGAAGCAGTTGTTGCCTTCGCCACAGAAGGCGTCTTCCCAGTGGATCTCCGACATGTCGACCTCTCAGAGCTCGTGTGCGATCCCGTGGATGAAGTCACGCGACTGTTCGGTGCTCAGAGCGTGCGTCTCCATCCAAGCGAAATGCGCGCGGTATTTCGCGAGTTCGCCCTCGGCGTGGCTGAATACGGGGCCATGGGCCGAGTCGAGCTGAACGGTGTCCAATTGCGGCACCGGTCCCTCGGCGTAGAGGACAGCATGACCGGCGCCCGGGAAGGCCCCGGCCTGAACGGGCAGTATGCGTAGTTCGATGTTCTCGCGCTCGGACATGGCGCACAGATGCCGAAGCTGCTCGCGGGTGGCCCGGCGCCCGCCGAACTGCATACGGAGCGCCGCTTCGTGGACGTAGCCGACGTACCGCACCGGGTCGGTCCGGTCGAGCACCCGGCGGCGCTCAAGACGGTGGGCGACGCGCAGCTCGATATCGGACGTGGGGAGCGGAGGGAGGACGGCGGAGAACACGGCGCGTGCGTAGTCGCTCAGGTGCAGCAGCCCCGGCAGGTGAACTGTCTGGAGCGTGCTCAGGCGCGTGGCATGCCACTCCAACTCGGCGATGTCCAGGAGCCCTTGAGGCAGGGCGCCCCGGTACGCCTCCCACCACCCCTTGCCTCTGGCCATCGCCATCGAGGCGAGGGCGTCCACCAGGGCCTTGTCCTCGCATCCGTAGTTGCCGGAGAGCCTACGTACGCGTTCGACGCTGAGCCCGGAGCGGCCGGACTCCATGTTGGGCACGTTGGTGCGAGGAACCTCCAGCAGCCCGGCAGCGAACTCCGTGGTCATACCCGCCGCCAGGCGCATCTTCCGCAACTCCGCGCCGAGCCGGCGTTGACGCTCCGTAGGTGAACTCCTCGGCGGCATTCCGCCCCTCCTGGTCATTCCTGCCTGAGTGATCTCAGTCTGCCGGTGGGGTGCTTACCCGTTCCACCGCGGCCTGACGACATCCACAGAAGAGTAGTACACGTACTCCCGAATGCCCTACAGTCAGTAACGCATCGCTCACGCAGGTGAGCTGGAAGTGCATCACGCGGTCCTGCCCGCAGCTCCTTCCCTGGGAGGGGCGGTCCCGCGTCAGGGAGACAAGCCACCGCTCAGCCGCGTCGCGGAGAACCACCCGACTCACCCGTCCGAGGGAGACAACCATGCCGCTCACGCGCGCCACGCACTGCCCGCTGGCCCAACCCGTCCTCGCCAACGCGGGCCTCGCCGGCCGCCGCCGCAACCGGCCGCCCCGCCCCGAGGGCCTGGCCTACAGCTTCACCCTTCCCGGTGAACCGCATTGCGCGGCCACCGCGCGTACGACGATCCGGTCCGCCCTCTCCGTGCACGGGCTCGCGCCGTACGCGGACCTGGCCGTACTCGCCGCCACGGAACTGATCGGCACGGCGGTCAAACTGACGCCGGGCCGGGAGCTCTACCTCTCCCTCCGCCACCGCGCGGGCGCCGTCCGCCTCGTCCTCTGGGACGAGCATCCGCGCCACACCGACCCCGACGACGTGAGCCTCTGCGCGGCACGCCGCCGGGACGCGCTCTGGTTGCTCGCCGCGTGCGTCGGCGACTGCGGGGGCGAGTGGGGTACGACGGAGGCGGAGCCGCCGCAGCGAGGGGTCAAGTCGTGGGCGGTACTGCCGTGTCGGCGCCTCGACGGACGTGGGACGCGCCTCTGAACCGGCCTTCGTCGGGTTGGGGCCCGGGACCTGGCTGTGGGTCCCGGGCCCGCGCGCATCGCCCGTCCATGCTGCTTCAGGGGGAGGGGGACGGGGGCGGAGTATTCGCCGACCAGAAGTCGGAGTGGACGGAGGGATAAGGGACATCCGCCCCTTCGAAAGGAGTCCCGTTGGCCTTCGTCTTGGGCGAGGCGACTTCTGAATCGATGAAGCATGGGGTGACGACGTCGAAGAAGAACTGGCCCTTGTCACCCACCGCGACACTCACCTGGAAGTTCTCCGCAGTCCTGGCGTCGATGGCCGGGAACTCCTTGTCGCTGTCCACGCTGGTGATTGTGTAGCCCTGCTCCTTCCAGTGCCGTTCCACCACGCCGAGCAGACTCCCGCGTCTGGCCTCCGCAACAATGGTCATCACTGCGGCACGCCGTGTGACAGCCCCCGTCTCCTTGCCGTCGATGGTGTAGTCGCCACACCCACTCGCCGTGGACGCGTCGTGCACCCAGTTCAACGTTGGACGCACCGAAGTCATGGTGTCCAGCATGATCGCGTCGGCTTTCTCGGCTGCTTCCTGCAGACTGATCTTGCTGACCACGTCTTTTTCCTTCCCCTGCGCTCCTGATGTATCCGGACTGGAGCATCCGGCCATACCGATCGCGAGCGCCGCGACGAGAACAATACGAAGCAGCTTCATCGGGGCTCCTCGGTCGAAATATTGTTGCCTCGGCCAGCGACGATCTTGGCAATGTTGCGAGCCGACTCTGCGTCTTTATCCGGGTTGAAGTAGTCCGAGTGGGCAGGCGTGAGCCCTTCCCTGTCCATGAGGGGACGGGGGCCGTCGGCCACCTGGAAGCGCTTCGCGCCGAAATCCTCGTGGGCCGGATCCGTACCGAACCAGAGCTGACTCTCGTCCTCCGACGACACGTATCCGGCAATGCCACCGACGACACCGCCCGCCACGCCACCGACTGCGCCGCCGATCGGGCCCCCTACGAGCCCCAGCGAGGCTCCGACGGAGGCGCCGCCCGCCACACCGGCGCCAAGAGCACTCGCCTCGTCCTCACTCGGCAGCATGGTCACCGGGTCGTTGTCAGCAGCGCCGACGTACACATGGCCCTTGCCGACCCCAAGGTCCTCGGCGGAATCCGCGCCGGTGCCGGGGCTGCCGACCAGGATGATGTCATCGGCTCCCGGGATGCCACCGTCCCGCTGCGCTGCTTGTCCCACGGTGAACGAGCCGTACGAATGGCCGATGGCGGTCACATGCGGGTCAGGGTTCTGGTTCGTGGCCGAGATGCCAGCCATGAACTCGTTGTACGCGACGGCCCCGACCTTGCCATCTCGTTCGAACATCACGCCCGCATTGTCGATCAGTCTCTCGGCGGGCAGCTGCGGTGCGTCATATCCGAGCCATACGATTGCCGCGCTGGACTTGTCGTATCGCATCGCGCCCTTGGCAGTATCGCGAGCTCGCTGCACATCGTTGCGCGCGAACGCCTCGTTCAATGACGTCCCGAGTCCCGGAACATAGGCGGACACATTCCTCGACGCATCCGGATTGCCGAAGGAAACGATGGCGCGCCCTAGTCCCTCGTCGCCGATGCCCAGTAGGTACATGCGTGGCACCCCTGGTTCCGGCTCCGCCCGTAACTGCTTGTCGATCGACTTCAGCCCCGCCAGCTGGGCCTGCGCCTTCTCCCCGTCCTGCCCCTCCAGCTTGCCGATCAGCAGCTGCAAGTTGTCCCTGTTGGCCGTGTCGCGCACCTCGGAGGGGATGCCGTCCAAGTTGCCGATCTCATTCGGGTACACCGCTAGATACTCCTCACGCTGCTCCTGCGTGAGGGACGTCCACCAGGCCTTGCGCTCCGCCGGGGACTTGTCGTCGGGGATGTCCTTCTTCAAGTAGTCGTCCGCCGCGCCCCGCACAGTCGCGGCGTCCGCGGCGGCGTCCGTCCATGTCCTCTTGTCGACGGTGAGACCGGGGGCGGCCTTGAGCCTGCCAAGCGTTTCGCTGAAGCGGGTGTCGATGTCCTGGGCCTCGTTGACCGCCCGCAGGATACGGTCGGCGATGGCCTGGGCCTTGGTGTGGTTGGGGTTGGGACTGGCCAGCGGTGGTGCGCCCGAGGCGGCTCCCAGCGAGGGGCCGTACGGCGTGCTCAGGGGCGATCCGCTCGTGCTGCCGCCGGGGAGCTCCTTGCCGTCGATGATGTTCTCGCCACCGGCCGGGTAACTGACCGATCCGTCCGCGTGCACGGTGAACCTCAGGTTCGCCGCGTCCTCCAGGGCGTCCTTCAACCGCCATTGCGCACCGCTCAGTTCGAAGGCGAGGCTGTTCAGCGTCGTACGGACCAGCCCGCACTCCGTGTAGATGTGGTCGAAGTTCTGGTCGAGCCGCTTCAGCCGCCCGAGTGCGGCCGTCGCCGCCTCGCCCTTCTGCGACTTCGCGAGCCGGTTCGTCATCTCATTGCTCACCCGGTCGCGAGCCACGTCGGCCCGGTTGCTGACCTCGCCCCAGCCGTCCGCCGCGTCCTGGAGTTCCGACCACTTCAGGTCGCGTAATCGCTGCCACGTCAGCACACCGATCACTTCTCCTTCGGATCACTCGGCGCGTCGACTCCCCGCAGCGAGGATTTCACCTTCGCGTCCCGCTCTCCCAAGTCCTTGCCGACCCGGCGCAGTTTCGGGGCAAGGGTTCCGCACTCGTCCCGTACGGAGCTCAGCCGGTCCTCCCAGGAGGTCAGGACCGACTTCAGTACGCCCGCACTCGACAGGCCCTCGGTAGCCGCCGTGACACCCGAATGAGCGGACGTCAGCCTGCCCTTCGCGGTCGTGGTGCTCGTCCGTAAGGCTTCGGCGACGCCGGCCGCGGTCGTCCACGGTCCGTCGCTGTGCTCCAGGTCGCTGCTGGAAGCCGCGCTGCCCGAACCGCCCGCCGACGCCAACGACATGCGACCGGTCGCGGCACGCTCTCTCCCCTGACCGGCCAGGTCGATCAGCTGTCGCCAGGATTCCGAGTATGCCTCGGTTGTCATGCTCGCCCCTCCCTGTGCCCTTGTACTGCGATTTGTGCCGGACCAAACTACCGAAGCCGCGACTTCACGAAGTACAAGAAGCTGAAGGGGGACGGTGCCCCGGTTCCGTGCAGACATCGGAGAAGCCATCAGGGGTACGTTGAAGAAGGGCGAGCCGGAGGGGCTGATCGGATCGCGGCAAGGGCGTGACGGTCGTCCTGCGGGAGAACGGCGAAGGACTCGACACCTCGATCGAGATCACCCAGAAGGTGTCGAAGGAGAAGCAGCCGAAGAAGTGGCAGCCGAAGAAAGAGCAGCCGAAAAAGCAGGCGAAGAAGGGGTGGGGCCGGGATGAGCAGCCAGTGGCGGGCGGTCGAAGAGGCGCTTCGCACCCACCATGTCCGCGATGTGCTCGTCCCCGGCTGGATCGACCGGGACGGCGACGTACCGGAGTTCCGGCCCCAGCCGATGGCCGTTTGGCTGCGGCTGGACGACGGTCTGCTGCGTTTCGAGTCCGCCGGCCAGTACGACCGGCTGGCCTCCGCCCTGGTGCCGGCCGTCAGTTGGGCGGACATCGGGATACTGGCCGACGCCGAGGACGAGGTGATCGTCGCCTCGTACGGCGAACAGCTCTTCGGTGACGCCAGGAGCGAGTGGCGCTGTACGCGGCTCCGGGTCTATCCGGGCGGCGGCGCGGAGTGCAGATGCCTCGCTCTGGACTTCGAGGGCGGTCACACGCTCTTCCTCGATCCCACCTGGACGTTCGGCATCCGGCTCGGCAACGAGGCGCAGGAGAAGTGCTGGGTGGAGTTGTACGGGGACGGTGCCTGCGGAATCGAGACCACGCTCGTGCCGGGCCGATGAGCGGGGACCGGCACGGCGAGCGCGGGTCCGCACCCCGGTTTGGGCCCGGACCCACGCGTGTACGGGGCCCCAGGGCCCATGACCCAGTGCCCCGGAGCGCATAGCGTCCCCTTCGCTGGAGTCGCGTACGTCCGGGACCCAGGACATCGGAACCCGGACGGCCACGCGCGAGCCGCCGGAGTCGTCGACGGGGGAACGTGCACATGCTCTGCAACTTCTTGATCAGCCAACGGCTGGAACCGTCCGAGCTCGTCGCCGCGCTGGCGGACGCGACGAGGGTGCGGCCCGGCCAGGTGGACGTGTGCGCCGAGGAAGACAGCCAGGACGCACGCGACTGGGAGGCGTTCGTCCTCTGTACGCACCACCGGTTGCGGGGCGATGTGGTGATGAGCCTGGACGTACAGGTGCAGCCCGCGACCGTCGCGTACGGCGCGCCCGAGACGGAGGCGGAGCTGGCCGCGGCCTTCGCCGCCCGTACGGGGGTCGCGGTGCTCTATCCCGACGACCGCGTCGACCCGGAGACGTACTGGCTGGCGGCCCCGGCCGGCGGATCGCCCGCCACGGTGGTGACCCGGGCACGGCTGGCGGCCTCGGATGTCGCCTCGGCGGACGAGCGGCCGGTGTACACCGTGAACGCCGTGGAGACGGCGGTGGCCGCCTTCCCCGGTGCCGAGGTGACCTCGCTCGGCGAGCCGGCCGTCATGAACGGACCGAGCGAGACGAGCCAGAGCCAGTGGGGAGTGACCGGATGAGCACACGTACCGAAGGCAACCAGGAGCAGGACATACCGGGGACGGCACGGCGTGTGGTCCTGGCCGCCGTGACCGCCGCGCTCGCGCTCGGGCTCATGGGTGCCTATGGAGGCGGGGAGCACAGCGACGCGAAGGAAGTCGGCGGCGAGGCCCCTGCCCCGGCCACCCCACGCCCTGCCCCCTCTTCATAGCGCGCAACCTCACGTGGCGCGCTCCGCTCCTTCCTCCACCCCAGCTATCCGCGCGGCCTCTTACGCGGAGCCCTCCGCGTCCGCGTCCACGCTCACACTGAGCCGCACCCCGGGCCGCAGCCCCCACCGCTCCATCGCCCCGCCCTCCGCCTCCAGCACATGGCGGGCCCGCCAGCGCGGCAGAGGCAGCCGGCCCGGCTTCAGCGTGTGGACGTCGATGACCTTCAACTCCTTGTCCAGATAGGCCACATCGATGGTGAAGCGCATCCTGAACGTGTGCACGCTGTTGCACGGGGTGATCAGCAGCGCGCCCGCCGTCCCGTCGCGCCCCAGCAGCCCGCGCCGCCGTGTCCCGTACGACGCGGCGATCTCCAGCTCCACCGGAGCGTCCTGCCCCGCGACCGTCAACCGCCCTGTGCCGTTTCGCCAAGTGCCCATGGCCGTAGACCGTAGCGCCCGGAGTCCTGCCCCGTGCCCCCGACCGCCGGGGATGGGTCCTGGGACGACGGGAGTGGGCCCCTGGACCCATGACCGGGCCCGGCCGGGAGCCCTAGGGTCGGTGCTGTGTACGCCACGCTGATCGTCGTCGCCGTGCTCTGGGGCGCGGCCACCGGACTGCTCCTGCCGCGTGCCGCCTACCGGCTCTCCGTAGAACCGGAGGACCCGTGGCGGGACAGCTGCCCGGCCGGGCACCCGATCACGGGGCCCGCCGGCGGGTGGCTCGGCGTCGCGAGGTGTACGGCCTGTAAGGCGGCCGAGCCGTCAGGTACGGCGGAAAGCTCCGGTGCCGACGTCAAAAGCCCTGGCGTCGGCACCGGCCGCACCGCCGCCGGTGCCGACACCAGCTCAACGGCCGGTTCCGCCAATGCGGACACCGACGAACCGCATACCCAGGCCCCCCAGGCCCCCCAGGCCCGGGCCCAGGCACGCGCATCTGCCCACGCCCATGCCAGCGCCCGCTACGCGCCCGGACTCCTCGTACCTCTCCTCACCGCCCTCGTCTGCGCGGTCCTCGCCGCCGCCACCGGCCCCCGCCCCGAACTCGCCGTATGGCTGCTGCTCACGCCCATCGCCGTACTGCTGGCCCTTGTCGACCACGCCGTCCACCGGCTGCCTGACCGGCTGACCCTGCCGCTAGCGGTGGCGGCCGCGGTACTGCTGGGACTGGCCGCACTGCTTCCCGACGGTGGAGACGGCGGCACAGGTCCCGGCGGCACAGGCCCCGGCGGCTCATGGCCGACCGCGCTGCTCGGCGGACTCGTCCTCGGCGTCTGCTACTTCGTGCTGTTCCTGATCAACCCGAACGGCCTGGGTTTCGGCGACGTCAAGCTCGCCCTCTCGCTCGGCGTCGCGCTCGGCTGGTACGGCTGGACGGTTCTGTTCGTCGGGGCCTTCGCCGGGTTCCTGCTGGGCTCGCTCTACGGGTTCGGGCTCATCCTGCTGCGCCGGGCCGGGCGCAAGTCCGCGTTCCCCTTCGGCCCCTTCATGATCGTCGGCGCGCTGACCGGCATCGTCCTCGGCGCTCTCGCCGCCGCGTGACGGACGATTCCCGCGCAAGGTGAGGTGATCCGGTGGATGGTGTCCGGCTTCACCGTCGAGCGGTACCGCGACCGGCTCGCGGCGCTGGGACGCCGACGTCAAGCCGGCTCCCGCGCCGAGGTCGCTCCCGAGGGGCACGGCGCGGGGTGGCAACTACTCGCCACACCGAGCGCCGGAACCCTCGAAATGCCTGGTACTACGGGCCTCGCACGGCCGACCGCCGTTTTCGGAGCGCCGGCACGGCCAGTCGCGGCGCCCACCACGACTTATGAAGGGTTATGGTGGAAACCCCCCCCTCGGGCCGGTCCGTATCCCCCCCCCACGGACCGGCCCGTTTTCTTTTCACAGCCGGCTCTCTTCACAGCCGGCGAAGCCGCCGGCTTCGCCGCCGCCGGCCGCGCAGGCGACCGTCAGCCCCGTCCGGCCCAGATGTTCGTGCCCTCCGTGTCCACCGCGAAGCTGTCGATCTCCTCCAGCTCCGCCGCGGAGAGCTCCGGCCCGGCCAGCGCCGCGACGTTCTCCTCCAACTGCTTCGTACTCGACGCCCCGATCAGCGCGGACGTCATCCGCGGATCACGCAGCACCCAGGTCAGCGCCAGCTGCGCCAGCGACTGACCGCGCCGCTGGGCGATCTCGTGCAGCCCGTTCAGCCGCCGCACGACCTCGTCGGACAGCAGATCCGGGTTCAGGGACTTGCCCTGGGTGGCCCGCGACCCCTCCGGGATGCCCTTCAGATACTTGTTCGTCAGCAGCCCCTGGGCGAGCGGGACGAAGGAGATGCAGCCCATCCCGGCCGCCTCCAGGGTGTCAAGCAGCCCGTCGTCCTCGGTCCAGCGGTTGATCATCGAGTACGAGGGCTGGTGGATGAGCGCGGGCACGCCCATCTCCTTCAGCAGCCCGGCCGCCTCCGCGGTCTGCTCCGCGCTGTACGACGACACACCGACGTACAGGGCCTTGCCCTGCCGCACGGCCGACGCCAGCGCCCCCATCGTCTCTTCCAGCGGGGTGTTCGGGTCGAACCGGTGGGAGTAGAAGATGTCGACGTGGTCGAGCCCCATCCGCTTCAGGGACGCGTCCAGCGAGGACAGCAGATACTTACGGGAACCCCATTCACCGTATGGGCCGGGATACATCAAATAACCGGCCTTGGTCGAAATGATGAGTTCATCCCGATAGGCCGAGAAGTCCTGAGCGAAGAGCTTGCCGAAATTCAGCTCGGCGGATCCCGGGGGCGGACCGTAGTTGTTCGCCAGATCGAAGTGCGTGATGCCGAGATCGAAGGCGCGGCGCAGGATCGCGCGCTGTGAATCGAGGGTCCGGTCGTCGCCGAAGTTGTGCCAGAGGCCGAGCGAGATCGCGGGCAGTTTCAGGCCACTGCGTCCGCTGCGCCGGTACTCCATGGAGTCGTACCGGTCGTCGGCTGCGAGGTATGAGGGAAAATCAGTCACGCTTCTCTGCTTATCACGTACTTGTGACAGACCGGGTTGGGCCGCCATGGGGCCCGCGCAGTAATGTGACGGCTTCGGGGTCCCCGGGCCGGCCCCAGGATCCCGTCAGGGGGCGCGCCGGTCCCCATGGAATCGAGAGGGTGGACTCAGTGAACCTGCGCGACCTGGTGTATCGGCTCTACGCACGCCGGGTGGAAGGCCGCCTCGACCACACCCAGGTGCCCAAGCACATCGGTGTCATCCTCGATGGCAACCGTCGCTGGGCGCGGGCGGCCGGCGGCACGGCCGAGCAAGGACACAAGGCCGGCGCCAACAAGATCCAGGAGCTGCTTGGCTGGTGTTCCGAGACCAATGTCGAGGTGGTCACCCTGTGGCTGCTCTCCACGGACAATCTCGACCGCCCCGAGAACGAGCTGACCCCCCTCGTCGGCATCGTCGAGAACGCGGTCCGCGATCTGGCGGCCGACGGCCGCTGGCGGGTGCATCACGTCGGCACGCTCGATCTGCTGCCCGCCCATACGCAGACCGTTCTCAAGGAGGCCGAACAGGCCACCATCGGCAATGAGGGAATACTCGTCAATGTCGCCGTGGGTTACGGCGGCCGGCAGGAGATCGCGGACGCGGTCAGCTCCCTTCTGATGGACCACGCGAGCAAGGGCACCTCATTCGAGGACCTTGCCGAGATCGTCGACGTCGATCTGATCTCGTCCCATCTCTACACGCGCGGCCAGCCCGACCCGGATCTGGTCATCCGCACCAGCGGTGAACAGCGTCTCTCCGGCTTCATGCTCTGGCAGAGCGCCCATTCGGAGTACTACTTCTGCGAAGTCTTCTGGCCGGCCTTCCGTAAAGTCGACTTTCTGCGAGCGCTGCGCGATTACGCCGCACGTCACCGGCGCTACGGGACCTGACCTCCTCCTTCTCCCGCAAGGACGCGGCGAGGCGACCGCTCGGCGCCGTCCGGTGCCCGGCCGATTCCGTCGGGCAGGACCGCTCGCTTCACCCACGGTTCATCCACCGTCCGCCCCACGCCCTGGCATGGCGGCGCGTGTTCGAGGGAATACCTCCCCCAGGTCGACGTCCAAAACAAGTCAGTGGACGTCGGATCTCAGCGGACGGCATGGGGCCGTCCGCCCGGGAGGCCCTTTGCACCAGGACGACCGTGCGCCGAGTCGTACGGGCGACATGGAGGGCCGGAGTCCGGCCCGCGCATGGGGTCAGGACCCGGTCCACCCGCCCGCGACGCCGTCGCACCCCGACCTCATTCGAGGGGGTACGTCCTTCCGTGGTGACCAGCACAAAGCGCCGCATGCCCGACAGGCGCACCTACGTTCTCGACACCAGCGTCCTGCTGGCCGATCCGAACGCCATGTCCCGCTTCGACGAGCACGAAGTGGTGCTCCCGATCGTGGTGATCACGGAGTTGGAGGCCAAGAGGCACCATCCGGAGCTCGGCTACTTCGCCCGGCAGGCGCTGCGCCTGCTCGACGACTTCCGTATCCGGTACGGCCGTCTCGATGCCCCCATCCCCCTGGGCGACCTGGGAGGCACGCTGCGCGTCGAGCTCAACCACTCTGATCCCGGCATCCTGCCCGCCGGCTTCCGCTTGGGGGACAACGACTCACGGATTCTCGCGGTGGCCCGCAATCTCCAGGCCGAGGGATACGACGTGACGGTCGTCTCCAAGGACCTGCCGCTGCGTATCAAGGCGTCATCGGTCGGACTTCTCGCCGAGGAGTACCGCGCCGAGCTCGCCATCACCGAATCCGCCGGTTCCTCCGGCTGGACGGGGATGAGTGAGGTGTCGCTCGCCGCGGATCAGGTGGACCTTCTGTTCACCGAGGACTCCCTCTATGTACCCGAGGTGAGCGACCTGCCCGTGCACACGGGCCTGGTGCTCCAGTCCGAGCGCGGCAAGGCGCTCGGCCGGATCACCGCGGAGGGCCACGTCCGGCTCGTCCGCGGGGACCGCGAGGCCTTCGGGATCCACGGCCGCAGCGCCGAGCAGCGCATCGCCCTCGATCTCCTTCTCGACCAGGACATCGGCATCGTCTCGATGGGCGGCCGGGCGGGCACCGGCAAGTCGGCGCTGGCCCTCTGCGCGGGGCTGGAGGCGGTCCTGGAGCGCAGGCAGCATCAGAAGGTGATGGTCTTCCGGCCGTTGTACGCGGTGGGCGGGCAGGAGCTGGGCTATCTGCCCGGCACCGAGGCCGAGAAGATGAGCCCGTGGGCGCAGGCCGTCTTCGACACGCTCTCCGCGGTCGCCGGCCGTGAGGTCATCGAGGAGGTGCTGGGGCGCGGCATGCTCGAAGTGCTCCCGCTCACGCATATCCGCGGCAGGTCCCTGCACGACGCGTTCGTCATCGTCGACGAGGCCCAGTCCCTGGAGCGGAACGTACTGCTGACCGTTCTGTCCCGAATCGGGGCGAACTCCCGGGTGGTCCTCACGCATGACGTCGCTCAGCGCGACAATCTCCGGGTGGGGCGTTACGACGGAATTGTCGCCGTAGTCGAGAAGCTCAAGGGGCATCCGCTCTTCGCGCATGTCACGCTCACCCGCTCCGAGCGTTCACCGATCGCCGCGCTGGTGACCGAAATGCTGGAGGACGGTCAGATCTAACCCCGTATCGCCACACTTGGCGCCGCCCGGCGAAAGCGCAGCAGCTTAGCCGGGCGGCGCTGTGTCGCGCCGCTATTTCCGTGATTCTCCTGACGCAAACAAGGTGTGAGCTTTCCCACGTAACGAAGAATTGCCTCCCGCCGTGACCTTCCGGCAGAGTCTTGCTTCCGTCAGGCCCCGCATGCGGCACACGCGCATCTCCAGAGATGCGGCACCACACAACTCAACAACTGCCGCCGCATGCCGCCCGCGCACCACGCGGCGATCCCCGCAGGGGGATTGCCCACCGGGCCCGTGTCTCCCGTGACCCCGTAGTACGGAGACCAGTGCCAGGGGCACGATTGCGTCCGCGAGGTCACGTATGCGGATGTTGCTGGAAGGACACCGTGTGAGCCGGATCTCGGTCCGGGGATTCGCCGTGGCATCTGCCACTGCGGTCACCACCGTTGGCGCTGTCGTGGGTGTTGCCTCGGGCGACCCCCAGGTCTCGGATGACAATTTCGAGACGGCCGCGGCCGACATGACGCTCCTCGCTGACATCCCCGCGGGCCAGCAGGCCCAGGTGCAGACCGCGTCGCTGACGCAGCAGGCCGACGTACAGGCCGCCGCCGCCGACGCGACCGCGAAGAAGTCGGCGGAGGAAGCGGCCCGTATCCAGGCTGCCAAGGACGCCAAGGCGAAGAAGGAGGCCGCCGACGACGCGGCCGAGCGCGAGCGCGAGGCGAAGGAGGCCAAGGAGCGCGCGAGCCGCGACGAGGTCCGTTCCAACTCGGCCTCCGCCGATTCCTTCCCCACGCAGGCCTCGTACACCGTCGCCGAGGTCAAGGCGATCGCACGGCAGATGGTCCCCGCGGACCAGTTCCAGTGCTTCAGCAACCTGGTGAACAAAGAGTCCACCTGGAACTACCTGGCGCAGAACCCGTCGTCCGGCGCCTACGGTCTCGTCCAGGCGCTGCCCGGCTCCAAGATGTCCTCGGCCGGCGCCGACTGGCGGACCAACCCGGCCACGCAGATCAAGTGGGGCCTGAGCTACATGAACTCGGACCGCTACGGCAGTCCCTGTGCCGCGTGGGCCTTCTCGCAGGCCAACGGCTGGTACTAGGCCGGCGGCCCGGTCACGCCGGACCGGGCCGGCTGAACCCGGTCCCGTCGGCGCTCAACCTCACGAAGCCCCCCGCCGTCCTACGGTGGGGGGCTTCGCACGTGTACGGTCGATTCGAACGTGCTCCGGGGGGAGTGAGTTGGGGACAGCGCAGGGGGGAAGAGGAAGCTTCATGTCGAAAGTGCCCGCATGGCTCGGTCAGGTCGGCGCCGAACTGACCCGTATGGGAGAGCGCCTGGACCAGCGCCGGGCCGAGGCCGAGGAGGACGACCGGCCGGTCCCCCGGGCCGAGCCCGAGAAGGTCCCCCCGCCCCCGGCGTACGCCCCCTCCGTCGCGGCCAAGCCGGACCCCGTCACCGCCATCCCCTGGGGGATGCGGGTCGCGGGCGAGGCGGCCTGGCGGCTGCTCGTCCTCGCCGGGCTGCTCTGGGTGCTGATGCGGGTCATCGACTCCGTACAACTGGTCGTCATGGCCTTCGCCGCCGGTCTGCTGATCACGGCGCTCCTCCAGCCGACGGTCGCCTGGCTCAAGCGGCACGGGATGCCGCGCGGACTGGCCACGGCGCTCACCGCGGTCGCCGGGTTCGTCCTCATGGGGCTGGTCGGCTGGTTCGTGGTGTGGCAGGTCATGGAGAACATCGACGATCTCTCCAACCGCGTCACGGACGGCATCAACGAGCTGAAGCGCTGGCTGCTCGACAGCCCGTTCCATGTGACCGAGGGCCAGATCAATGACATCGCCAAGACTCTGAGCGACGCGGTCGGTTCCAACACCGACAAGATCACGTCCGCCGGGCTCCAGGGCCTGACCGTGATCGTCGAGCTGCTGACCGGGATCGTCCTCGCGATGTTCTCGACGCTCTTCCTGCTGTACGACGGCAGGAAGATCTGGCACTGGACGCTCAAGCTCGTCCCGGCCCAGGCCCGTGAGGGCGTCGCGGGAGCCGGGCCGCGCGCCTGGCGCACCCTGACCGCGTATGTGCGCGGCACGGTACTGGTGGCGCTGATCGACGCGCTCTTCATCGGTCTCGGGCTCTACTTCCTCAATGTCCCGCTGGCCGTGCCGCTCGCGGTCTTCATCTTCCTCGGCGCCTTCATCCCGCTGGTGGGCGCGTTGATCTCGGGCGCGCTGGCCGTGGTCGTCGCACTGGTCACACAGGATGTGTTCACGGCGCTGATGGTCCTGTGCGTCGTCCTCGGGGTCCAGCAGATCGAGGGGCATGTGCTCCAGCCCCTCATCCTGGGCCGTGCGGTACGGGTGCATCCGCTCGCCGTCGTGCTCTCCGTCGCGATGGGCAGTCTGGTCGCGGGCATCGGCGGGGCGGTGGTGGCGGTGCCGCTGGTGGCGGTGACCAACACGGTCGTCGGCTATCTCCGGGCGTACAGCGCGGAACGGTCCCTGCCGAACTCACCGGAACGGGAACCGGCCTCGTCGTCATCGGCGCCCCCGTCCCCGTCCTCCTCCCCGTCCTTCTCCCCGTCCCCGTCTCCGTCCTCGTCGTCCGGGGAGGCTCCGGAAGCCCCGGCCGTGGCTGCGTCGGCCAGGCCCGCCACCGCCGAGGCCGGGGACGGCCGGGAGTGATATCCGAGCCGGAGCTGGAAGGCGAGGACGGCGCGGAGGACGGCGCCGGGGACGGCGGACGGAGCGGCCCGCTGTCCCACCGGTCATCGGGGGCTCCCCGGCCGCCCGACGGGTCCGAGACGATCGTCGGCGGCGACGCACGGTCTCTGCCGAATCTGCCGAATCTGCCGGACCTGCCTGACCTGCCGACTCTGCCGCCGCACCGCATACGGTGGCTCTGGGCCCTCGGCGGCGCGGTGGTCGCCTCCGCCGTCTGGGCGGGCGGACTGTACGCGTACGACCGGACGGGACCGGATCTGGGCGGCTACCGGATCAGCGAGGACCTGTGCCTGGACGCTGATCTGTCCGCGCTCTCGAAGCTCCTCGGCGTCAAGCGGTCCCCGCAGCCCGCGGTGGAGGAACAGCGCGCGATCGACCGGTCCTTCTGCAACGTCACGATGATGAAGGGGCGGCCGCACGAGGTGAAGGACGACGCCCTGCCGACGTCGTACTCGTCCGTCACCGTCAATTACTCCCTGCACAAGGAGACCGACCCGGCTCCGGAGTTCGACGCGACGCTGACTCCGCTCGCGCTCTCCCGGATCATCGACCGCAAGACCAAACGGATCCCGGAACTGGGCGAGCGCGCCTATCTGATGACGGATTCCGCCGGATTCACCCCGGAGTTGAAGGTCCTCGACGGCCGGGCGGTGTTCTCGATCGAGGTCATGAGCGAGTCCGTCAGCGAAGGCCCGCACGGTGCCGGATCGCCGGCCGAACCGGAACGGGTCGACCCCGCCGTCCTCGAACCCGCCCTGGTCGAGGACATGAAGGCGCTGATGGCCGCGGTCAAGGAGTGACCGGCGAGACGCGCTGACGCGTCCGGCCCCCTGCCCTCCACGGCTGGGTGGCGGACAGGGGGCCGGACCGTACGTACGTACCGGTGGCGCGGTTCCGAGGACGGGCCTATTCGGCGGGTACGGCCCCGGCGAGCACGGCCTCGGCGTCGAGCGTCGTACCGACCGCCTGGATCACCGCGGCGATCTTGAAGGCTTCCTGGATCGTCTCGCGGTCCACACCGGCCGTGCGGAGCACCTGCTCGTGCGAGTCGAGGCACTGGCCGCAGCCGTTGACGGCGGAGACGGCGAGCGACCACAGCTCGAAGTCGATCTTCTCCACCCCCGGGTTGCCGATGACGTTCATCCGCAGACCGGCCCGCAGCGTCCCGTACTCGGGGTCCGACAGCAGATGCCGGGTCCGGTAGAAGACGTTGTTCATCGCCATGATCGCGGCGGCCGACTTGGCGGCGGTGTACGCCTCGGCGCTCAGATTCGCCTTGGCCTCCGGCTCCAGCTCGCGCAGCACCCGCGCCGAGCGCGAGGCGATCGCGCAGGCCAGCACGGTGCCCCAGAGCTGCTGCGCGGGCAGTCCGCTGTTGCCGATGACCGAACCGAGGTTCAGTCGCAGGTCCTTGGCGTAGTCGGGCAGGGCCGACTTCAGTTCATCGAGGGCCATCGGGGATCACTCGCCCGACAGGAGCTTGACGGGGTCGAGGGTGTTCTCGCCCTTGTTCCAGTTGCACGGGCACAGCTCGTCGGTCTGGAGCGCGTCGAGCACCCGCAGGACCTCCTTGGGGTTACGGCCCACGGAACCGGCGGTCACCATCGTGAACTGGATCTCGTTGTCCGGGTCGACGATGAAGACGGCGCGCTGCGCGAAGCCGTCCGCGCCCTCGATGCCGAGGTCGCGCATCAGCTCGTGCTTGGAGTCGGCGAGCATCGGGAAGGGCAGGTCGCGCAGGTCCGGGTGGTCCTTGCGCCAGGCGTGGTGCACGAACTCGGAGTCGCCGGAGAAGCCGAGGATCTGGGCGTCACGGTCGGCGAACTCGTCGTTCAGCCGGCCGAAGGCCGCGATCTCGGTCGGGCACACGAAAGTGAAGTCCTTTGGCCACGCGAAGATGACCTTCCACTTGCCCTCGTAGGTCTTGTGGTTGATCTCCTCGAACTCCTTGCCCTTCTCCAGCGAGACACAGGCAGTCAGTTCGAACGAGGGGAACTTGTCACCAACGGTGAGCACAGGCTCTCCTTGTGGGGGTGGGAAGTCCCTTTTGAGGTCTTCCGGGCGGTTGGGCGGCTCACTGATGGTGGCACAGTCAGCATTGATCAAAGAAATAGCTAGACTCGGTCGCCGTGATCGGAGGTACCTATCAGTGAGGTCGGTTCAGTGGGGTCGGGGTCAGGGGCGGCGGCGGGATCAGGGGCGGGGTCGGGGCCGGGGGCAGTGTCCGTCGTGCAGCACGTCAGGCAGTCGGGCACGCGGGGCAAACAGCCCAGCCTGTCCCAGCTGCGCGCCTTCGCGGCGGTGGCCGAGCATCTGCACTTCCGGGACGCGGCCGCCGCGATCGGGATGAGCCAGCCCGCGCTCTCCGGCGCCCTCTCGGCGCTGGAGGAGGTCCTTGGCGTACAACTGGTGGAGCGTACGACGCGCAAGGTACTGCTCTCCCCGGCGGGCGAGCGGCTCGCGGTCCGGGCGATGGCCGTACTGGACGCGGTGGGCGCGCTGGTGGACGAGGCCGAGGCGGTACGGGCGCCCTTCACCGGGGTCCTCAGGCTCGGCGTGATCCCGACCGTCGCGCCGTATCTGCTGCCGACCGTGCTCCGGCTGGTCCAGGAGTGCTACCCGGAGCTGGACCTCCAGGTGCACGAGGAGCAGACCTCGTCCTTGCTGGACGGTCTGGCGGCCGGCCGGCTCGACCTGCTGCTGCTCGCCGTACCGCTCGGCCAGCCCTCGGTCACCGAACTGCCCCTGTTCGACGAGGACTTCGTCCTGGTCACCCCCGACGGCCACCCCCTCGGCGGGGCCCGCGACCTGCCGCGCGAGGCGCTGCGCGAACTGCCGCTGCTGCTCCTGGACGAGGGGCACTGCCTGCGCGACCAGGCGCTGGACATCTGCCGGGAGGCGGGCCGCGCCGATGGTGTGCCCGTGACGACCACGGCGGCCGGTCTGTCGACGCTCGTGCAACTCGTCGCGGGCGGCCTCGGGGTCACCCTGCTGCCGCGTACGGCCGTACGGGTCGAGACCGGCCGCAACGACCGGCTCGCCACGGGGTACTTCGCGGCCCCCGCCCCGGCGCGCAGGATCGCGCTGGCGATGCGTACGGGGGCGGCGCGGGGCGGCGAGTTCGAGACATTCGCGGACGCGCTGCGTGAGTCCCTGCGAGCGCTCCCGGTACGTCTGGCGACGCACGCGCCCATGCCCGCCCGGGTCCCGGAGCGGGCGAGCCCGGCACCCGGACAGCGTCCGGCGCCGGGCTCATCGGACAGGACCTAGTTGCAGGGGGTCGCTCCGCGCACCGCGTCAACGAGAGCGGTCGAGGACGAAGAAGTGTTCTTCATGATGGCCGTGATGTCTCCGCACATCGCGTTCGTGAGGCGGACGGGGCCCGCGTACTGGCTGAAGTTGCCCTCGTCCTGGGCGCACGCGCCACCCACGGTGTTGGGACAGATCTTGAGCTTCATGTACTTGGTGCCACCGGTGTTGTTGTCGAACACGGCGCAGGCGTCCCACCTGGAACCCGTCAGCTTGGCGTAGCTGAAGAGCGTGCCGAGGCGATTCGTCGCGGTGGGAAGCCGCTCGGCCCAGCGCAGCTCATAGCCGGTGCCGCACTCCACCGCGGCTATCTGCGCGGCCTCCGATTCCGCCGCCGCGACGGCCTTGGTCTCGGCGCTCGCGTCAGCTGTGAACGTGATGCCGGGGCCGGCGTCCGTGGCGACGGCCTGGGGCGTGGTCAGGGCCAGGCAGCCGACGACCGCCACGAAGGTCGCGACGGCCGCGCGCGGAAGGTGCTTCAGTTTCTTGGTCATCGAGTCGTCCCCTGTCGGTGCGGCGAGTTGGTCGGGAAGGTGTACGAATCGAAGTGAACTCCCGGTATTGGAAGCTCACTTGGCGCACATCCAGGGAGACCCTAGGAGATCACCGAGGCGGCGGCAGGGGGATTTTCGCGGTGCGCTTCCGTGGCGGGAGTGTGATGAAGCCGTGAGTGATCGCGTCAGAAGATCTGTATGGGCATCACTCGTGACCAAGTGGACGATCACGCGTTGAAGTTGTCACATTCCGTTGCGTGTCCGTTGCGGTGTGACGTGTGTCACGAGGGTTCGAGCGGTGGGTACGAGTCGTGGGTACGAGCGGTGCGGACCCCCGCCGTACGCCGGACCCCCCCCGCCGTACGCCGGACCCCCCCCGCCGTACGCCGGACCCTCGCCGTACCCCGTGTCCCCGTCGTACCGCCGCCGGATCACTCCGACCGCAGGCCGTCCGGTCGCGTCATCCGCCACAGCGGCGGCAGGCCGGCCACCGTCACCAGCAGGATGACCGCGATGCCCGCGCCCGCGAAGGGCGCGAAGACCCACCAGTCGGCGACCTGTTTGGTGACCATGTTCAGCAGCACGGCACCGAGGGTCAGCCCGCCCGCGATGGCCAGCAGTGTGCCGAGCACGACCGGGATCGTGGCCTGCCACAGCACCGACCAGGCGAGCGTCGAGCGGCGGGTGCCGAAGGCCACCAGGACCGCCAGCAGGCGTCTGCGCTCGCGCAGTTGCTCGATCTGGGAGACCAGCATGCTCGCGGCGATCAGGGCCATCGTGGCGGTGCCGCCGACCAGCAGACCGGTCTGCACGCTCGCGTACCGCTTGTCGCGTTCGACGGCCTTGAAGGTGCTGATCCGCATCGTCGGGTCGAGCGCCGCCGCGGTGTTGCGTACGTACTCCTCGGCGTCCGCGACCCGTTCGTCGGTCCGGACCGTGGCGCGGGTCAGCGCGTCGGGCATCCGGCTCGGGTCGAGGGCGCCCGGGGTGGCGAGGATGCCGTCGCTCTTGACACCCACCGGGTCCGTCCTGGCCTCGACCGTGCGGGCCGACGCGGGCAGCGTCCACAGCGCGGGCGTCGGAACGCCGTTCACGGTACGGGTGCCGAGGTCGACCGGTTCGCCGGGCCGGGCCGTTTTGTCGACCCAGTCGTTCTGCTCCTTCCGCCCCGCGATATGGGACACGAAGGCGTCTCCGTTCTCGCAGGACGGCAGCTCGGCCAGGAGCCGCAGCGTGGCGCAGGTGCCGACGGTCAGCATGGTGGTGGGCCGGATCTCGTGCGGGGCCACCGGCCCCGGCCTGACCACATAGCTCTCGGCCACGGCGACGGCCGCCGTGACGCCCCGGGTGTCACGGAAGCCGTCGGTCATCTCCTGGGCCAGCCGCGCGCTGCCGTACGACGCCTCGACGGTGATGTTCGCCCGCGTCGGGTCCTGACCGGTGGGCCTGACGAAGTCCTCGTGCATCCCGGCGAACACCATCTGAACGGCGATGGCGCCCGCCACGGCCACGGTGATGCCGCTGACCGCCCGGGACGCCGAGCCGCTGCTCAGCTGGAGCCGGCGGGCGGCGAGCTGCCAGGGCACCGGCCCGCCGGCCAGCCCCGCCACCACGGCCTCGACCAGCCAGGGCAGCAGCGTGGTCAGACCGACCAGCACCAGCACCGCGCCGGCCGCGATGGGGTACGGATCGACCGCCGTCGCCTCGCCGACCGTGCCGACCGTGCTCAGTACGGCGACACCGGCGAGGGGCAGCAGCAGCCGCCACCAGAGCCGTCGGCGCCGGGGGCGGGCTTCACGTACGACACCCAGCGGTTCGATGGTGACCGAACGCAGCGCGACCAGCGTCACCATGACCGCCGCCACGGGCACGGCAGGCACGATCAGCGCGACCAGCGACGGAGCCGGAATCAGATCGGCGGGGAAGGCGCTGAGGTTCCACAGCCGCACCCCGCCCGCCAGCGGCCGGGCCGCCAGAAAGAGCGCGCCCCCGACGAGCAGACCGAGCGCCGCGCCGAACAGCGCTTCCCCGGCCGCGATGCGCCGGGTCGTCGCGATGTCCGCGCCCACCAGCCGCAGCGCGGCGAGTCTGCGGTCCCTGCGGTCGCCGCCGAAGCGGACGGCGGTGGCGATGAAGATCGCCACCGGCACCAGCAGCACCACACAGATCAGCACGATCAGCACGATCAAGTACGGGTTGACCGGCGAGGGGTTCAGGGCGGAGCCGTAACCGGCCGTCCGGTGGCCGCCCTTGGCCCTGGTCAGCGTGTCGCTGCCCGCGTAGAAACGCAGTTCCTCCGGATCGAGGAGACCGGCGTCCGCGACGGTGCCGACGACGCGGTGGCCGAGCCGCTCCTTGAGGAGCGCGCCGCCGGGCGATTCCAGCAGCTTTCGCAGGGCGGGGGAGACCACCATCTCCCCGGGCGCGGGCATCTTCGCGACACCGGGCGGCAGCGGCGGGCGTGCGCCGTCCGGACGCAGCGACTGGCCGCCGATCTCGGCGCGGCGGTACTCGGTCCCGGCGTTGATCCACACCAGCGTCGTGTCCGAGCGCGGCACCGGCGCCTCGTCCCCCGCCTCCTGGACGGTGCGGGCGCCCTCCCGCTCGGCGCGCGCGTCCATCACCCGCGGTACGGACGCGGCGAGGAGGAGCAGCGTGACACCGAGCCCGACCCCCAAGGAGGTCAGCAGCGTACGGATCCAGCCCTCGCGTCCGCCCGCGGTGGCGAACCGTACACCGAGCCCGAGATCACGGGCCCAGGTGCGGAGCCGGCCGCGCGCCCGCTCCGGGACCGGGGGAGCGTACGGGGGTGACCCGCGCCGGTCGAGGAGCGTCATACGAAGAACTCCGCCTCGCGGGCCTTGCCGTCCCGGACGATCACCTCACGGTCCGAGTAGGCGGCGACCCGCGCTTCATGGGTGACCAGGACGACGGCGGCGCTGGTGGACCTGGCCGCCTCGGTCAGCAGCTCCATCACCCGCTCCCCGTTGAAGGAGTCGAGCGCGCCGGTCGGCTCGTCGGCGAAGATCACGCGCGGTGAGGTGACCAGGGAACGGGCGACCGCGACGCGCTGGCCCTGTCCGCCGGAGACCTCGCCGGGGCGCTTGGGCGCGGCGTCGGTGACCTCCAGCCGCTCCAGCCACTCCCGCGCGGCGCGTTCGGCGTCCTTGCGCCGGACACCGGCGAGCCGCAGGGGCAGCGCCACGTTCTCCAGGCAGGTCAGTTCGGGTACGAGCTGCCCGAACTGGAAGACGAAGCCGAACTCGGTGCGGCGCAGGGCGCTGCGCTCGGAGTCCGGCATTTCGGTCAGCACACGCCCCTGATAGGTGATCGTGCCCGAGTCGGGGGGCACGATCCCGGCCAGGCAGTGGAGCAGCGTCGACTTGCCCGAGCCCGACGGGCCCATGACGGCGACGACTTCGCCGGGATGGATCGAGAAGGTCACACCGTCGAGCGCGGGGGTCGGTCCGTACGACTTGCGCAGCTCGTCGGCGATGAGCAGGGAGCCGGCGGGTGTCACCGGCGTACCGCCTTGGCGAGCCGGTCCAGCCGCGCCGCGGTCAGCTCCAGCCAGCGCAGATCGGCCTCCAGATGGAACAGCGCGTGATCGCAGATCAGCTGGTCGGCGAGGTCGCCCTCACGTTTGCGCGTGGTGAGGTCCCGCATCATCCGCAGATGCTCGGCGCGCTGGGCGTCGAGGAGATCGGCGGCGCTGCGGCCGGTGAGCAGCGCGATGACGACCTTGGTGTACAGGGTCGACTGGAGGTACGGCTCCGGGCTCTCCGGCTGGGCGAGCCACCGGGCGACATCGGTCACACCGGCCTCGGTGATCGCGTACTTCTTGCGCTCGGGGCCGCCGCCGGCCTCGACGCCATCGACCACGACGAGCCCGTTCTTCAGCAGCCGGGACATGGTCGAGTAGACCTGTCCGTAGTGCAGGGGGCGGTCGCGGCCGAATTGATCGTCGAAGGACCGCTTGAGGTCGTATCCGTGGCGCGGCCCCGACTCCAGGAGTCCGAGAAGAGTGTGCCCGATTGACATACCAGCACTATACGTGCGGTGTATAGACGCGTGGAGACGCCCACTCCCGCGTCCGTGCGACGGGGCCAGGGCCCCACCTCCGTTGGACAACGCCGAAGGCGTACTCAATCCGGGGCGAGGCTCCGGCCGACGCGAGGCCGCAGCGGACGCGGGGCCGCGGCCGACGCGATGGAGCGGGCGACGATCGCACCGACTTCTTCGCGGGAACGCGGGGTGAAGGTCAGGTGCTGGTGTTCGTGTCCTCCTTCACGAGGCGGCTCGTGAATCCTTGGCGGCACAGCCGTTCGTATGCGGCGGTGACGTCGGCGGGGACGGATTGTCGGATCATGAATCCGTGTGCGGGGTAGATCAGGAGCCGTTGCAGGGCACCCACCAGCATGTCGATGACGCGGTGCGGGTCGCCGATGGTGTCCGTGTACGTCTTGAAGGTCATCGGGACGGACGCGCTGACGATGTCGACGCCGGGCCAGAGTTTGCGCGCCGTGGCGTATGCGCGCCGTTCCTCGTACGGCTTGCTGATCAGCAGCACGGACGAGACGTCGATGCCGCCCTCTTCGAGCAGTGCTCGCGAAAAGCGGATGTTCTCGCCGGTGTTACGGGCGAGGGGCTCCACGAGTACGGCGTGCTCGGGAACGCCGAGCGCGAGGGCCCGTTCCCGGTAGTGGACCGCTTCACCTCGGGGCATGAGGTCGCGCGTCGTACGACTGGTCGCTCCGGTGAAGACGATGAGCGGCATCATCCCGCTCCGGTACAGCTCCGCCGACGTGTCGGCCACCCCCAGGTCATGGCTCCCCAAGCCAACAGCGACCGAGCACGGCCGGGGCTCGTGACGCATCCTGTGGAACTCCCACAGCCGCCCGGCGTCCGCCCATGCCTGTTCCGAGATCACCGCGGTGCCTTTCCGTCCTTCGCCGAGTCGGGAACCTCGAATCGGTATTCCCATGTGAAGCGAGACGCGGCGTGTACCCCAATGGCGAACTCAACCACTGTGCCATCTGCCGTGTACGTGGTCCTGTGCAACTCGACAACCGCCTCACCGATCGGCAGCCGGAGCAACTTTACTTCCTCCGGCGTGGGGGTGCGAGCGAACAGTTCTTCCTTCATGTGGTCGATCTCGTAACCCGCGTCGTACAGCACCCGGAACCCGCCACCCCGGCCAGCTGGTCCCGGGGTCGGGTCGATCAGGCGCGTCCCTTCGACATGCTCCGGCCGGTAGTAGCTGGTCAGGGTATGGGTTGGTTGTTCGCCCTCTTTCACAAGACGCGCTCGGGCGTAGAGCTCCGACCCCGCTGGCAGTCCATGCGCGGCAGTAGCCTCAGGCGGGGCCTCGCCGAGGGTGACGGTCTGGGTCTGCTCCCCACGCCGGTACCTGCGGCCTGAACTCACCCGGTCGGCGATAAACGCCACCTCGTCGCCGTCGCGCCATTTGGCCTTGTCGTACCGGCCGGTGCCGAGTCGCTTGAGCGGTGTCTGTTGCCGCACCACGGTTCCGTGTCCGCGTGACGACGTGACAAGCCCCTCTGCCTCCAGAGCCTTGTAGGCCGCATGAACCGTGGACTTGGAGCCCTCTCCGGCCTCAACCATCTCCCGAATGTGGGGCAGTTGCTGACCTGGCGCGTACTCGGGGTCGCCGCTCTTGATGCGGTCGGCCAGTCGGTCCGCCAGCTCTCGCCACTTTGGTGCCATGTAGGAACTCCTTTCGCCTTGGCAAGTCAAACACAGTCCCAGGACTGTTGACAGTCCTGGGACTGTGCGGCAAGGTTTTGAGTTGTGTTCGCAGTCCTGGGACAGCGGGAGGCTGCCCTTGTCCTGGAAGACGGCATGGGGCGTGCGCGTGCCCTGGTCATGCCCGGTGCGGCACTTGTACAGAACGTGTCTACGAGGGGAATCGCATGGTGACCATGCTCCCGAAGAAGTGCGAAAAAACCGGTTTTCGGCCACCGGCGGGGCCTCCGCCCCAGCTCATGCTCGTTGGAGCCCCGGAGTCTGTCCGGGCCGCTCGTGCGTACGTACGCGAGTTCGTCGCGTGCCACCTGCCGGATTTGGCACCCGACCACACGGCCGATGTCGAACTGGTGGTCTCGGAGCTGGTCACCAACGCCGTTCGGTACGGGACTGAGCCCGGCGACTCCCTGCTCGTTGGCCTGAGCGGCACGGCCGCCCGTGTCCGTATCGAGGTGCGGGACCCCGTACGGCGGCGGCCGTCCTTCAAGCCCGCTTCACATGAACGCGACCGTGGGCGTGGGCTGTTCATCGTTGAGGCGCTGGCGGAGTGCTGGGGTGTGGTCGACCAGCCGTTCGGCAAGACCGTATGGGCCGAGGTAGCAGGGTGACGCATCCGCTCGCCGTCCGCGCCGTGGTCCCCGGCTCAGGGTTCGTCGCGGGGTGCGTCGTCTCGACATGGCTCGACGTCACACCGGCGGGCCCGGTGGCGTGGTTGCTGCTCGGACATCCACCGCCGCGTCGCCCCGGTGAGACGACGGGGAGTGTCGAGGAGGGATTGCGGAGCATTGCCGCCGTGATGGGGCTGCGGCGCGTCGTCGAGAGAGTGCCGTACGTCGGTGAACGCCTGCTGATCCGGGGCCCGATCACCGCTCTCGACTACGGACACCCCGACTGCCTCCTGCGCCTCCCGGACCCCGGCCCTCGCTGGCGCGCCCACCTGACCCGGGGCGGACTCGCATGCATCACCCTCGGACTCGATTCCATGCCGCTGGGCGCGAGCCGGGACGCCATCGATACGTACATACGGCGGTCCGCCGCGGCCGGAAGAGCGCTCGTGGGCGCCACCGGCGTACGAACCCGTTGGTGACGAGACGTCACCGGCCTCCGCTGATGGTTCTCGTCATCGCGCTGTCCGCGCTTCTCGTGTTCGTTCTGACGATCGCCGGCGATCAGTTCGCCCTATAGACCCCCGTTTCCGGCCGGACTCCCGGCGAAGGAAAGGCCGGCCGGAACGGGTTCGGGCCACCAGGGCCCAGCACTGCACCAGTCGGGCCGTCCGGACGGACCGGATGCCGACACGGCACAGGAGGTCACCATGCGACACCTCATCGACCTGGTCAAGTACGGCGGAGAGGACAACGGCGGCAGCAGCGGAAGCAGCAGCGACGACGACGGACAGGGGGGCAATCCTTCCGGCGGCTGTGGCGATGGCGACGGCTGCGGTCGCAGTTAACAGCACATCCTCAACCCGGCGGCCCCTTCTCCGGGCGGGGCCGCCCACTCCTGGCGGAGGCGAAAAATGATGCCGCACCACCACGCGTACGTATGGCTCGGTCACGGCGACGTACTGGTCAAGCCGGGTGACGCGCATCGGCGCCCTGGACATCCCGAGTTCGCGTCGGCGCAGGTAATGCCGCTGGAAAGCGCGGACTGGCTGCTCAAGAGCGCGTCCCGGATCGACGCGACGTTCACCGAACCCCAAGAGGCGGCGGACTGGTACGTGGAACAACTGGCACGACACGCCGAGACGTTCACCGGCAGCTACGCCCCCCTTGCCGCTCCCGACGAGATCGCCCGGCGCCTGGCGGCCCGCGCGGACATCGTCGGTGGCTGGTGGGCGACCGGCGGCCGGTTCCTGTCCGTCAACCTGATCGCTTGCAGTCCGCACCGTGAGCGCAGGGAGTATGTCTGCCCGGCTCGGTGACAAGAGGCCCACATGGGCGCTAAAGATCGGCGCCTTGGCCGGGGCATGACGCTTAAGCAGTCCGCCCGGTGGACTGCCCGCCCGGTGTTTCGTCCTCCGGCTCCCCATCGGGCGGCCCCGGCCCCGGCCCCGGCTCCGTCGGCTTCGGTGGCCGGCCGCGGCGTGGGATCGGTGCCGCGTTGGTGGGGAGCCGGCCCGCCTCGCCCAGGGCCCGGCGGAGCAGGAACTCGATCTGCGCGTTGGCGCTGCGCAGTTCGTCGGACGCCCACCGTGCGAGGGCGTCGTACACCGCCGGGTCCAGTCGCAGGAGAACCTGCTTGCGTTCGGTCACTGGTAGAGCGTGCCAGTGTTCACGACCGGCTGGGCGGCCCGGTCCCCGCAGAGCACGACGAGCAGATTGCTCACCATCGCGGCCTTGCGCTCGGAGTCCAGCTCCACGATGTCCTGCTCGGTGAGGCGGGTGAGTGCCGCCTCGACCATGCCGACCGCGCCGTCCACGATCAGCCGGCGGGCCGCGACGACGGCGCCCGCCTGCTGGCGCTGGAGCATCGCCGAGGCGATCTCGGGCGCGTAGGCGAGATGCGTGAAGCGGGACTCGATGATGTGGACACCGGCCGCCTCCACCCGCGCGTGCAGCTCGACGGCGAGCTTCTCGGTGATCTCCTCGGCGTTGCCGCGCAGCGAGAGACCGGTCTCCTCGTGGGCGTCGTACGGGTACTCGATGGCGATATGCCGTACGGCGGCCTCGGTCTGCGTGGAGACGAACTCCAGGAAGTCGTCCACCTCGAACATCGCCTGCGCGGTGTCCTCGACCTTCCAGACCACGACCGCGGCCAGCTCGATCGGATTGCCGTAGGCGTCATTGACCTTGAGGACGGCCGTCTCGTGGTTCCGTACCCGCGTCGAGATCTTGGTGCGGGAGGTGAGCGGGTTCACCCAGCGCAGTCCGTCGGTACGGATCGTGCCGCGATAACGCCCGAAGAGCTGGACGACCCGGGCCTCGCCCGGCGCCACCATGTTCAGCCCGCACATCGCGAAGAACGCGGCGATCCCGACGAGTACGCCGATCACGATCAGCGTCGCCTTCAGTCCGGCCGAGCCGACCGTTGTGCCCAGGACCACCAGACCGGTGCCGGCGAAGAGACCGAGGAGTCCGAGCAGCAGGGCCAGCCCGCCGCCGATGCTGTGGGCGGGATTTTCCCGGACCCGTGGTGCGGGCATCTCGGGTATGTCATCCGACGCGGGTGTGCTGACGGCGGTGCTGGTGGAGGCCATGATCCATCCCCGTTTCCGATTCACTTCCGCCGATGGGCGGTAGCTAGCATTGTGATTACACATTATGCCCTGTCGCAACCATCCGGCGCTCCCGTGAGTCGATTCAGGTGGGATAGGTGCTGATTGTCACGTCCCAAAAGACCTGATCGGTTGCCCTTTGTCACAGGGAGCGGTGTTAGCTTTCTGAGCTGATTCCGGTGGGTGAGCAGCTACGGACGAGTCCTGACGGAGCGGACAAGAGAGCGGAGCGAGACGGCGATGGGCCGAGCGGAAGCCAGACGGGCGAGCCGGCGTGGAACGCGCCGCGCCGCGAAACCGGGCGGCATACGCCGCTTCTTCACGCTGAAAAGACTGCTCGGTACGTTCTTCGGGCTCTGTCTGCTCGCCATGGGCGGGCTGTTCGTGCTCTATCTGCTGGTCCCCGTGCCGAGCGCCAACGCGCAGGCCGAGATGCAGAGCAACATCTACAAGTACAGCGACGGCACGATCCTCACCCGCACCGGCGAGATCAACCGCGAGATCGTCGGCCTGGAGAAGATCCCCAAGGACGTCCAGCGCACCTTCGTCGCGGCCGAGAACAAGTCCTTCTACCAGGACTCCGGCGTCGACATCAAAGGCACGACCCGCGGCCTGATCAACACCCTCTCCGGCAAGGGTAAGCAGGGTGGCTCGACCATCACCCAGCAGTACGTCAAGAACTACTACCTCAATCAGGACCAGACGATCACCCGCAAGCTCAAGGAGCTGGTGATCTCCCTGAAGGTGGACCGGAACACGAGCAAGAACGACATCCTCGCCGGGTACATCAACACCAGCTACTACGGCCGCGGCGCGTACGGCATCCAGGCCGCGGCCCAGGCGTACTACGGGATCGACGCCTCCGCGCTGAACGTCTCCCAGGGCGCGTATCTCGCCGCGCTGCTCCAGGCCCCCAGCCAGTACGACTGGGCGGTGGCCACCGCCACCGGCAAGAAGCTGGTCACCGAACGCTGGAACTATGTCCTCGACAACATGGTCGAGCAGAACTGGCTGGATTCCGCCACCCGCTCGGGGCTGAAGTTCCCGGTGCCGGGGCCGCCGAAGGCCGCCCCCGGGATGGAGGGCCAGGCCGGCTATCTCGTCGAGGCCGCGAATGACGAACTGGCCCGCCAGGGCGTCGACAAGGCGGAGATCGCCAAGGGCGGCTGGACGATCACCCTCAATATCGACAAGAAGCGGCAGCAGGAGCTCGTCCAGTCCGTCGACAAGCAGCTGGAGAGCAAGCTCGACCGCAAGAACAACAAGACGGACGCGACAGTGCAGGCCGGCGCCACCTCCGTCGATCCGAAGACCGGCCGGGTGGTCGCGCTCTACGGCGGTACGGGCGCCACGCAGCACTGGATATCCAACGCCACCCGCACCGACTACCAGCCCGCCTCGACCTTCAAGCCCGTCGTGCTCGCCTCCGCGCTGGAGAACGGCTCCGAGACCCAGGACGGCCGCAAGATCGGCGTCAACACGAGGTACGACGGCACCAGCGCGCGGCCGGTCGAGGGCAGCGACACCCCGTACGCCCCGCAGAACGAGGACGACCGTGACTACGGCCGGGTCAGCGTCCAGACCGCGATGAACAAGTCCATCAACGCCGTCTTCGCGCAGATGGTCGTGGACGTCGGCCCGCCCGTGGTCAAGAAGACCGCCCTGGACCTCGGGATGCGGGACAAGGGCTTCCCCGAACGGCCCGCGATCACCCTCGGCACGATGAACGCCTCCACCTGGGACATGGCGGGGGTGTACGCGACGCTCGACAACCACGGCAGGAAGATCACGCCGACGATCGTGAAGTCCGCCGAGCACAAGGACCGTACGGTCGACCTCCCCGACCCGGTCGGGGAGCAGGTGGTCAGCCGGGAGACGGCCGACACCGTCACCCGGGTACTCCAGGGCGTCGTCGACAACGGCTCGGGCTTCGAGGCCAGCACCTCCGCCTATGACGCGGCGGGCAAGACCGGTACCTCGGAGAACAACTGGTCCGCGTGGTTCGCCGGCTACACCCCGCAGCTCACCACGGCCGTCGCGCTGTTCGGCGAGTCCACCAAGGAGGGGGGCGGGCAGGTCAGCCTGACCGGCACGGCCAACTCCGGCCGGGCCAACGGCGGCGGCTTCCCCGCCCGGATCTGGGCCGACTACACCCTCGACGCGCTGAACGGCGGCTCCGACGCCACGTTCGACCTGAACATCCCGGCGCCCGAGCGGGAGACGCCGCCGCCACCGCCGGTGTCGAACAGCCCGGAACCGCCCCCGTCCACGGACCCCTCGCACTCTCAGTCGCCGGAGCCCGACCCGTCCGGCTCGTCCGTGAGCCCGCCCCCCTCCGAGTCACCGGGAGAGAGCTCACCGAGCACGGAGCCCGGCGGAGGCGACCCGAGCGGCCCGGGGCCCAGTGAGTCGAGCGGTGCGCCGCCGGGCGGGGGCGGCCCCAACGGCCCCGGAAACGGCAACGGCAACGGCCACGGCTCTGGCAACGGCCCCGGCAGCGGGTCGGCGCTGGGTGGCCTGTAACGCGATCGCCGGACGCGCTGTGATCAGCGCGTCCGGCGACCGCCCGTCCGGCGACCGCGTCGTACGTCAGCCGCCGTTCGCGTTCTTGGCGATCCGGTCGCCGATCACCTTGTCGATATTGCGCCAGTACTGGAGCGCCCGGTCCAGGACAGGCCGGGACACCCCCTGCGCCAGATGCCCGGAGACATTCGACACCAGCCGGTCGCGCGCCGCGTCGTCCAGCACCTGACGGACCTGGGTGCCCGCCTGGCCCCAGTCGTCGTCCTCGCGGTGCAGCTTGTACGCCTCGCGCACCATCTCACCGGCCGCCGCCCAGCCCGCCGGGTCGCCGAACCGGTCCACATCGGCCGCGGGGCCGCCGTACGAGTTCGGCGCGTACGGCCTCGCCGCGTTCGCCGCCTCGTACCGCATCGGACCGTCCTTGGCGTACGAATTCACCTGCGAGCGCGCCCGGTTGGGCGGCAGCTGGGCGTAGTTCGGGCCGATCCGGTAGCGGTGGGTGTCCGGGTACGAGAAGAGCCGGCCGAGCAGCATCTTGTCCGGGGACGGGCCGATGCCCGGCACCAGGTTCGAGGGCTCGAAAGCGGCCTGCTCGATATGGATGAAGAAGTTGTCCGGATTCTTGTTGAGGGTCATCCGGCCGACATCGATCAGGGGGTAGTCGCCGTGCGGCCACACCTTCGTCAGATCGAACGGATTGAAGCGGTAGTCGGCCGCGTCCTCGAACGGCATGATCTGGACCTTCAGGCTCCAGGTCGGCGCGTTCCCGGACTCGATCGACTCGTACAGATCACGGCGGTGGTGGTCGCCGTCCGAGCCCGCCATCTCGTCGGCGTCGGCCTGGGTGAGACAGCCGATGCTCTGATCGGTCTTGAAGTGGTACTTCACCCAGAACCGCTCACCGGCGCCGTTCACCCACATATAGGTGTGCGAGCTGTAGCCGTTCATGTGCCGGAAGGACTTCGGGATGCCCCGGTCGCCCATCAGCCAGGTGACCATGTGCGCGGACTCGGGGGAGAGCGTCCAGAAGTCCCACTGCATGTCGTTGTTGCGCAGCCCGGTCGCCGGGTGGCGCTTCTGGGAGCGGATGAAGTCCTGGAACTTCATGGGGTCGCGTACGAAGAAGACCGGCGTGTTGTTGCCGACCATGTCGTAATTGCCGTGTTCGGTGTAGAACTTCAGTGCGAAGCCACGGGGGTCGCGCCAGGTGTCGGGCGAGCCGAGCTCGCCCGCGACCGTGGAGAACCGGGCCAGCATGTCGGTGCGCCTGCCCGGCTGGAAGAGGTCGGCCTTGGTGAACTGGCTGACGTCATTGGTCACTTCGAAGAATCCGTAGGCACCCGCGCCCTTCGCGTGAACCACCCGCTCGGGGACCCGTTCCCGGTTGAACTGGGCCATTTTCTCGATGAGGTAGTGGTCCTGCATCAGGATGGGGCCGTCGGGGCTGATGGACAGCGAGTGCTCGTCGCTCTCCACCGGAATGCCGGCGTTGTTGGTCGTGTAGGGAGTCTTGGGGGTTGACCCGGACACGAGCGGCCTCCCGTCGATAGAGAAGCCCGGGAGAGGAGAGGACCAGGGGACCAGCGAGTGATCACAGGCCCTGTCCCGGGCTGGGACAGCGGTCACTACGGCCGCCTGCCCCAGCTAACCTCTACGACACCTCGTCGGCAACATGTACGTTTCGGTAGATTTCGCCGGGTTTGCCCTGCGTGATGCCAGGACGGGGCCTAGGCCCGTGTGGGGATCTCGAACCAGACCACCTTTCCGGTGGACAGTCGGGTCGCTCCCCAGCGTCGCGCCAGCCGGTTGACCAGGAACAATCCCCGGCCGCCCTCATCGGTGTCACGGGCCCGCCGCTGCCGGGGCAGCTGCGGCGAATCGTCCCCGACCTCGCAGCGCAGTACGTCCGTACGGAGCAGCCGCAGCGTCACCGGGCGCTCCGCGTACCGCACGGCGTTGGTCACGACCTCGCTGATCAGCAGCTCGACCGAGTCGCTCAGCTCCTCCAGGCCCCAGCGGGCCAGCGCCCGCCGGGCCAGTCGCCTCGCCCGGCCTGGAGCCGCGTCCTCCGGTTCCAGGAACCAGTACGCGACATCACTGGGCGCGATCCCGTCGAAACGGGCCGCGAGCAGCGCGATGTCATCGTCCCGGTCGCCGGGGCCCAGCACATCGAGGACGTCGTCGCACAGCGCCTCCAGCGGCGGCGAATGGTCGGGCCCGGTCAGCTGCGCGGTGGCCGCGAGCCGTTCCCGCAGCTGCTCGATCCCCGTCCACACGTCACGCAGCCGGGACTCGACGAGCCCGTCCGTGTAGAGGAGCAGGGTCGCTCCGGCGGGCGCGTCCAGCTCGACGGCCTCGAAGTCCACCCCGCCGACCCCGATCGGCGCTCCGGGCGGCACCCGTAGCACCTCCGCCCGGCCGCCCAGATGCAGCAGTATGGGCGGCGGATGACCGGCGTTGGCGATGGTGATCCGGTGCGAGACCGGGTCGTACACCGCGTAGAGGCAGGTCGCCATCCGGTCCGTGCCCAGCCGCTGGGCCTGCTCGTCCAGATGGTGCAGCACTTCCTGCGGCGGCAGATCGAGACCGGCGAGGGTCTGCGCGGTCGTCCGCAGCTGGCCCATGATCGCCGCTGAGGTCATGGAGTGGCCCATGACATCGCCGACGACCAGCGCGACCCGGCTGCCGGGCAGCGGGATCGCGTCGTACCAGTCGCCGCCGACCCGCGCGGTCTCGGCGGCCGGCAGATAGCGGGAGGCCAGCCGTACGCCGGTCGGCTGGGGCAGATTCTCCGGCAGCATCGTGCGCTGGAGCTCATCGGCGATATACGCCTCGCGGCCGTACAGCACCGCCTTGTCGATACCCAGCGCCGTATGGGTCGCCAGCTGCGCCGCGACCAGCAGGTCGTTCGGCTCGAAGGCGGCGCGGTCCGGCCGGCGCAGGAACACCGCGGCACCGATGACCCGCCGACGGCCGCGCAGCGGCGCGAGGATCGCGCGGTGCCCGGACGGTACGGTGCGGTCGGCGCCCAGCAGTTCGGGCAGTGCGGCGCGGGCCGCGGCCGAGTCGCCGAAGACCGGACGTACGCCGCGCAGCACCTCGGAGAGGGCGCCGCCGGAGCGCACCTCGCACAGCTCGGCCGCCGGCATCACATCCGACTGCGGGTCGAGGATCGGCAGCCGCAGGCCGTCGCTGATCTGGAGCGGGATACCGCCGCCCTCAGTGTCGTCGTCGGTCAGCCGCAGCCGGTCCGTACGCCGCAGCCGCAGCACGAAAGGCGACACCGGGCGCTCGTCACCGACGGGCAGCGGATCGCGCAGATAGACCAGTATGGCGTCGGAGAACGTCGGTACCGTCGCCCGGCACAGCCCGAGCACGATCTCGTCCAGGTCTATGCCGCGTGCGATCCGCCGGGTCGCGGCCCCCACGAAGCGCAGCCGGTCGCCCTCGCGCCGCGCCGTCGCGACGGGGTCCGGCGCCGGCGCCGGCACCGCGGGCTGCGGCACGGCGGAGGCACCGGCCTCCTGCCGCGGCCTGGTGCGTTCCTGCGGCCGGGCAACCAGGGGCTGCCGGCCTTCGTGGGAGGGGGGATGCTCCGTCACGCGTGGGATTCCGTCCGTCCGGGCCGGGGGTGCGATGCGATCGTTTCGACTGGCGAAACTACCGCGCGGCAGGCGGCGTCGACAGGGCGGCAGCCCTTACGCACGGCTCCACCCCCTCGTAGTGGCTCACGGTCGTTGTTGTGCGGTCGTTGCGGGCGAACAGTGTGACGTGTGGTCTCCGGTGCGGTGTGACCAACGGTCAGTTGGCTTTCCGTACCAGTCTGTTGCCCCGCTCCGGTCTTCCGGAGGACGATCCTACGTTTCAACCCTGGGGGCGTATCAAGGATCTCACGACGTCGTATGCGTCCGAGCGCGTTCTCGAACCGGAACCAGTCACTTCTCAAGGGGCAGCGGGGTAAGTTCTCCCAGTGTCTCCGGGAGGCCGCTCTCTTTGAAGCAGCCGAGCTGCTTGGCCAGGGCGACGGAGGCGGAGTGGAGGATACGGACTTGGGCTTCGCGCTTGGCGGACCGGGTCTCCGCGTTGAGGCCCCAGGTGCCGGCCTCCGCGTTGATGCGGCGGTTACGGCTGTCCTGGCCGGAGGCGGACGGGCAGGCGAAACCCAAATAGGTGCTGTTGTCGGCGGACATAGCAAACTTGGCGATGTCGAAGTAGGTCATATCGAACGTACTGTGGGTGGGCTTGCCGCCGACGGAAGGAGTGTCCAGCCCCCACTGGAAGAATATGTACAGAGCCCGCGCGCTCGGGTCACTCTCTTGCGGAGAGACGCTGCACAGCATGCGTTCCGGCCCTCTTTTGTCGGGATACTTCTTCAGATCGGTGACCAGTGCGTCGGCGAGTTGCTTTATGGGCTGATTGGTGTCGGGGCCCGGCTGGAATTCATCCGCACCGCTGATCTGCTCCAGGGCGGATACCCCTGCACCCCGCAGGGAGCCGTCGCACGCCGCGTCCGCCCTGATCGAGGGGGAAGCCGCGGTATTTGTCGGTCCTGGCCCGGTGTTGGATTCGGACGAGTCCGCGGAGCAGCCGACGAGTGTCCCTGCCGCGGTGATGGTCAGTAGGGCGAGTCCTGCCCGCGAGCGGAAGCCCTTGGTCTTCATCCGCATCTTCTTTTGCCTCACTCTGTGACCGGTAGGTTGCCGCCGACCCGTTGGCCCAGGCTCCCCGAGTCGTACCCTGTTGTCTGCGCGAGCGTAAAAGCCGCCTTGAGGTTGTCGTACTCCTTGTCGGACCACGTGTTCCCTGAGAGAACCGCGCCGGCGGGCTGCCAGGACGCCTGGAACCCGGCGTTGTAGATCGCGCTCACCTCGCCCTGGCGTACATCGGCGAGATTGCGCTTCTGCGATTCTCCGTACGCGTCCAGATTGGACTCGATCTGGCTGGTCAACTGGTCCTCGACCTGACCGGCCACAATGGGCACCACGACGGCGGCCGCACCCGACGCGGGCTCGGGGACGAAGGAGAAGGCCGTGCCCGTGATCGCTCCGATGATTGCCTTGTCCCGCTCGGTCCGTGCGTCGACGGACGCGTTGTAATCCGCTTCCTTCTTCTCGCCTTCCGCCGTGAGCTGGTCGCCCCATGCCCGGTCCAGAACGCCCTGGACCTCGGCGCCCCTAAAGATTGCCATCTTGGACCGGTCCGAGTTGACATCCCCATCGGGCTCGATGACCGGAGGGTTGGCCTCCAGCAATGACGTGGTGTAGATCTGCTGGGCGCTGCCCATGACCTTGTACGCGTCCCCATCCTGGCCAAGGACGCCCAGGAACCGCTTGGTGTCGCCCGTGTCGAAGCGCGCGCGCTCCTCCACCGTGCGCCCGCCCCCGTTCTCTGGGTCCGCGAAGATCGACCGGTCGTCGTCACTGCCGTCCAGGCCCCAGTTGAGGTCGTCGACGTAGGCGGCGCCGATACGTGCCAGGCTGTCCTCGATCCCCGCCTGCTTCTTCATCAGCGCGGAGCCGCTCTCCTGGGTCCTCTTCTCGTCCGTCCCCTCGGCGGGCTGCCCGTACCGCTCGATGACCCGCTCCGCGACCGACGCCGTGTCCGCGTCCCGGTGCAGCGTCGGCGGGTTCGCGTCGTACGCCGAGCCCTTGGTGGCCGACTCCAGCGCGTGGCCCAGCGCGTCGTGGCCCGCGATGCCCTTCGCCTTGTCGGACACCTGGTCCTGCATCCAGTCGCGGTCCTGGGTGAGGTAGTCGAAGGTGGCATCCGAGTCGAGGAACTCCGTGGAGGCCTCGGAGTTGTGCCCCAGCGCCTCCATGAAGCCCACCATCGGGTCCCTGCCGCCGTCGTCGTCGTCTCCGTAGTGCAGCCGCTCGTAGGAGCCCGAGCGGTCCCACGGCAGGACGTCCTCGCGGCTGACCCGGCGCTGCAGGCCGCCGTACTCGTCCGTGGTGTTCTTCTTCTCGAACGCCATGAGGTCGGTGCCGTAGTCGTTCAGGAACTTCTGGTCGTACGTCCCGTAACGCATCAGATTGCTCATGACCTGGTAGCCGTACACCCGGTTCTGCCCGGGCCCGTTGATGTCCTTGGGGCCCTCGGCGAGCAGCTGCCGCTTCCAGGTGTCCATGTCCGCGCTGTCGGACCGCGTGGCGGTCGCCAGAGTGCCGCCGAGGCCCTGCTCCAGCGCGCCCAGGAGCTTCATACGCTCCTTCTGCTCGGGCGACAGGCCGGTCCGGGAACGCGGGCTGACATAGAACTGCGAGTCGTCCGCGAAGTTGGCGTAGAGCTCGACCATCTTCTTCGGGCCCACATCCTTCGCGAAGCGCTCGGCGAACAGCGGGTCGTTCTGGTTTCTCTTGAGGTAGCCGTTCAAGGAGGCCAGCTCGGTGTTGGTCGCGTCGGATCCCTTGGCGTAGATCTCCGCGGCCTTGTCGGCCTCCGCGATCTTCTGGGCCGCCTGGTCCCGGTCCTTGTACGGCTTTCCACCGGAGAAACCGGTGTCGGTCCCGTCGACCAGCGCGCGCAGTACCGTCCCCGCGGTGGTGTCGCTCGTGGTGGCCGCCTTGAGTATGCGCTCGACCTCGTCCCGGAGGTCTGTCACATCCTGGGGCGTGTGCTCGGGCACCTCCGTGCCCTTGGCGGCCCGGTCGGGATGGATGTTCATCGTGACGGTGAAGCCGCCGTCGGTGCTCGTGACGGTGAGGTTCTTCGCCGCGCCCCGGGCGATGGCGTCCTTGAGCTGCCCCTGGTAGCCGATCAGCTCGGCGAGGGTGTCCTGGAGGATATTGCGGATGGAGGTCGCCTGGGTGACGGCGTCGGCGAACTCGCGCGCCGTCTTGGTGATGAACTCCCGGGTGACCGTGGCGTTGTACCCCGCCCAGTCCGCTTTCTGGGCCCGCTGACGCAGCCCCGTCTCGGCCTCGGTCTTCAGCTTCTCCAGTTTGCCGATCATGGCGGTCCAGTCGGTGACGGCCTCACCGAGCTGGGCGAAGGAGGCGAACCGCAGCGCGTCCGGATTCATCGTCGCTGGTCCCTGTCGTCGAATCCCGCGTCCAGCTCGGAGATCTTGCTGATGGCGGTGAGCGCGTGCTCGTCGTCCTTGCGGTGCGCCGTGTTGGAGTATTCGAGGTGGTTGGAGATATGGGCGCACGCGTCCAGGACGGTGCGCACCTGCGTTTCCCACCGGTCGACGACATGCGCCAGCGCCCTGCCCACATCGAAGTCGGCCTTGAGCCCGGTCGCGGCCGAGGTACTGGCGGCCTTGGCGTGTTTGCCGTCTCTCTCCAGATGGCCGAAGAGCTGGAAGGCCGCGTCGCCGAGGGCGGCCAGCGACTTCTGGCTGACCCGCAGATCGCCCTGCGTACCGCCCTCGGGGCCCGTACCGGCCCCGCCACGGCCGCCGTTGCCGTCATCGAGTCCGTTGAGTCTCATGTGCGTGGTGTTCCGTTCGGCCGACTCGGCCTTCAGCCGCTCCCACTCGTCCCACGCCACAGCAGAACTCCCCGTAAACCGAATAATCGAGCAAAATTAACAACGTCAGGTTTCCGCGATGTTTCTGACGCCTGGTCATTCGGAAGGCTCCGCAGGGATGTTCCGTGAACGATCAGGGCGCCGGCCGCGCCGCCGTACGGTCCCAGTCCGCGGGCAGCTCGGGCACCGGCCAGTGCGGCTCGGGCCGCCATTGCTCCCAGCCGCCGCTGAACGGGGCGCCCCACGCGTCGATCACCTCGACCGCCGCGCGCCCGGCCTCCCGGACGCGGCGCGCCTGCTCCGGCGCCATCAGGCCATCCTGCTGCGCCTGCGCGAACTCGTCCTCGTCGCGCCAGCGCCAACTGCGGTCCGGATAGACATCGATGTCGAGGAAATGGTCCTCGGAGTCGACGCCCCCGGCCCAACGCGCACGCGGCTCCTCCAGGTTCACGTACCAGTTCTGGAACCGCCAGCCGCGTTCCCACCACAGCCACACCGACCACGGCTCCCCCGGTCTGGCCAGCTTCAGCACGCCCATCCCGTACCACCGGTCGCGCACCACCGTGCGCGGCTTGGTGTAGCGGGTGGCCAGCGGCTCGCGGTGGACCGGGGTGCCGTCCGCGAGGGCCGGCCGCACACACGGGGTGTCCGGCGCGAGCCAGGCCGCGAGCAGGTCGTCGGTGTCCTGCACGACCGTGACAGGACGGCAGATGTGCACGCGGTCCCCGGCGTTCTCCCGGTACCGCCACAGGATCTGTGTGCCGGGCGCCCAGTGCTGCCCGTTCTTCGCCCTCACCGTCGCTGTCATGCGCAGATCTTAGAGGCCGCGCGGACAGGTGGGGTGGCGTGGACCGACGACAACGCCGCCGGGCGCCGTCCATCGGCACGCGACGGCGCCCCACCTGTCCACGCGGCCTCCAAGGGCGTGGCGTCCGGGGCGCCACGGCACACCTCACGTATTCACGGGCGCGTCATCCGCAGCACATCCAGCGCCTCGTCGAGCTGTTCCAGGGTGAGATCCCCGCGCTCCACATAGCCGCCCGCAAGAACCGTCTCGCGGATCGTCAGGTGCTCGGCGAGAGAGCGCTTGGCGACCTTCGCGGCCTCCTCGTACCCGAGGTACTTGTTCAGCGGGGTGACCACGGACGGCGACGACTCGGCGTACTCACGGGCCCGCTCGGCATGGGCCGTGATGCCGTCGACCGTACGGTCCGCGAGCAGCCGGGAGACGTTCGTGAGGAGCCGTACGGACTCCAGGAGGTTCTTGGCGATCACGGGGAGCATCACGTTCAGCTCGAAGTTCCCGGCGGCGCCGGCCGTCGCGACCGTGGCGTCATTGCCCGTGACCTGCGCGGCGACCATCAGCACGGCCTCCGGGATCACCGGATTGACCTTGCCGGGCATGATCGAGGAGCCGGGCTGGAGATCGGGGAGGCTGATTTCGGCCAGTCCGGTGCGCGGGCCCGAGGCCATCCAGCGCAGATCGTTGGCGATCTTGGTGAGGGAGACGGCGAGCGTACGGAGCTGCCCCGAGGTCTCCACGAGTCCGTCGCGGGCGCCCTGCGCCTCGAAGTGGTTACGGGCCTCCGTCAGCGGCAGCCCGGTCGCGCGCGCGACCTCCGCGATGACGGCCGCGGAGAAGCCGGGCGGCGTGTTGATGCCGGTGCCCACCGCCGTACCGCCGAGAGGCAGCTCGGCGAGCCGGGGGAGCGAGGCCGTCAGCCGTTCGCCCGCGTACCGGATCTGTGCGGCGTAGCCGCCGAACTCCTGGCCCAGGGTGACGGGCGTGGCGTCCATCAGATGCGTACGGCCCGACTTCACGACGTCCCGGAACTCCTCGGCCTTGCGCTCCAGGGCGGCGGCGAGATGGTCCAGCGCCGGCATCAGCTCACCGGTGACGGCGGCGGTCGCGGCGATATGGATGCTCGACGGGAAAACGTCGTTGGAGCTCTGCGAGGCGTTCACATGGTCGTTCGGGTGGACCTCGCGGCCCAGACGCTCGGTGGCGAGCGTGGCCAGCACCTCGTTGGTGTTCATGTTCGAGGAGGTGCCGGAACCCGTCTGGAAGACATCCACCGGGAAATGCTCGTCCCAGCGGCCGTCCACTACCTCGGCCGCGGCGTCCTGAATGGCGTCCGCGATGTCCTTGTCGATCACACCGAGCTCGGCGTTGACCTTGGCAGCGGCGGATTTGATCCGGGCCAGGGCCTCGATATGGGCGCGTTCCAGCCGCTGTCCCGAGACGGGGAAGTTCTCCACCGCGCGCTGCGTCTGGGCACGCCACTTGGCGTGCGCGGGGACCCGTACCTCGCCCATGGAGTCGTGCTCGGTCCGGTACTGGTTCTCATCGGTCGTCATCGTCGTCGTACCTCCTGGAAGGGTGAGCGCCCGCCTGATCCGATGTGTTCCCCCGTACGTTTCCCCGTACGTTCCCCCCGGTACGTTTCTCCGGCGAGTGTCGCGGAGACGGGAGCGCCCTCCCCGGAGGAAGGCCGGGGAGGGCGCGTCGAAGGGGCCGTGCGTGGCCGTGCGTGGCAGTGCGTGGCCGTGGGTGGCCCGGACGGGGAGAGCGTCAGGCCAGACCCGGGCCGCGGACCGGAATGCTGGTGAACGTCGGCGCCGGGGCGGGCTCGGTGAAGAAGTCGTTGCCCTTGTCGTCCACGACGATGAACGCGGGGAAGTCCTCCACCTCGATCTTCCAGACCGCCTCCATGCCCAGCTCCTCGTACTCGACGACCTCGACCTTCTTGATGCAGTCCTGGGCGAGCCGGGCGGCCGGGCCGCCGATCGAGCCGAGATAGAAGCCGCCGTGCGTCCCGCACGCGTCGGTGACCTGCTTCGAGCGGTTGCCCTTGGCGAGCATGACCTTCGAGCCGCCCGCCGCCTGGAACTGCTCCACGTACGAGTCCATCCGGCCGGCGGTCGTCGGGCCGAAGGAACCGGAGGCGTACCCCTCGGGCGTCTTCGCCGGGCCCGCGTAGTAGACCGGGTGGTCCTTCAGATACCGCGGCATCTCCTCGCCCGCGTCGAGCCGTTCCTTGATCTTGGCGTGCGCGATGTCACGGGCCACCACGAGCGGGCCGGTGAGCGAGAGCCGCGTCTTGACCGGATACCGCGTCAACTCGGCGAGGACGTCGTCCATCGGACGGTTGAGGTCGATCCGGACAACCTGTGCCTCATCGAGGTGTTCGTCGGTGGTCTCCGGGAGGAAGCGCGCCGGGTCCTTCTCCAGCTGCTCCAGGAAGACGCCCTCGGCGGTGATCTTCGCGACGGCCTGCCGGTCGGCCGAGCAGGAGACGGCGATCGCGACCGGCAGCGAGGCGCCGTGCCGCGGCAGCCGCACCACCCGTACGTCATGGCAGAAGTACTTGCCGCCGAACTGCGCGCCGATACCGATCTTCTGCGTCAGCTCGAAGACCTTCTCCTCCAGCTCCTTGTCGCGGAAGCCGTGACCGGTCGGGGAGCCCTCGGACGGCAGCTCGTCCAGGTAGTGCGCGGAGGCGTACTTCGCGGTCTTGAGCGCGAACTCGGCGGACGTACCGCCCACCACGATCGCCAGGTGGTACGGCGGGCACGCGGCCGTACCGAGCGAGCGGATCTTCTCCTCCAGGAACTTCATCATGGAGGACTCGTTGAGAACCGCCTTGGTCTCCTGGTAGAGGAACGACTTGTTGGCGGAGCCGCCGCCCTTCGCCATGAAAAGGAACTTGTACGCGCCGCCGTCGGTCGCGTACAGCTCGATCTGCGCGGGCAGGTTCGAGCCGGTGTTCCTCTCCTCCCACATGGTGAGCGGAGCCATCTGCGAATAGCGCAGATTCAGCTTCGTGTAGGCGTCGTAGATGCCGTGCGAAAGGGCTTCCTCGTCGCCGCCGCTCGTCAGTACGTTCTGCCCGCGCTTGCCCATCACGATCGCCGTACCGGTGTCCTGGCACATGGGCAGCACGCCCGCGGCCGCGATATTGGCGTTCTTGAGGAGGTCGAGCGCCACGAACTTGTCGTTCGAGGATGCCTCGGGGTCGTCCACGATCCTGCGCAGCTGGGCGAGATGGGCCGGGCGCAGATAGTGCGAGATGTCGTGCATGGCCTCGGCGGCGAGCTTACGCAGCGCCTCCGGCTCGACCTTGAGGAACGTACGGCCGTCGGCCTCGAAGGTGGAGACACCTTCGGCGGTCACCAGCCGGTACGGCGTGGTGTCCTCTCCCAGCGGAAGCAGATCCGAGTACGCAAACTCCGGCATTACGGCCATTCCTCACTCGACAGACAGCGGCGTGGCCTCCCTTGGCGACGCGTACTCCAGCGTAGGGCGCGGCACTGACGGTGGTGCTGTGAGGTAAGGCTCAGTTGTGACGGTGCGCGGGTGCCGGGCGGATGCCGGGGCGGTGGCTCGTCACGGGCTCGGGACGCGCCTGGTACACGCCTGGCGGGTCTGCCACTAGTCGCGATCTATCGCGTTTCGCTACCCTGGGGCCGTGGACCTCGAAAAGCACCCTCAGAAGCCGGTCGCGCGGAAGCCGGTCGCGCCGGCGGAGCCCCCGGCCATCCGGGCCTCCGACGCCGACCGTGACCGGATCGCGGACATCCTTCGGGAGGCCCTCGCGGAGGGCCGGCTGGACGCCGAGGAGCATGCCGAGCGGATCGACTCCGTCTACCGGGCCAAGACCGTCGCCGAACTGGAGCCGCTGGTAAGCGACTTGCCGGCCACCGGAGCCGACGGCCGCCCGGTCACGCCGGCCGCGTCCTCGTCGGCCTCGTACGGATACGGTCCGGAGGACCCCACGGCCCCCGCCGAGAACCTTGTCGCGATCTTCAGCAGTTCGACCCGCAAGGGCCGCTGGCGCATCGGCCGCAGGACCAACGCCTTCGCGCTCTTCGGCAATATCGAGATCGACCTGACCGAGGCGCTCTTCGGGCAGCGCACCAGCGTGATCAACGCGACGTCCATTTTCGGCAATGTCGAGATCACGGTTCCCCAGAACATCTCGCTGCGCGGCAACGGCACCGGAATCTTCGCCAATTTCGAGGTGCTTACGCTGGAGGCCGAGGAGCAGGACGCGCCGACCGTCGTCGTGAACGGATACTCGGTGTTCGGCAATGTCGAGGCCAAACCGAAGCGCGGCAAGTTCATCGCCGATCTACGCCATCAGCTCCGCAAGCACCTCGGTCACTGACGCGTCCGATTCGTCCGACCCGCTGACGCGTCCGACTCGCCTGACCGGTTCGGCTCGTTGGCCCAGCGTTTTCGGCTGCTTCCTGCCAAAGGTGTCCCGTTGCGGGGGCGCGTCCGGAATTCCGTACCGCGTTCCGGACCCCGAACTGGCTGCCACTCAGTGCATAGGCGTGCGTACAGCGGGTAGGGAAAGCTTCATCGTCTCTCGCTCGCGAAGCCGTCGTCAGGAGTAGACCGTGCTGCAACTGCCGCATCAGCCCCTGCAGGTCGCCGCCGTACCGCCCCAGCGGAGTCCCGCTCGGGAGGATCAGGCCGGGCCCTGGCATTCGGAGGCGGTGTGCCGCCGGGACGAAGCCGGATTGTTCTTCGCCCCTTCCAAGGAGCCGACAGCCGCGAGGCTGGCGCGGGAGGAGGCCGCGAAGCGGGTCTGTGCCCGCTGTCCGGTCATGGTCGACTGCCGGGAGCATGCCCTGCTCCAGCCCGAGCCGTACGGAGTGTGGGGCGGGCTGACCGCGGCTGAGCGCCGGGTGGTGCTGGCCCGTCGCCGGCGGCGCGAGGTGGAGTTGCGGAAGGCCGCCGCGGCGGGCGACCGGATCGCCGCCGCCGGTTGAAGCGGGGCGGTTCGCGGACGGTACGGATACGGAGGGGGCGCCCCGCCGCACAGCTGGGGCGCCCTTCCGTACGCGCGGCTCAGACAGGGCCTGGGCAGAGCTACTTGGCGCGGTCGAAGTCGATCGTGCTGTAGGCCCGGAGCTTCGAGAGCCGATGTGTCGAGTCGATCTGCCGGATCGTGCCCGACTTCGAGCGCATGACCAGGGACTGGGTGGTCGCGGTCTCCGAGCGGTAGCGCACCCCGCGCAGCAGCTCGCCGTCCGTGATGCCGGTCGCGACGAAGAAGACATTGTCGCCACTGACCAGATCGTCGGTGGACAGGACGCGGTCCAGATCGTGCCCGGCGTCGATCGCGCGCTGCCGCTCGACCTCGTCCTTGGGCCACAGCTTGCCCTGGATGACACCGCCGAGGCACTTTATGGCGCACGCCGAGATGATGCCCTCGGGGGTGCCGCCGATGCCCATCAGCAGGTCGATGCCGGTGCCTTCGCGGGCGGCCATGATCGAACCGGCCACATCGCCGTCCGAGATGAACTTGATCCGGGCGCCCGTCTCCCTGATCTCCTTGACGATGCCCTCGTGGCGGGGGCGGTCGAGGATGACGACGGTGACATCGTCGGGCGAGGAGTGCTTGGCCTTGGCGACTCGGCGGATGTTGACCGCGACGGGCGCGTTGATGTCGACGAAGTCGGCCGCCTCGGGGCCGGTGACGAGCTTGTCCATGTAGAAGACCGCGGACGGGTCGAACATGGCCCCGCGGTCGGCGGCGGCCAGGACGGCGATCGCGTTCGGCATGCCCTTGGCGTTAAGGGTGGTGCCGTCGATGGGGTCCACGGCGATGTCGACCTCGGCGCCGGTGCCGTCACCGACACGCTCGCCGTTGAACAGCATCGGGGCTTCGTCCTTCTCGCCCTCGCCGATGACGACCACGCCGTTCATGGACACGGTGGAGACGAGCGTGCGCATGGCGTTCACCGCGGCGCCGTCCGCGCCGTTCTTGTCCCCGCGCCCGACCCACCGGCCGGCCGCCATCGCGGCCGCTTCGGTGACCCGGACCAGCTCCAGGGCCAGGTTGCGGTCGGGTGCCTCGGGAGACACCTCAAGGGGAGCCGGTAGTTGATGCTCGGTCATCGGAGCGCACCTTTCTGTACGGCGACGGCCGGAAAAGAGGGTGATACGACTCTATCCGCACATCGACAGATTGAGCAGAGGGCCCCACGTATGAGCGCCGCGCCGTGATGCGACGATGGTGGGGTGGCGAGCGAGCGAGGCAAACAGACGGTGCGGGACCTATTCCTGTCGATGGCGGTCATCGGACTCGTCGTCGCCGGGATGTATGTATTCATCCCGCATGACGAGAAGGCGATCCCGGTCAAGGCGGTCGACTACCGGGTCGAGCTGCTGACCGCGCGGCGCGCGGCGCCGTACCCGGTGCTGGCCCCGACGGGCCTGGCGGAGACGTGGAAGCCGACGTCCGTCTCGTACAAGCGCGCGAGCGACAACGCCTGGCACCTAGGGTATCTGGCCCCGGACGGCGAGTACGTCGCGGTCGAGCAGTCGACGGGGGCTCCGGAGAAGTACGCCGCGGAGGTCAGCCGGCAGGCCGCGGACACGGGTAAGACGCAGCAGGTGGCGGGCGAGACCTGGCGGCGCTGGGAGGGTCCGAAGTACGACGCCCTGGTCCGGACGGACGGGGACGCGACGACGGTGGTGACGGGTACGGCGTCCTTCGAGCGGCTGGCGGAGATGGCCGCCGCGCTGGAGGCCGATAAGCAGGAGGCCGGGAAGCCGGGGTCGGAGCAGCCGGAGGCCGGGAATCCGGAGGCCTAGAAGCCTGGAGTCGCGACGTCCTGGACGTCCTGGACGTCCAGGACGTCCTGGCGGGCGGTGTCCGGCGGCCTCGTCCCGCGCATCCCGCACGTCCCGTACGCGATGAGGCCGCCGTCTCGCGTACGGGATGTACGGGACGGCGGCCTCGTTCATGTGCGGGGTCGGGGTCGGGCGGCCGGCCTCAGACGGTGGTGATGGCCTCGTCGAAGGAGAGGCGCGGGGAGCGCGGGTACCAGGCGTCCTCGCCGGGCTTTCCGATGTTGATGATCATCAGCGGGGTGTGGTCGTCGTCCAGGAACTCCTTCTGGACGCCGGCCGGGTCGAAGCCCGTCATCGGGCCCGCGGCGAGCCCGGCGGCACGGACGCCGACGATGAAGTAGCCGGCCTGGAGCGTGGCGTTCAGCGCGGCGGCCTGCTCGCGGACCGAACGGTCACCGAAGTAGTCCTTGGCCTGCGGGAAGTGCGGGAAGAGCTGGGGGAGCTCCTCGTGGAACTCGTTGTCCGCGGCCAGGATCGCGACGAGCGGGGCGGTGGCGGTCTTGGCCTGGTTGCCGTCGGACATGAGCGGTACGAGGCGCTCACGGGCCTCGGCGGAACGGACCAGGACGACGCGCAGCGGCGACTGGTTCATCGAGGTGGGGCCGTACTTGACCAGGTCGTAGATGGCCTGCACCTGCTCCTCGGTCACCGGCTCGTCGGAGAAGGTATTGGCCGTACGTGCCTCACGGAAGAGGAGGTCCTGAGCGGCGGGGTCGAGAACGAGGGACATCTGAAGTACCTTCCGGAGGCGCGATGGATCAGGCAAACAGCATTCACCGTACAAGTGGATGTGTGAACCTTCAACAAAGGCCGGGCTGGGGTGACTCGACTCACAGCAGCCCGGAAGCCCCTCGCGCCGTACTCGCTCGTCCGGCCCCGGACGTCAGGACAGGGGCGCTTCCGCCTCGCCGCCGTCCTGGCCGTGCCGCCCGTCCTGGCTGCCCTGGCCGTCCTGGCCGTCCCGTTCCGGGCTCTCGTCCGCCAGGGACGCGTCAAGCCGCGCCCTCGCGCCCTCCAGCCAGCGGCGGCACACCTTCGCCAGCTCCTCGCCCCGCTCCCACAGCGCAAGCGAGTCCTCCAGTGACGTACCGCCGGCCTCCAGCCGCCGTACGACCTCGATCAGCTCGTCCCGCGCCTGCTCGTAGCCGAGCGTCACGTTCTCGTCCGTCCTGGCCATGTGATCCACCTTCATAGATACGCGCGCAGGGGCGCGGTCCGACAACGATCGCGTCAGCGCTTAGGTCCTGTCCGACCGGAAAGGACCTACTCGGCGACCCGTACCGTGAACTCACCCTCCGCCACCCTGGCCCGCAGCTCCTCGGCCGCGGTGACCTCCTCCGGGGAGCGTACGACCGTCCCGTCCGGCCGCTGGAGCACCGCGTACCCGCGCTCCAGCGTCGCCGCCGGTGACAGCGCGACCACCCGGGCGCGGGTGTGCGACAGCTCGGAGTCCGCGCGGTCCAGCAGATGCCGCAGCACCCGCCGGCTCCGGTCGGCGAGCGCGTCCACCTCGGCCGCGCGCTCGTCCACCATCCGGTGCGGCCGCTCCATCACGGGCCTGGCCAGCGCGTGGGCCAGACCGCGCTCCTCCCGGTCGAGCAGCCCCCGTACCGTCCGCAGCGCCCGGTCCCGCAGGGCCTGTACGCGGTCCTGCTCCTCGCCGACGTCCGGCACGATCCGCTTCGCGGCGTCGGTCGGTGTCGAGGCCCGTACGTCCGCCACCAGGTCGAGCAGCGGCGCGTCCGGCTCATGACCGATCGCGGAGACCACGGGCGTACGGCACGCGGCCACCGCCCGTACCAGCTGCTCGTCCGAGAACGGCAGCAGATCCTCCACGCTGCCGCCGCCGCGCGCCACGACGATCACGTCCACCTCCGGCAGCGCGTCCAGCTCCTTGACCGCCTGGACGACCTGCGCCACCGCGTTGACCCCCTGTACCGCGGTGTTGCGGACCTCGAAGCGCACCGCGGGCCAGCGCCGCCGCGCGTTCTCCAGCACATCGCGCTCGGCCGCCGAGGCCCGGCCGCACACCAGCCCGATCAGCTGCGGCAGAAAGGGCAGCGGCTTCTTGCGGTCGGCGGCGAACAGCCCCTCGGCCCCCAGGGACTTCTTCAACCGCTCCAGCCGCACGAGCAGTTCACCGATCCCGACGGGCCGTATCTCCGTGGCCCGCAGCGACAGCTGGCCGCGCGGCGCGTACCACTCGGGCTTGGCACGCACCACGACCCGCGCGCCCTCGGAGACCACGTCCGCGATCGCGTCGAAGACCTGCCGGTAGCAGGTCACGCTCACCGAGATGTCGTACGACGGATCGCGCAGCGTCAGAAAGACCACGCCCGCCCCCGGCCTGCGCGAGAGCTGGGTGATCTGTCCCTCGACCCAGACGGCACCGAGCCGGTCGATCCACCCGCCGATGAGCCGCGACACCTCACCGACGGGCAGCGGAGCGTCCGCGGATGTATTGAGAGCCATACACGGGAGCGTATCGGCCGCCTGTGACATCGCTCCGAAACCGGCTTTACGGGGTACGGCCCGCCGGGTACGGCCCGCCGGGTACGGGCCCGCCGCAGGCTCACGCGTCCAGGGCCGTCCGACCTGGCACGCCCCGGCCCTCCGACCCGGCCGTCCGCCCCGGCCGTCCGCCCCGGCCCGACGGCTACGGCTTGCCGGTGAGCGGGGCCGACCGTCCCTGTCCCTGTCCCTGTCCCCGTCCCCGTCCCCGCTGCGACATCAGTACCACCAGACCCACGGCCAGCCAGATCGCGCCCACGATCCGCGCCGAGCCCGCCGCCTCCACGATCACCGCGATCAGGATCCCCGCGCCGATCACCGGCAGCAGCACATGGCTGATCCAGCGCACCGGCCCGTCCCCGCGCCGTACCGCGAACCACCCCACCACCGACGCGTGCAGCAGCACGAACGCCGTCAGCGCCCCGATATCCACCACCGAGACCAGCCGGTCGAGTCCGTCGGCGCGCCTGGCCGCCCACACCGCCGCCAGCAGCGTCACCACGGCGGCCAGCAGCAGCGCCACCCGGGGCACGCCCGAGTCCGTACGCGAGAGCACACGCGGCAGCCGGCGCGCGCGGCCCATGGCGAAGAGCAGCCGTCCGGCCGCGGCCTGCGCGGCCAGCGCCGCGAACGCCGCGCCGATCGCCTTGCTGACCGCCACCAGATCGTGCAGCCAGGCGCCGACCGAGGTGTCCACCGCGTCATAGAACGCGGAGCCCTGCGCGGCCGGATTCGCGGCCAGCTCCGCCGAGGACATCGGTTCCAGCAGCGCCACCAGATAGGTCTGCGCGATGAACAGCGCGCCCGCCAGCACCAGACAGGACAGCACGGCGCGCGCCACCTGCCGCGATCCGCCCGTCACCTCTTCCGCGAACGACGCGATCGCGTCGAAGCCGAGATAGGACAGCACGGCCACCGACACCCCGCCCAGTACGGCGGCCGGGGAGAAGCCCACATCGCTTGTGAACGGGGTGGACCAGCCGCGGGTCCCGCCGTCCCGCGCGAGCACCGCGACGGCCGACACGACGAACACCAGCAGGACGACGATCTCCAGGGCGAGCACCGCCATCCCGACCCGGGCCGCGGCCCGTACCCCCCAGAGGTTGAGCAGGGTGGTGATCACGACGGCGATCGCGGTCCACACCCAGCGGTCGACGGAGGGGACCAGCGCCTCCATGGCGATCCCGGCGAAGAGATAGGCGACCGCCGGGATCAGCAGATAGTCGAGCATCGCCATCCAGCCGGCGATGAATCCGGCCCCTTCACCGAGCCCCTTGCGCGCGTACGCGAAGACGGAGCCGGCCTGCGGGGCGACCCGCACCATCTGCGCGTAGCTGAAGGCGGTGAACGCCATCGCGACGGTCGCCACGACGTAGACCAGGGCCACGGCGCCATGGGACTTGGCGTCGAGCGTGCCGAAGATTCCGACCGGCGCCATGGGGGCGATGAAGAGGAGCCCGTAGACGACGAGGTCGCGGAAGCCCAGCGTCCGCCGCAGTTCGCCGCCGTCGGCGGTCATGCCACCGTCGGCGCTCGGGCCACCGACGGTCGGGCCACCGGTGGTCGGTCCACCCTCCGCCGGCCGCTCGTTCGACGGCCCGTTCGACGGTTCGTGCGACGGCCTGTCCGAAGATCCGTTCGACAACCTGTCCGACGGCCTGTCCGACGGCCTGTCCGACGGTCCGACCGGCGGCCTGCCTGACGGCCCGTCCGTACCGGCGCCGGTATCGGCCATCGCGTCCCTCCGTCGATCGCGTAGGCCCAGTCTCGGGCCGCCGCCCGCCGTCCCGCCTCTTGTGAACGGCCTTACGATGGGACGCATGACTGCACAGTCCCGCCCGTCGCCCGCCGCCACCCCCAGTGGAGACGCCGCGCGCCGCGCCGGCAAACGCGTCCTGCTCGCCGCTCCCCGTGGTTACTGCGCCGGTGTCGACCGCGCCGTGATCGCCGTGGAGAAAGCCCTGGAGCAGTACGGGGCGCCGATCTACGTCCGTCACGAGATCGTCCACAACAAGTACGTCGTCAGGACCCTGGAGAAGAAGGGCGCGATCTTCGTCGAGGAGACGGCGGAGGTCCCCGAGGGCTCGATCGTCATGTTCTCGGCCCACGGCGTCGCGCCCGTCGTCCATCAGGAGGCGGCGGACCGCAGGCTCGCCACCATCGACGCGACCTGCCCGCTGGTCACCAAGGTGCACAAGGAAGCCGTCCGGTTCGCGAACGAGGACTACGACATCCTGCTCATCGGCCACGACGGCCACGAGGAGGTCATCGGTACGTCGGGCGAGGCCCCGGACCACATCACGCTGGTCGACGGCCCGGACGATGTCGCCAATGTCGAGGTGCGCGACGAGTCGAAGGTCGTCTGGCTCTCCCAGACCACGCTGTCCGTGGACGAGACGATGGAGACGGTCGGGGCGCTCAAGGAGAAGTTCCCGCAGCTGATCTCGCCGCCGAGCGACGACATCTGCTATGCCACCCAGAACCGCCAGATCGCGGTCAAGCAGATGGGCGCCGACGCCGATCTCGTGATCGTCGTCGGCTCCAAGAATTCCTCCAACTCGGTCCGGCTGGTCGAGGTCGCCCTCGGCGCGGGCGCCGGCGCCTCCCATCTGGTGGACGGCGCCGAGGAGATCGACGAGGCATGGCTCGACGGCGTCTCCACGGTCGGCGTCACCTCGGGCGCGTCCGTCCCGGAAGTCCTGGTCGAAGGCGTGCTGGAGTGGCTTTCGCGGCGCGGCTTCGAGGATGTCGAGATCGTGAAGGCGGCCGAGGAGTCGATCACGTTCTCGCTGCCGAAGGAGCTGCGCCGCGACCTGCGCGCCGAGGCGGCGGCCCTCTCGGAGTAGTAGAGCCCGGACGGCACTTGACGGCACGGACAGGACCAAAGCGGCCGCCCGGGAAGTCGCTGTCAGCATCTGCCCGTAACGTTGTGCCCATGAACGTCTTCGGAGTGGACATCGGTGGCTCGGGCATCAAGGGTGCGCCCGTGGACCTGGAGCGCGGCGATCTGGTCGAACCGCGGTACAAGGTGCTGACCCCGCACCCGGCGACGCCCGAGAGCGTCGCCGACGGCGTGGTGGAGGTCGTACGGCACTTCGGCTGGTCGGGCCCGGTCGGCATCACCTTCCCGGGGGTGGTCACGGGCTCGGTGATCCGTACCGCCGCCAATGTCGACAAGGCCTGGATCGATACGGACGCGGGTCAGCTGCTCGGTGAGCGGCTGGGCCTGCGGACCACCCTCCTCAACGACGCCGACGCGGCGGGGGTGGCCGAGATGGCCTTCGGCGCGGGCAGAGGCCGTAAGGGCGTGGTGTTCCTGCTGACCTTCGGTACGGGTATCGGCAGCGCGCTCTTCATGGACGGCAAGCTGGTGCCCAACACCGAGCTGGGGCATCTGGAGCTGGACGGCCACGAGGCGGAGAAGCGAGCCTCCACGAAGGTCAAGGAAGACGGGGACCTGAGCTGGCACCACTGGGCGCACCGCGTCCAGAAGTATCTGGTCCATATGGAGATGCTGTTCTCGCCCGAGCTGTTCATCATCGGCGGCGGAGTGAGCCGCAAGGCCGACAAGTTCATCCCCCTCATCGAGGGGGTCAGGGCCGAGATTCTTCCGGCGGAGCTCCAGAACAACGCGGGGATCGTGGGCGCGGCGATGACGGCGGCGGGAAGGTGACGGAGCGGCACTAGCCGCGCCGGACAGCCCTGGGCACGGTAGCTCCGGGCGCTCTGGTCCGGGGGCCGGGTCCGGGGCCGGGGCCCGCTGCCCTGTACGCCGTGGCCCCGGCCCGGGTCGCTCCGGCTCGGGCCGCCGCCTCCCGGGCGCTCTGACGCCGGCCCATCTGCCGCACCTTCCGTACGGACGCGATGAGCCCGGCGATGAGCGTGCCGCCGTACAGCCAGCCCGCGTGCACGGCCAGGGTGGTGACGAGCGCCATCGTCCGCCCGCCGAAGCCGCCTTCCCCGTCGGCGATCGGATACGCGCCGACGGCGAAGGCGATCGGCACGCTGATCGGCGCCGTGACCAGGTCGGCGGTACGTACCCAGAGCGCGGTCACCGCGCTGACCGGCAGGAACAGCACCCCGTAGACCAGAGGCGCGCCGTCCAGGAGCAGCCGGTCCAGGAAGCCGATGGCCAGCATCGTCGCGGCGGCGAACAGTCCCGCGCCGAGCCCGGTGAACCGCGGATTGGGCAGTCCGCGCAGCCGCTGCGCCAACGGCGACACCCGCTGCCGGGGCGACATCCGCGGCCGGGGCGCCACCGGACCCCGGTAGCCACCGGCGTTTCTGGTGCCGGTCCCGGTGCCCGTCCCTCTGCGGGGGCTCGGGGGGCGCTGTCGACGCTGCTGGGCCTGACGTGTCCTGTGCTGCTCCACCGGACCAACGTAGGTGGCCCGGGACGACGATGCGGGCTTTGGACACGCCCTTTGGCCGAGCTTGGCGTTGAGTTCGACGTCCGGCGGCCGGACCGAGGCGCCCGGCGCCCGTCGGTGGCGGCTTCGGCCCGCCCGTAAACTGGGGGATCGGGCCCGCCCCGGGCCGGTCACGGCCATCAGCCAGTCCTCACTTCAGGAAGTCGCCAACGTGTCGCTCACGATCGGAATCGTCGGTCTGCCGAATGTCGGCAAGTCGACCCTGTTCAACGCCCTGACCAAGAACGACGTGCTGGCGGCCAACTACCCGTTCGCCACCATCGAGCCCAACGTCGGCGTGGTCGGCGTACCGGACCCGCGTCTGGACAAGCTCGCGGAGATCTTCGGCTCGCAGAAGATCCTTCCGGCCACGGTCGACTTCGTCGACATCGCCGGCATCGTGCGCGGCGCCTCCGAGGGTGAGGGCCTGGGCAACAAGTTCCTGGCGAACATCCGTGAATCGGACGCGATCTGCCAGGTCATCCGGGCCTTCAAGGACGAGAACGTCGTCCATGTCGACGGCAAGGTCTCGCCCAAGGACGACATCGAGACGATCAACACCGAGCTGATCCTCGCCGACCTCCAGACGATCGAGAAGGTCCTCCCGCGCCTCCAGCGCGAGTCGCGCATCAAGAAGGAGGTCGTGGGCCAGGTCAAGGCCATCGAGGAGGCCCAGGCCATCCTGGAGACCGGCGAGACCCTTTTCTCGGCCGGCATCCTCCAGGGCACCGAGAAGGCCGAGCCCCTGCGCGAGCTGCACCTGCTCACGACGAAGCCCTTCCTCTACGTCTTCAACGTCGACGAGGACGAGCTGACGGACGACACCTTCAAGGACGAACAGCGCGCCCTGGTCGCCCCCGCCGAGGCGATCTTCCTCAACGCCAAACTGGAGTCCGACCTCGCCGAACTGGACGACGAGGAGGCCCTTGAACTCCTCCAGTCCGTGGGCCAGGAAGAACCGGGCCTCGCCACCCTCGCCCACGTCGGCTTCCGCACCCTGGGCCTGCAGACCTACCTCACGGCAGGCCCCAAGGAATCCCGCGCCTGGACGATCAAGAAGGGCGCGACGGCCCCCGAGGCGGCCGGCGTGATCCACACCGACTTCCAGAAGGGCTTCATCAAGGCCGAGGTCATCTCCTTCGCCGACCTGGTCGAAACGGGCTCGGTGGCGGAAGCCCGCGCGGCGGGCAAGGCTCGCATGGAGGGCAAGGAGTACGTCATGCAGGACGGCGACGTAGTCGAGTTCCGGTTCAACGTCTGAGCGGATGAAATAACACCACGTCGTTGATGTGGCAAACAAGCAGATCAGAAGGGGCCGGGCTCTTGAGAGCCCGGCCCCTTCGTCCATACCGTGCTGGTTCGGTGCTGGATTTTCTGACGATAGTCACCTCTGCTGGGCCCTGGGGATGGAACCGCTGTGACGACCTGATCGGTTGCGTCAGCTCCTGCCTTCCGGCGCCGCCAGCGGCGGACCGCCCAGCTGCCCGCGTCTGCCAAGCCGCCAGCGATCAGGGATGCAGGTAGCTGAGTGAGTAGGCCCTCGATTAGAAGCCGTTGCAGAGCCATGTCGCGTCCTCTCGCTCGATGTTGACGCATCAAGCGTGGCCCGCCGCGCGCGCAGTTTTGACAGTTCTGGACAGCGTTGGACAACATCAGACGTCACTGGACGGGATCAGACGCGTGTCACGCGCAGTGGTCGAGGTCCGCCTCGGAGGGGGAGACCGTGGCAAAGCTGAGGGCGCCAGGGCTGCCGGATGGGCCCATGCAACGGCTGAGTGAAGAGCTGCATGCGCTGCATCGGAAGGCCGGATTTCCGTCAACGCGTGAACTGGCCCGCAGGACGAACGGGATCGGTAGTCACGGGCGCGTGCACGACCTGTTCTCAAAGCCGGTGCTCCCCGACTGGGGTTTCCTCGCGCTGGTCGTTCTGATCCTTGCTCAGGATATTGCCGGCCTGGAACCCGAGCCTGAAGTTGCTCGGTTCCACATGCTGTGGGATGAAGCGGCAATTGGAGAGCAGGAGGATGTGTCCAGCGATAGTACTGAAGGCGCTAGGACGGCTGACGCTACCGATGGAACACCGGCTGCCTGGGACGACGACGTAACTCGTGCGTTTGCAGATCACGAAGACGCTGTAAAGCAGGCGGCTTCGGTCCACGCTACTCAGCCGATAAACTCTTCGAGGAGACCATGGGCGCCACCCCATGCGGCTTCCCTGGGCGCCAGAAGGAATCTAGGGCGCTGCCTGTACTTCTTGTACGTCGATGCCGGCACGCCAACGTTCGCCGAAGCAATCGCTGCCATGGGCCTCGCGCCGAACACGCGCGAGACGCTGCGCAAGAACTTCATGCGGCCTGAAAATTTCTTTCTCAGCATGCTGCACAAGTTTGTTAGAGCACTGTCGGAGATGGCGCCCTATCAGGATCCCGAGCACATGGTTCCTGTCATCACGGCGCTTTGGAACAGCGCTCAGTGGGAACGGAGTAGTGAGACGGAATAGCGCCCGCATGTAGGTGTAGAAGGCTAAGGGTTTGCCTCTGCTGGACCTGTGCTGGATGTTCAGACGCTGGTATCAGCCGGGATCAGGTGTCGTAAACGGTGGAGCGATGCCCGACGTGGACGACCCACACCACGAGCTCTCCCTTGTCGATCGTGTAGACGACCCGGTAGTCGCCGACCCGCAGTCGACGGCGTTCTGGCTGTGACACGAGCGCGGTGGTGTTAAAGCCGAGGGGGTCGCTCTCCAGTTCGGTCAGTTTGGTCAGGATGCGCAGGGCCATGTCGCGAGGGATCTTCCGGAGCTCGGCCTGTGCCTCTGGCCGGAAGACGGTTCGGTATTCACTCACCGCGCGCCAACGTCTCCCTCATGATGTCCTCGATCGGGATGCCGGGTGCCGGGTTGGCCATGCGTTCGTCGATGATCCGGTTGATCTCGCGCTCTTCCCATTCCTGGTACTTGCGCAGCACCTCGATGGAGACGACGGCGGCAATCTGCTTGCCCCGTCGGGTGATCACGGTGGGCATGTCATCTCGATCGGCGCGCTCCACGACCTCGGCTAGGTGCGCACGTACGTCGCGGATGGACTCTATGGGCAGTGGCTGCGTCATGCGCTCAAGTGTACTGAGTGTGCCACGTGTACACAACCTGCTCCGGGTGGAGCGGGTTGTGCCGTGCTGGACGAACTGGGTGACTCGTCACCGTGCTGGATAGGTGCTGGATTGCCATTTCCAGTACTGCGTTTACGCAGGTGGGAGCTCTGTACCGCAGATTCAGGTTCAGCGTGTGATCGTCCCGTTACTGCGTGTTAGATAGTTTCGTCAAACGTGCAGGTCAGAAGGGGCCAGCTCCTCGGGGAGCCGGCCCCTTCGTCGTCACCGTGCTGGACGGGTCCGGCTCCATTCGGCAGACGGTTCGAGCATCGGCTCGAAGGCGGACTCCTCCTCATCGGGAACGCGAGGGAGAAATCCGTCGGGGACGGTGCGGGCGGCGGTGGTGAGCAGGCGGTCCAGGACTTCCAGGTCGGTGGCCGGGGGAAGCCGAAGTGCGGCGAGGAGGCGGTCCCGGACGGCGGGGTGGTCCGGGTGATCGGCGAGGTAGTCGGAGTTGAGGGCCGGGGGCCGGAAGCCGGCCAGGGCGTCGTGCCAGGACGGCAGGACGATGGCGAGGGTCAGGGCCTCGGCGAGGGACTCGGCGATGAGGGATGCCTGGCCCTCGGAGTCGGTGTAGAGGACGGGGCGGGGGTCGGGGCCGTCGGGGACGGCCGGGCCGCAGAGGTAGTGGGTTCCGCCCGCGTTGCAGCCGGCGACCGGCTCCACCGGGAGGCCGTTGGGCAGAATGATCGACTCGATCGGGTCGGTGCGGGCCAGGTCGAACTCGCCGTCGCAGGACAGATAGGCGGCTACCTCGGGTCGCGCGGCGATCTTGTGGAGCAGCGCGTTGTCCGAGAGGACGGCCGGGTTGAGGGCCCCGGCGATCGCAGGGGTGAGGGGGTGTCCGGCGAGGACGTGGCGGACGGCGTCGAGGGGGACGGGGCGCTCGTAGTAGTCCTCGAAGTGGGCCTGGACGGCCTCGGGGGAGCGGTCGGTGAGGAGATGGAAGAGGAAGCCGGAGCCGTCCGGGTCCTCGTTGCCTGCGGGGAAGGCGATGGCCGAGCCGGTGCGCCAGGCGGTGTCACCGGTTTCCCGCCACAGGCAGGCGGTGATCCGAGGAGCGTCGATACCCTCGTCGCGGAACGCGGGCTCGTCCAGCAGAGGGCGCAGTGTGGCGGGCACGTCGTCGATGACACCGGGCCAGACCTGCTCGTCGTCCGTCCCGTACGGACTCATCTCCGATTCGTGGTCGAACCCTCGTATGAGCACGCCTGCTGGGGTGAAGAGGACGGAGAAGTCGTCCCCCGAGCCGTTCTCCATCGAGGCCGCCCCTTCGCCGGGGCCCCGAGCCGTGTCGAAGGTGTAGCAGCAGAACTGCGGATCGTCGCCGATCGTGGCGTCCAGAATGGCCAACGCGTTCAGGTGCGAGCGGAGTTCGGCGGGCTCGGGGAGGAGGGCCGCGGTCTCGTGCACAGTGCTCATGGCGCTATGGAAGCAGTCACCACTGACAACCCGGCACGGCCGGCCCGGCCAGTGGCGCTTCCGCTTCAACGTTTTGGCGCGATTCCGCAACGTTGCTTTTGTCACATAGACGGGTCAGGAGTGGGCTGACTCTTCGGAGCCGGGCCCTTGTCTCGTTCCCGTGCTGGGACAGTACTGGGATGGCTGACGCATCATCACCCGCGGAGGCATGGCGGGTGGGGCGCACGGGGGGCTTATCCGGAGCGGACCGTCACTGTCGGTGCCCGCCGTTACGATCGACCACGTGATTACGGGCGAACTCAAGAGCAAGGTCGACCGCGTCTGGGACGCGTTCTGGACCGGCGGTATCTCCAACCCCCTCGAAGTGATGGAGCAGATCACGTACCTGCTCTTCATCAAGCGCCTCGACGAACTCCAGACCGTCAAGGACCGCAAGGCGAACCGCCTCGGAGAGCCCGACCCGGCCCCCTTCTTCGGGCCCGACGAGCAGGACCTTCGCTGGCAGAACTTCAAGGACCGAGACCCCGAGACCGCGTACGGGCTGGTAGCCGAGGGAGTCTTCCCCTACCTCCGCCGCATGGGCGGCGACGACTCGACCTACGCCCACCACATGCGGGACGCCCGCTTCACGATCCCGTCGCCCAACCTCCTCACCAAGGTCGTCGACATCCTCGATGACCTTCCGATGGATCGCAGCGACATGAAGGGCGACGTCTACGAGTACCTGCTCGCCAAGATCGCCTCGGCCGGACAGAACGGCCAGTTCCGCACCCCGCGCCACATCATCGACCTCATGGTCGAGATGACCCAGCCCCGCCCTGGCGACGAGATCTGCGACCCGGCCTGCGGCACGGCCGGTTTCCTCGTCCAGTCGGCTTCTTACGTCCAGCGCGAGCACCGTGAGGAGCTGTACGAGTCCGTCCAGCGCAAGCACTTCAACGAGTCGATGTTCCACGGCTTCGACTTCGACTCCACGATGCTGCGCATCGGCTCGATGAACATGCTCCTGCACGGCATCGAGAATCCGGACATCCGCTACCGGGACTCGCTGTCCGAGTCCGCCTCTCCGGAGTCCGAGCGTTACTCGCTGATCCTCGCGAATCCGCCCTTCGCGGGCAGCCTCGACTACGAGCAGACCGCCGCGGACCTCCTCCGAGTCGTCAAGACCAAGAAGACCGAACTCCTCTTTCTCGCCCTCTTCCTGAAGCTCCTGAAGCCCGGTGGCCGCGCCGCCGTCGTCGTCCCCGACGGTGTTCTCTTCGGCTCCACCAAGGCTCACAAGGAACTCCGCCGCATGCTGGTCGAGGACCAGAAGCTGGACGCCGTGGTCAAGCTCCCCTCTGGAGTCTTCAAGCCCTACGCCGGTGTCTCCACCGCCATCCTCATCTTCACCCGAACCGACTCCGGCGGCACGGACGACGTCTGGTTCTACGACGTCCGGGCCGACGGCATGTCCCTCGACGACAAGCGCAACCTCCTCCTGCCGGAGGACAAGTTCGGTGTCCGCCCCGCGGAGCCCCTGACCGAGGCCGACCACGCCAAGAACAACCTCCCGGACGCCCTCACCCGCTGGTTCGCCCGCGACACCACCGAACGAGAACACCCGCGTACGGCCCAGTCCTTCACGGTCCCGAAGGCGGACATCGCGGCCCAGGGCTACGACCTGTCGCTCAACCGGTACAAGGAGATCGTCCCCGAGGAGATCGAGACGCGGGCACCAATGGACATCCTGGCCGACCTTCAGCGCCTTGAGGAAGAGATCGCGAAGGGAACCGCGGAGCTGAAGGGGATGCTGGCGTGAGTGATATGCGAAGCATGCGACTCGGTGACGTCGCAAAGTTCATTCGTGGGATTACGTTCAAGCCCGATGACGTCGTGCCGGCCGGAACCAGTGGTGCGATTCAATGCATGAGGACGAAGAACGTTCAAGCGACTCTGGATACATCAGACGTCTGGAGTGTTGATTCCGGATTCGTCAAGCGGGAGGAACAGTTTTTGTGCGCCGGGGACCTGTTGATCTCCAGTGCCAATAGTTGGAATCTGGTGGGGAAGTGCTCGTGGATTCCCGAAATGGAATCCCCGGCAACCTTTGGTGGATTTGTGAGTGTCCTGCGTGGAGACAGGGCGTTGATCGAAAAGCGCTACCTGTACCACTGGTTCATCATGTCGAGTACGCAGGCGACAGTCAGAAGTTTCAGTCGGCAGACGACCAACATTGCCAACCTTGATTTGAAAAGGTGCCTGGACCTCCAGATTCCGCTTCCGTCGCTCGCGGAGCAGCGGCGCATCGCGGCAATCCTCGACCAGGTAGATGCCCTCCGTACCAAGCGCCGGCAAACCATCGCCCTCCTCGACGGCCTCGCCCGCGACATCTTCCTTGACATGTTCGGTGATCCGGTGGTGAATCCCAAGGGGCTGCCGATGGGGCGACTGGGAGAGTTGGGGACTCTGGACCGCGGAGTCTCCAAGCATCGGCCGAGGAATGACCCGGCGCTTCTTGGTGGCCCTTACCCACTCATCCAGACGGGGGATGTCGCCGCATCCGGAGGGTATATTGACGAATATAAGTCGACTTATTCCGGGATCGGTCTGACGCAGAGTCGAATGTGGCCCGCCGGTACGCTCTGCATCACCATCGCCGCAAATATCGCCAAGACCGGAATTCTTCGATTCCCCGCGTGCTTCCCGGACAGTGTGGTGGGTTTCACGGCAGATTCGGCAGTGGTGGAATATGTCCGCATCTGGCTTTCTTTCCTGCAGAAAGCGCTGGAGGCATCAGCTCCTGAATCGGCTCAGAAGAATATCAATCTTGCGATCCTCAGGAATCTGCCCATCCCTGTCGCTCCGGCGGGAGAGATCTCCGGATTCGCGGAGCGAATTGAGAAGGTGGCGGAACGGAAGAGGTCCTACGCGGCTCACCTCGCCACCCTTGACGAACTCTTCACCTCCCTCCAGCAGCGTGCCTTCGCCGGCGAGCTCCGGGATCGTGAAGCCGCGTACCCGCGACACATCGCTGTCCCGGTCTAGCCGCACCACGTCAGCAGCGACCGGTCGACCGATACGGCCGCGTCGTACGCGCGGTGGTGGGGTTGCCGGGCCATGAACGGGCCGGCAGCCCCACCCCGAGCAGGATCGTCAATAGGGGAGAGGGGCGCGGCAAGCGACCATGCGCAGCAACGCGAACAATGAGAACCCGGGCAACGGCAACGGCAGCGGCAGCGGCAGTGATGGGAGAGGGCAGCCGGGGCCCACGCCCCCCAAGCCCCACGACCCCCGCCAGGGTCGCCCGGCCGGTCAGCCCGCACCCACCGCCCCCGCCTCCCGCGACCGTGCCGCCTCCCAGGCAGCCGCCCTCGTCTCCAACTTCGACTTTCTCAAGACCTCGTGGCCCGCCTTCTACCAAGAGGCCCGTCAGGCCGAACGCTTCGCCCACGCCGATCCCCGCGCCTCCTGCTTCTACTCCCGCCGGGCGCTCGAACTCGCCGTCCACTGGATGTACGCCAACGACACGGCCAGCCTCCGCGAGCCGTACCGCAGGGACTTAGCGGCCCACCTCCACGAGGCCGGCTTCAAGCGGCTCGTCGGCCCGGCCGTGGCGGCGAAGATGGACCTGGTGCGCCGCCTCGGCAACGACGCCGTGCACAAGGCCGCGCCCGTCCCGCCCGCCACCGCGCTCTCCGTGCTCCGGGAGGTGTTCCACTCCCTCTACTGGGTGGCCCGCACCTATGCCGCCCGTCCCGAGCTCCGCCCGGCCCCCGCGCTCGACTTCGACACGGCCGCCGTGCCCCGTCCGCTTTCCGCGCAGGCGCGCCTGAAGAAGCAGGCAGAGCTCAAGGCGGAAGCGGAGGCGGATGCCCGCCGCTACAAGCAGCAGGACGAAGAGCTGAAGCAGGCCCTCGCCGAGAACGCCGCCCGCGCCCGCGAGATCGCCGAGCTGCGAGACCGGATCGAGGCCGCCAAGCAGGCCAACACCCAGATCCGGGACACCCACGACTACGACGAGCAGGCCACCCGCGACACGTTCATCGACCTCCTCCTCAAGGAGGCCGGCTGGACCGTCGGCGCCACCGACTGCACCACCGAGCACGCCATCACCGGCATGCCGACCGACTCCGGCGACGGCCGTGCCGACTACGTCCTGTGGAGCGACGACGGCAAGCCCCTCGCCGTCGTCGAAGCCAAGCGCACCCGCCGCGACCCCCGCGACGGCCAGCAGCAGGCCAAGCTCTACGCCGATGCCCTCGAAGCCGCGCACAACCGCCGCCCAGTGATCTTCTTCACCAACGGCTACGAGACCCACATCTGGGACGACGGCCTTCGCTACCCGCCTCGCCAGATCTCCGGCTTCCTCACCAAGGAACAGCTCCTCTGGCGCATCCAGCAGCGCGCACTGCGCCGCTCGCTGTCCACGTACCCCACCGACCTGAATATCGCCGGCCGCCCCTACCAGCTCCGCGCCGTCAAGCGCGTCGGCGAGACCTACGACCGCGAGCGCATGCGCCAAGCCCTCCTCGTCATGGCCACCGGCACAGGCAAGACCCGTACCACCGTCGCCCTGGTCGAGCAGCTCTCCAAAGCCGGCTGGGTTAAGAACGTCCTCTTCCTCGCCGACCGCGAAGCCCTCGTCATCCAGGCGATGAAGGCGTTCAAGGAACACCTGCCGAACACCCCCGTCGCCAGCCTCCTGGACGACAAGAACGCCTCCGCCCGCGTCTTCGTCTCCACGTACCAGACGATGATGAAGCAGATCGACGTCACCGACTCGGCGGGCCGTCGCCGCTTCGGCCCCGGCCACTTCGACCTGATCGTCATCGACGAGGCCCACCGTTCCGTCTACGCCAAGTACGGCGAGATCTTCAACTACTTCGACTCACTCCTGCTGGGCCTCACCGCCACCCCGAAGGACGAGATCGACCGGAACACCTACAAGCTGTTCCAGCTGGAGGACGGCGTCCCCACCGACTCCTACGGTCTGGACGAGGCCGTCGCCGACGGCTACCTCGTGCCGCCGCGTGCCGTGAAGGTGCCCCTGAAGATCATGGAGCACGGCATACGGTACGCGGAGCTCTCCGAGGAGGAGAGGGCCGAGTGGGATGCCAAGGAATGGACCGAGGACGGCCAGGTCCCCGACACCGTCGGGCGTAATGACATCAACAAGTATGTCTTCAACGAGGACACCGTCGACAAGATGCTGGAGGTCCTGGTCACCCGGGGCCACCGTGTCCAGGGCGGCGACCGTCTCGGCAAGACCATCATCTTCGCCAAGAGCAGCGAGCACGCCCGCTTCATAGAGGCGCGCTACAACGCCAACTACCCCCAGGGCGCGGGCCACACGACCCGAGTGATCACGTACAGGGAGACATATCGCCAGAGCCTCATCGAGGACTTCTCCAACCCCGCCAAGGAACCGGACATCGCGATCTCCGTCGACATGCTGGACACCGGCATCGACGTCCCCGAGGTCGTCAACCTGGTCTTCGCCAAGGCTGTCTTCTCCAAGACGAAGTTCTGGCAGATGATCGGCCGCGGCACCCGCCTGCGCCCTGCCCTCTTCGGCCCGGACGAGACCGACCCCGAGTACGCGAAGAAGGATTTCCGGGTCTTCGACTTCTGCGGCAACGTCGACTTCTTCAACAGCGAGATCGCCGGCAGCGAAGGCCGCCAGACGGTCTCCCTCACCGAACGGCTCCTCGCCGTCCAGCTCGATCTTCTGCGTAGCCTGGACCGCCGTATCCAGCCCGACCCCGCCCGCGACGGTGGCCCGGACGACATCGGCACCGAGCACGCCGTCCGTTGGGCCCTCGCCCACCGCCTCAACGGCGTGATCAACGGCATGAGCCCGGACAACTTCCTGGTTCGCCGGCACCGCCGCGCCGTGGAGGTCTATGCCGACTTCACCACCTGGCACCGTATTGACGACGACGCCGAGGCCGAGATCCGCGAGAAGCTGATCAAACTGCCCAGCGCGTACGAACCGGACGCGGACGACCGGCGCGAGGACGCCAAGCGCTTCGACCTCATCGCGTTCCGGCTTCAGCTCGCGGCCCTGGAGGGCGGCAAGGAATACGGCAAGCTCCGCGCGAAGATCACGGAGATCGCCGGCGAACTGCTCGGCATGGTCATCATCCCGGCTGTGGGTGACCAGGCCGCCCTCCTCGACGCCTTGGCCGGCGACGAATGGTGGCAGGACGCGACCCTCCCGATGCTGGAGGACATGCGCCGCAGAGTCCGCGGTCTCGCTGGGCTCGTCGACGCCAAGGCCAAGCGGAAGATCGTCTACACCGACTTCGAGGACGAACTCGGCGAGATCACCGAGGCCGAGCTGCGCGGCCTGCCCGTCGGCACCGACGAGCAGCGCTTCCGCCAGAAGGCCCGTGCCTACCTGCTGCGTCACGATGACCACCCGTCCGTGCGCAGACTCCGTCAGGCCGAGCAGATCACCATCGAGGATCTGGAAGCCTTGGAGGGGGTCTTCCTCACCGAAGGTATCGCCTCACGGGAAGACCTCGACGAGATACGCGAAGGTGCCGGGCTCGGGCTCTTCGTCCGTGGCCTGTGCGGTCTGGACCGGCGGGCCGCACAGCGGGCGTTCGCCGGCTTCATCGGAGAGCGTCAGCTCACGGCCACTCAGATCGACTTCGTCGAGCTGATCATCGATGTAGTGGTCAGACGGGGCTTCCTGGACAGCAAGGACCTGTACGAAGGTCCCTTCCTCGACCGAGCCCCGGGTGGCCCCGACGACCTCTTCGGCGACGAGGAGATCGACGACCTCTTCACCGTCTTCATGAACCTGCGCCGGACCGCTCAGCCCTCGACTTCGGCGGCGTAGGGAGGCTGGGTTTCCTGCAGCGGTCCCCGGTGGCGCCCGGGGCGGCTCCGTCCTGTCGCGGTACCCGGGTGAGTGACGGGGAAGCGGCGCCTCGATTCTGTCGAGTGAGGCCGATGAGGCCGAGAAGCACCGTGTTCCGCGCGGGTGGGCGCATTCGTGGGGACAGCCCCTAGCCTGGGCGGGCGTGGAATGTGCGTGTGGAGAGGCGGAGGGGTGGGCATGGCGCCGGGTGGGGAGTGGGGATGGCCGGGGCGGAGTCTGCTCGGGGTGCTGTCCGCTCCCGTGCGGGCGGAATTGCTGGGGCTGGGGTCGGAGTTGACGCTCGGGTCCGGGGATGTGCTGCTCACCGAGGGCGCCACGGATCGGCATCTGTACGTGATTCTCAGCGGGTTCGCCAAGGTCACCGCGACCGTGGAGAACGGGCAGGAGTCGTTGCTCGCCGTCCGGGTCGGGGGTGACAGTGTGGGGGAGATGGCCGCGCTCGACGGCGCGCCGCGGTCGGCCGGGGTGGTGGCCTGTGGGCCGTTGCGGGCGCGGGTGATCGGGCCCGGGGCCCTGCACGGGCTCATGATGCGGCGGCCCGAGGTGGCGATGGCGCTGACCCGGATCGTGGCCGACCGGCTGCGCTGGGCCAACCGGCGGCGGCTTGAGTTCCGGGGCTATCCGGTCAAGGTGCGCCTCGCCCGGCTTCTGGTGGAGCTCGCCGTGGCGTACGGGCGGCCCGAGCCGGGTGGTGGTCACGTGATCGGCTTCCAGCTCACCCAGCCCGAACTCGCCGCGCTCACCGGCGCCGCGGAGACCACCGTGCACAAGGGGTTGCGCGAGCTGCGGGACGAGGGGCTGCTCGGCACCGGATACCGGACGACCACCGTGCACGACCTCGCCCGGCTCGCCCGGGTGGCCGAACTCGCCGAGCCCATGGTGCCGCCCGCCCCGCGCCGGCCCCGGAGGTCAGCCGAGGAGCGGCCGTAGCAGCAGACAGAGCCCGGCGGTGGTTCCCATCACCGCGGTGCACACCACGGCGGCCGTCACACAGCGGTACTTCCGCAGGGCCACGTCGGAGAGGAAGCGGATCATCGCTCGCAGCTGCCGTTCGTCCTCGGCGTACGGCGTGGGTACGGGAGTGGTGAGCGGCGGCGGGTCCGAGGCGGCGGCCAGCCGGACGAAGCTGTAGTCATTGGGGCCGGTGGGCCGCCAGACGCGGGGCCGGAGTGCCAGAGCGAGCGAGGCCGCGCCGCCGAAGAGGCCGCAGGCGAAGAGGATCAGCAGCCCGCCCGCCAGCCAGCCGAGCGGGCCGCCGCGCCGCCAGCCGTCGAGCGCCGCCTCGCTCCACGCGCCCGCCGTCCCCACGAGCGCCGCCTGCACGGCGGAGAGGATGCCGGCCTTGGCGTCGGCGTGCTGGTGCGTCGTCTGCAGGACGGGGAGCATCGAGTGCGAGGCGGAGACGAGCGCACCCTCGGAGGGGGCGGGCGCCGCCGTGGTCGCGGTGGGCGGGGCGGATGTCACGGAACCTCCAACGCGGCGGGGACGGACCTCCATTGAGCCTCCGACGCGCTGGGCGGACCAGGCACTTCTACGGGATTGGGCGACTGGGCGAGATCCCGTACTTCCACGGGGTGCGGGTGCCCGGTTCCGGTGTACCACTGGCAGGGCGACCGGCGCTCCACGGGGGTGGGCAACGGTCCGGGAGCAGCATGCCGCATCGCCTTGTACCTGGTAACTCTCTTGATTCGCAAGTGAGTTGGACGTGCGGCATGCTGTCCTTCCCGATGTGATGGATGAGGAGGACGGGATGTCCGTAGGTGCGATGGGCGTGTTCGACAGGCGGCTTCTGCTCGCTGTCGACGCGCGGGGGTACGGGAGCGCGGACACCGCGCGACAGCGCGAGATTCAGACGGTGCTGCCCCGGCTTCTCTCCGAGGCGGCCGAGGCGGCCGGACTCGACCGCGCCTCCTGGGTACGGCAGGCCGCCGGGGACTCCGAGTTCGCCGTGCTCCCGGCCGGTTCCGACGAGCAGGCGCTCGTCGAGCCGTTCATGCGCCGGCTGGACGCCGGGCTGCGCGCCCACAACCGCGACCGGGTGCCCGGCGCGCGGCTCGCGCTGCGCGCCGCCGTGCACTTCGGTCCGGCCTCCGAGGCCCCCAACGGTTTCGTGGGCCCCGGGCCCGTCGAGGTCTCCCGCATCCTGGAGAGCGACCCCCTGCACCGCGCCCTCGCCGAGGCCCCGGACGCCGCGCTCGCCGTCGCGCTGACCGCGCCGGTCTTCACGGAGCTCGTCGCCCAGGGGTACACCAACTTCCGGCCGGATGAGTTCCGCGAGGTCGTCATCGAGAAGAAGGAGTACCGGGGCCGGGCATGGCTGTGGGTGCCGGGGTACGACGTCCACGCTCTGGACCTCAGCGATGTCGACTCCGCTTCCGCCACGGACTCCGCTTCCGGTGCCGCCACGGACTCCGGTTCCGCCACGGGCTCCGCTTCCGGTTCCGGTTCCGCCGCGGGCTCCGGTGAGCCCGCCGCGTCCGCTGCGAGCGGAGGCGACTCCGCCACCAACAACCTGTACGGAACCGTCATCCACGGGAACGTCGTCTTCGGCATCTCCAAGTGAGCGGAGTGGACGGGGAGACGGGGGAGCACACGTGAGGTCCACGGATCGGCCGACGGAGAGTCACGGAAGCGGTGGGGAAGGAGACGGCGTGTCCGGCGAGCCCCGGCAGTTGACCGACGAAGCGAACGGCACCGCCGATCCCCGCCCCGCCCCCGAGTCGCCCGCGGCCCCGTCCACGCCCGCGGCCCCGTCCACGCCCGCGGCCCCGTCCACGCCCACATCCCCGTCCTCCTCCGGAGCGAACGCCGGAGCGAACTCCGGAGCCGGTTCCTCCGACGGCGACTATCACGTCTACAACAACTTCTACGGCCCTCAGTACCACGGCCGCGCCCACTTCGGCATCGCCACCGCCGCCGACCGGTCCGGGCGGGCCCGCGCCACCGGCCTCGTCGAAGGCGACGAGATCGACGCGCTGCTGCGCTCCTACATCCGCCCCGACTGCTTCGACGACGCGGCCCGCGAGCTGGCCCGTACCGGCGTCGTCGTCCTCACCGGCCCCCAGGGAACGGGCAAGCGCTCCGGCGCGGTCGCCCTGCTCCGGGAGACCGTCGGACCCTCCGCCGACTACGTGGTGCTCTCGCCCGACATCGGCCTCGACCAACTCGCGGAGCGCACCTTCGACGCGGGCGTCGGCTATGTCGTACTCGACCGCACCGGGACCGCCGGAGGCGCCGCCGGCGCGTCCTCGGACTTCGACTGGCGCCGGGTGCGCGACCAACTGCGCCGCCACCGCGCCCATCTGGTGATCACCACCGTGCACGGCGTGGCCGGGCGCCCCCCGGAGGCCGTACGCCATCTGCCGTGGCGGCCCCCGCTCCTGGACAAGGTGGTACGGGCCCGGCTGGTCCAGGCCGGTACCCCGCGGGAGACCGTCGACCGGGCCGTAGTCGGCATCCCGCCGCGCTGCCCCATCGCGGTCGTCGCCGACGCGGCGCAGCGGATCGCGGCGGGCGCCGACCCCGACCAGGTGTGGAAGGAGCACAGCGGCAGCGCGCCGCGGGCGGTCCAGGAGTGGTTCGGCGTCGAGGAGGAGCGGAGCCTGCGCGAGATCGCCGAGGTCACCACCCTCGCCTTCGCTCCCGGCATCGGACGGCGCGCCTTCGAATCGGTCCAGGATCTCCTCGAACGGCTCCTCGAACCCGTCTATTTCACACCGGAGACCGCGCCGGCCTCCGCCGACAGCGCGGCCCCTGACACCACGGGGCAGGCCGCCACCCCCGACGGCCAGGATCCGCAGCGCCGCCGCGCCCGCCCGGTGGACCGGCGCCGCTCACTCGCCCGCAACGCCCTGATCACCACCGAGATGCAGATCTATGGCGCGACCACCCGTGAGGTCATGGTCTTCGCCGACGCCGAGCTGCGCCGCTGGGTGCTGCAGGCGCTGTGGCGCGATCACCCCACCGAGTACTGGGACGCGGTCCGCCACTGGCTGGGGGCGGTCGTTGACGCCGACCCCGACCCCGTCCTCCAGCTCTCCATCGCCTCCGGACTCGCGCTGCTCGGGCACATCGCCTTCGACGAGGTCGTGCAGAGCTACCTCGACCCGTGGGCGCGCGGGGAGAGCGGCGAGATCGGGCAGACCCTCGCGGTGTACGTGCTGTGGTACATGTGCCTGGAGGAGACGCAGGCGGCCGCCGCGCTCACGCTGGCCCGTACGTGGGCGCAGTCCACCCACCTCACCCTGCGGCACACCGCGCTCTTCGCCTTCAGCGGCCAGCTCGGCGTCACCTTCCCCACCGACGCGGTGAAGTGGATCTGGGCGGTGCTCCGCAGCGGCGTGCTCGACAAGCGGGAGGAGCGCGAACTCGGGCTCCAGGCGTGGGCCCAGCTGTTCCTGACGCTTGTCGACTGCCAGGAGGACGCCGGCATCGTGCTCGACGCCCTGGCGCACCGGATCAGGAAGGAACAGCGCACCCGGTCCGCCGCCTACTCGGCGACCGGCCTGCTCGTCCTCGAAACCACTCTCTGGGTCTTCACCGCCACCGAGCGGCTGTCGGGCCGCCCCGCCGTCGCACGATACGTCGCTGACCGGCCCAAGGAGGCCGACGTCGTCGCCGAGCTGTGGGCGGCGATCCTCTGCTACCGGCCGCTGCGCCGGAACGCCCTGTCCGCTCTGCTTGTCACGGTCCGTGGCCTGCCCGCCGTGACCTCCGACCCCACCGCGGCGGCCGCGCGACTCGGTCACGCCCTCGCCGCCGCGCTTCCGCAGGTCGAACACCCCTTGCTGACAAGCGAGTTGGGCCGACTCGCGGCCTCCCGTCCCGCTCGCGCCACGGGTCCCGACTGCGTCGCGATCCTGCTGGGCGCCCTGAACCGTGTGAAGGACAGCCACCCACGATGACCACGATCCACCGGACCTATCCCCTGGTCGAGGAGCGCGTGCTCGACCCCGCGCCCCGCTCAGGTCGCCGCTTCTGGAACCAGCCGGCCCGCTCGCACGACGAGCTGCCGCGCGTTGCCGCCCACCAGGTGCTCGTCTACCGCACCGGTGACCAGTACGTCACCGACCACGGCGTCCGCGGGCCCAAGGACGAGGCCGTCCTGAACGCCGGCTCGGTCACCGTTGTCGACTGCCGTACGGCCGTGCCCGTCACGGTCGGCACCGACGTACCGTCCGCCGAGACCGACGGCTTCACCGTCCAGGTCGCCTTCCACTGCACGGTCACCGACCCCGTGGCCGTGGTCCGCGAGGGTGTCACCGACGTGGAGTCCCGGCTGCTCGGCTACTTCCGGGCGCTGCCCGGACTCGCCGACGTCACCCAGGAATGGCCGCTCGAAGCGGGCAAGGAGGTGTCCCGGCGGCTGACCGCCCGCCTGATCTCGTACCTGGAGATGGAACCGCCGCGGATCGCCGGGCTCTCCGTCGCCGACCCGTACCTGACGGTGCTCACCCCGCAGGAGTTCGCCGCCCAGCAGCGCCGTGCCGACGAGGAGCGGCGCGAACGCGAGCAGGACCGCGTGAAGGACGCGGTGCGCCGCGAGCGCGAGCTGATGGAGCACGAGCGCGAGAAGGAACGGGAGCGGATGGATGCCGAGCGCAAGGCGCTTGAGATGCGGCACCAGCAGGAACTCGAAGATCTCAGGCGGGAGTTCACCCACCGGACCGGCGCCGAGGACCAGCACTACACCCAGAACCTCAAGCGCAAGGACAACGAGTTCGAGCGCACCGAGGCGCTCAAGGACATCGACGACTTCGGCACCGACCCGGCCAACACCGACATCCTCGCCCAGCGCAGGGGCGAGATCGCGTACTCCGAGCTGGCCGAGCGACAGCGTGAGACCGACCGGCTGCGGCGCGAGCGGCAGCGCGAGGACGAGGAGCGCCACTGGGAGAACGCCGAACGGCGGCGCCTCGCCGAACGGGAGGACCTCCGCTACAGCCTGGAGCGTGAGGACCGGCACCGGGACGTCGACCGCCAGGATCATCGCGCCGCGCTCGACGCCGCCCGGGAGGAGCAGCGCGAGCAGCGGGCCGCGGACCGCGACGACCGGCTGCGGCAGCGCGCGGAGCAGCGCGAGGACGTGCTGGCCGACCGGGCCGAGCGGCGTCACCGGGCCGACCGGCGCGACAACATCAACCAGGAGCTGGGCCGTCAGATGATCAACCGCGGCCTCCTCGACAACGCGCCGCTCGACGCTCGTGCCTTCGTCGAACGCCTCGGCTCCGGGCAGAGTCTCCTCGACCAGGACCCGCCCGCCGCCGCGCGGGTGGCCGGCGCCGGGGACGCCCCGCAGCTGGAGGAGGGCGACGGCGCGTCGTCCCGGGACCGCTCGGACGAGCGCCGCCGGTCATCCAACGAGGAGGCGTCGTACGAGAAGGGGGAGTACAAGAGGGCGCCGTACGAGAAGGCGCCATACGAGAAGGGGGAGTACGACCCGCGCGACGGCCGGCGTGACGATCCGTACGGGGGTGACCGGTACGGCGAGGGGAACGACCGCGCCGACCGGCCCGCCGCCGACGACGACACCGACCGGGACCGCCACCGCGACCGGGACCTGGACCGCGACGGCGACGGCGACATCGACGCGGCCCGCCCCACGGGCCGCCCCCTGATCGCCGACGACGACCTCGGTGAAGCGGGGAGGGAGGAGCGTGGCCGCTGACACTCCCGTACGCCCGCCCGAGGAGAGTTATGCCGCGTGGGCGGCCGAGACCGGGACCTCCCACCGTCCGCGGAGCAGCCGCGACCCCGCCGCGCTCCTGCGCCGGCTGATCGGTGTCCGTGAGGAGATCCTCGACCGCGAGAGCGCCGAGCGCGCCCGCTACACCTGGTACGGCGCCATCGTCCTCAACACCGCGCTGCTCGGCGGGGCCTCCATGGCCCTGGCGATCGGCACGATCCGCGAGGGCACGCCGGTCGCGGTGGCGATCGTCGTCGGCGTGGTGTGGGCGTGGGTGGTGCTGGCCCTGGACAGCTGGCTGGTCTCCAGCACCCACGGCTACACCGGCGGACGGGCGGTCCGCATGCTGGTGCCCCGGCTGTTCCTCTCCGTGGTGCTCGGGCTCACCATCGCCGAGCCGCTGCTGTTCCAGATCTTCGACCGGGAGATACGCCAGGAGATGGCGGTCACCAGGGAGCGCGACCTCGCCGACTTCCGGGGCGGCCTCACCGCCTGCAACCCCCTCGACGGCAAGGACACGACGAGCCGCGCGGAGTGCGGCGACTTCCAGCTGACGGTGAAGGGCGCGCCGGCCTCGATCAAGGAGGACATCGCCGACAACACCGCCGCCGTCGCCCGCCTCGACCAGCAGATCAAGACCTACAACGACACCCTCGACAAGAAACTGGCCACCGAGCGCCGCGAGTGCGCCAAGGACCGGTGGATCTGGCGAGGCAACGGCTGGGACACCACCGAGACCTGCGAGCGCGCCCGCGACGACACCAGCGCGTACGAGCGGACGAGCAAGGTCGCCGGGTACGAGGTGAAGCGCGCCGAACTCGTCGCCAAGGGCAATGTCCTGTCCGAGCAGCTGGTCAACACGGGCACCGCCTACCGCACGGACGTCAAGAAGGCGATCGACGCCAAGGTCGCCGAGCGGGAGGAGTCGCAGCAGCACGACGGACTGCTGCTGCGCGCCGAGGCCCTGTCCGCGGTGGCCTGGTCCAACGGTTTCGCGCTCTTCATGATGTTCCTGCTGCACGCCGTGCTGCTCCTGGTCGACGCCATGCCGGTGCTCGCCAAGCTGATGAGCGGCCCGTCCGAGTACGACCGCAGGCTCGGCGAGCGGCGCGAGGCCAACAAGCGCATCCACCTGGAGGACCGGGACGTGCAGCGCCAGGTCGCCGCGATCGACCACGAGGTCCGGCGGTACGCGGCCGAGGTATGGGCCGAGGAGGACAAGGCCCGGCTGGGTCAGGCCCGCTACAAGGCGCGCGCCGAGCACGCACGCAGGGTCCGCGAGGAGCTCGACTCCCGTACCGCACGGCTCCTGGGCGAGTGACGCCCGACGGCGGCCGGTTTCACCGGCCGCCCCGGTGCCGGGGGGAGAGGGTTTGCGTTGACACCCCAGTGCTTTCATGTCACGCTGTAGATAGTTCGCTACGTAACTAAAATGTCATCCTTCACCGGCTGGAGGAAGTTACAGTGCCCTTAGAACAGCCTGAACCGCACGGCGAGGAATCCGAGCAGCTCACGATGGTTGTCGTCCTGGGGGGCAACCTTTTCAGCCGGATCGAGGCCGTGTCCGTCATCGGTCACGAAGAGGGCTTCGACGCGGTGGGCTATGCCGCGGATCCGTCCTGTGTGCACCGGATCGTCGCCGAGCGGCGCCCCGGCGTCGTGGCCGTACTGGAGGACGCCGACGCGGAGTCGATCCTCCAGGAACTCGCCACGAGTACGCCCAGGCCGCGCGTGGTCGTCGTCTCGTTGTCGCAGAAGCGCGCCGACAGCGGCACCAGCCGGGCGAGCGTCGGGGGCATGCCCGTCAACCGGATCAACCGCGAGAGCCTGATCCCGGCGATCCGGCTGATCAGATCCGGATGGCGGGTGCGGGCCGGGTACGGGGAGCGGGGGGAGGCCGGCCCGGTGAAACGGCAGGCCGACCCCTGGCGCCGGCTGCACCAGCTGACCGCCCGTGAGGCGGAGGTCGCCGAGCTCATGCTCCGGGGCTGGAGCAACGTGGAGATCGCCGAAGGGCTGGAGCTGAGCGGGGCCACGGTGAAGAGCCATGTGCACAGCCTCATGGGCAAGTTGAACCTCAAGAACCGCATCGACGTGATCACGACGGCCTACCGGGCGGGTCTGGCACGCCCCCGTGAGGCCAGACCCCCGCTGCCGCCCCCGCACCGCCGACAGCACGATCTGACGCCTGTTTCGAGCCCGAAATAAGAGAGATGAGCGAAGCCATGCCCACGTCCACGCGCCCCAAGGTCTCCGCGTTCCAGAAGTTCGGGAACAAGATGATGGCTGTGTTCCACGGGATGGGAATGCCGGTGGGCCCCATGCACCTGCTCCGGGTCAAGGGCCGGGTGTCGGGCCGGGAGTTCACCAACCCCGTGGCCCCCGTGAAGATCGACGGAACCATGTACATCCTCCAGGCGTTCCCGCAGTCCGACTGGGTCAAGAACGTCCGCGCCGCGGGGGAGGGGACCCTCGTCCGCGGCCGCAAGGGCACCGCCGTGCGGCTGATCGAGGTGCCGTCGCAGGAACGGGCGGCGATCGCCCGGGTCTTCCCGACGCAGGTGCCCATGGGCGCCGGGATCTTCGTCAAGAACGGTGTGGTCTCCGACAAGTCGCCCGCCGCCTTCGAGCGGGCCGCGGCCGAGATCCCGATCTTCCGCGTCGTCCCCGTGTGACCGCACGGTCCACGGGCCGCCCGGAAGCAAAAGGCCTGGAAGCAAAAGGCCTGGAAGCAAAAGGCCCGCCCGAAACCACAAGGCCCGCCCGAAACCACAAGGCCCGCCCCCCCGAAGGCGCTTTCCAGGGGGCGGGCCTCGCGTGTGTCCGGTGGTGTCATGCCGCCGAACGGATCTCACACAGGGGCGCGCCCCGGGAAACGCCCGCGCCCGCCGCCACCGCGACCTTGTGCACCACGCCGGTGCGGTGGGCCTTGACGGGCTGTTCCATCTTCATCGCCTCGATGACGAACAGGACGTCGCCCTCGGCGACCTCCGCGCCCTCGCTGACGGCGATCTTCACCACCGTGCCGACCATCGGGCTGGTCAGCGCCGCCGCCCCGGCGGTGGGCGCGACGGACACCGAGCGGGACCTGCGCTGCGTACCCGCCCGGCCGCCGGCCTTGGCGGGCGCCCGCCGCGCGGTCATCAGCGACCCGGGCAGGGCCACTTCCAGCCGGCGCCCGGCCACCTCGACGGTGTACGACAGGCGCTCCGCGGCCGGCTCGGCGGCCTCGTCCGCCTCCTGGCCGCCCTGCCACGGCTCGACGCGGACGGCGGACTCCGACTCCAGCCACCGCGTGTGCACGGCGAAGCCGACCGCGGGGTCGCTCGCCGTGAACTCCGGTGTTTCGAGGAGTACTTGGGCGAGCGGCAGCGTGGTGGGGATGCCCTCGACCTCGAACTCCGCGAGGGCGCGCCGGGCCCTGGCCAGTGCCTGTGGGCGGTCCGCGCCGGTGACGATCAGCTTGGCGAGCATCGAGTCGAAGGCCCCGTCGACGACGGAGCCCTCCACCAGGCCGGTGTCCACCCGGATGCCCGGACCCGTGGGGATACGCCAGCGCGTCACGGTGCCCGGCGTCGGCAGGAAGCCCCGGCCGACGTCCTCACCGTTGACCCGGAACTCGACGGAGTGCCCGCGCCGCGGCGGATCGGTGTACCCCAGTTCCTCGCCCGAGGCGATACGGAACTGCTCCTGGACCAGATCGATCCCGGTGATCTCCTCGGTGACCGGATGCTCCACCTGGAGACGGGTGTTGACCTCCAGGAACGAGAGGGTGCCGTCTTCGCCCAACAGGAACTCGCAGGTGCCCGCTCCCACATAGCCCGCCTCGGCGAGGACGGCCTTCGACGCGGAGCGCAGCGCCTCTTCCTGGGCGGACGTCAGGAAGGGCGCGGGCGCCTCCTCGACGAGCTTCTGGTGCCGGCGCTGCACCGAACAGTCGCGGGTGGAGACCACCACCACATTGCCGTGGCTGTCCGCCAGGCACTGTGTCTCCACGTGCCGGGCCCGGTCGAGGTACTTCTCGATGAAGCAGTCGCCCCGCCCGAAGGCGGCGGCCGCCTCGCGCGAGGCCGATTCGAGGAGTTCGGGGATCTCCTCCAGGGTGCGGACCACCTTGAGACCGCGCCCGCCGCCCCCGCCCACCGCCTTGATGGCCAGCGGAAGCCCGTGCCGCCCGGCGAAGTCGAGGACTTCGGCGGGGCCGGACACCGGCCGGTCGGTGCCCGGCGCCAGCGGGGCGTTCACCCGGCGGGCGATCTCCCGGGCGGCGACCTTGTCACCGAGCCGTTCGATCGCCGACGGGGGCGGACCGATCCAGGTCAGCCCCGCGTCGAGCACGGCCCGCGCGAAGTCCGCGTCCTCGGACAGGAATCCGTAGCCCGGGTGGACGGCGTCCGCGCCCGCCTCGGCCGCCCGGGCCAGCAGCTTCCCGGCGTCGAGATAGGTCTCCGCGGCCGTACTGCCGTGCAGCGCGAACGCCTCGTCGGCGAGCCGGACGTGCGGGGCCTCCCTGTCCTGGTCCGCGTAGACGGCGACGGAGCGCAGTCCCGCGTCCCGGCAGGCGCGGAGGACTCGGACCGCGATCTCGCCCCGGTTGGCTATCAGTACCTTCTGCATACGAGTGCTCCTGTGATGGGTGGCGAGACTCCGCTCAGACGAGGCACGTTCCGACGATCGCCGCGGCGAAGCCCGCCAGGGCGATCCAGGTGCGGTCACGGTTGGAGCGCGCCCAGCGGGTACGGGTCTCGGCCCAGCCCTGTGGAAGCCCCTGTACTGCCCAGGTGTCGATGTGCCGGTTGATCCGCACGTTCGACAGCTCGGAGACGAGCGCGACGCCGATCAGCCCGGCCTCGGCGACGGCGAACGCGGCCTTCGCGTCCCACCCCGGTGCCAGCACGATCAGCACCAGACCGACACCGAGCGCGATCTTGTCGACGGTGGGCATGAGCGGGTCGAACCGGGGATCCAGTGAGCGGTGGATCTGGATGTACCGGTCGCCCGGCAGAGTGGCCAGCATGGGCACCACCGCGATATGGACGGCTACGAGCACCCCCGCCAGGGCACCGCTGAGCAGGACGAGCAACGCGGCCAGGAGGTGGACGAGCATGGGGGATCGGCTCCTAGGGCGTCAGTAGTCGAAATTCATCATCAGGCGGTACGTCCCCTTCTTGGCGAAGGTGCCGAAGAAGGCGCGCATGAACAGATCGCGCGCACCGCACGCCAACCCGCTCTTCCACTTGCCGAGTTCGCCGATGCGGTAGGCGCCGCGCACCATCGAGTCGACCCGCTCCCTGCGCAGCTCCTCGTACCGCGACACGGCCCGGCCGAGGTCCGGCTCGCGCGCCAGCAGGCCCGACAGCACGACCCCGTCCTCGATGGCCTGCCCGGCGCCCTGACTGAGGTTCAGTGTCATGGCGTGTGCCGCGTCGCCGAGCAGCACGACCCGGCCGTGGCTCCAGGCCCGGTCGCGCGTCGGCGGACGGTCCGCGATGTCGATGGGCAGGATGGCGTCGTCGCGGGTGGCCGCCAGGATCCGCGGGATGGGGTCCTGCCAGGACGCGTACGTCTCGCACATCACGTCCCGCTTGTTCTTGCGGAACATGTCGAAGGCGGTGCTCGCCTCGTCGGAGGTGATGGCGTCCCAGTAGACCTCGCGGTCGTTGAGCCGGCAGTACAGGAAGCGCAGACCGCCCTTGCCCCACAGGTTGAAGAACGTGCCGCTGGGCACGATGTCCTCGCCCGGCAGCTCGGCGATCGCCTGCCAGGCCGTGTAACCGGCGTAACGGGGCGGCAGGTCATGGCCGTTGCGCAGTCTGCTGCGGACGACCGAGCGCATACCGTCGGCGCCGATCAGCACATCGGCGCGCTCCGTGGAGCCGTCGGCGAACTGGGCGGTGACGCCGTCGGCGTCCTGCTCGAAGCCGGTGCACTGCGCTCCCATCACCACGCGGTCACCGGCCTCCTCCAGGAGGAGGGAGTTCAGGTCGGAGCGGCGCAGCGCCACCGCGGGCGCGCCGATCCGGTCGGCCTCGGGGCCGATCGCCCAGCGGGCGAGCGTACGGCCGTTCGCGGACCGGAACTCATGGTGAAGGATCTCCGAACTGACCTTGCTCACCCGGTCGTCGAGCCCCAGCTTCCGCAGCGCGACGAACGCGTTGTGCCACAGCATGAAGCCGCCGCCGGTCAGCAGCCGGCTCGGCTCGGTCCGCCGCTCGAACACCTTGACGTCGACTCCGGCCTGGCGCAGGCCGATCGCCGCGGTGAGTCCGCCGATTCCTGCGCCGATCACCACGGCCTTCTGGACGGGCATGGCTCTCTCCTCAACCGGCCGCGGGCGTGGAGCGCGGCGTCTCGTACGACTCCAGCGTGGCGCGGACCTCATGGATGGACCGCTGGAAGCTGTCGGCCCAGAACGGGTACATCGCGGCCGACTGGCGCATGTGCTCGGGGTCGTCGGCCCAGGCGCGGAACTGCTCCTCGTCCTCCCACTCGGCGAGCAGGGAGTACTTCGTCGGGTCCGCGAAGTCGCGCAGCAGCGCGTCCCGTACGTGGCCGGGGGTGCCGCGGACCTTGCTGGTGACGTCGATGTACGCCTTCTCGAAGGCATCGAAGTCCTCGGGCTTGATGGTGGCCGTCATGATGACGCGGATGGTCATGTCAGGACCGTGCCTTTGGTCGTCGGTACGGGGGCGGTGGGGGAGCTGACGTGCGCGACGATGTCGAGGAGCGACTTGGCCGCCGACTCGCGCAGCTGGTCGAGGGTGGCGGACAGTGTTTTGCGGTCCTCGCTGAGCTGATAGGCCGTAAGGCTCGCGCGCGAGGCCCAGTCGGCCGTGATCGTGTACCGCAGCGGGTCGTCGGGGGAGCGCAGCATGGTCTGGGCGATGGCGCCGGGGTAGCCGGCGGCCACCGCGGCGGCGTCCCGCCAGGCGCGCTCGAACGCCGTGGCGCAGCCCTCGCGGACCTTCATGTCGAGAACGGTGCGGATCACGCGTGCCCCCAACCGCCCTGGCCGTGGCCGGTGAACGGCTGCCAGGTGGGCCCCGGCGCCGGACGCTCCGGCTCGTCGCCGGGGCCGGGCCGCGCGGAGAGCCGGGCGGTGAGCAGTGCCAGCAGCGCGGCCGTCTCGTGCGCGTCGGGAGCCCCGCGCACGATCCGCACCACGTCCGGGGTCTCGGTCACGCGTTCCACGAGTAGAACTCCTTCGCCATCGCATCGGCCGGGCCGCGCCAGGTCAGCGGGTCGTACGCGGCGATGTGCGGCTTGAGCTTCTCGTTGACGTCCTGGAAGAGGTGGTGGCCGCGTACCTCCTCGATACGTTCGCCGAGCCGTTCCTCGGAGCCGATCAACTGGAAGTACAGGCCCTGGAACTGGAAGAGCCTGCGGTGCTTCACACCTACCAGGTGCGGGAGTTCGGTGGCGTCCGACTCGGTCCAGATGCCGGCGACGCGATCGGTGTCCTCGGGGGCCATGCGCGCGACGATCAGCGTGTACTGCATGAGTGCTCCTTCCCCTGCCGTGAATCCGTCCACGGCTGTTGCGACACATCCTGGGCGGACCGGATAAAGCCACCATGAGGGCGGTGCAAACGGCCCCCGGCGAGAGATAGTTAGTGTGCTGGCTAATATCTTGCGCTAGTGTGGCGCGGGGCTGCCGCCGCATTCCCCCGTCGGCGGCAGCCCTCTCATGCCCGTCCCTGTCAGGAAGGCGCCAGCATGATCAGTCGTAGATCGTTCGTGAAGGGCACGGGGGGCGGGGCGCTCACGCTCTCGGCGCTCTCGCTCGGCTCCGTGCCGGGCCGGGCCTCGGCGCGCACGTCCCGCGCGGCACGCCGGGAGCGGCTGCGCACCCACCTCACGGGGCGGCTCGTCCTCCCCGGCGACAGCGCGTACCCGGTCGCGAAACAGCTCAGCAGCGCCGAGTTCGACGCGGTGGACCCGGCGGCCGTCGCCTACTGCGAGAGCTCCGCAGACGTGGCCCTGTGCCTGGCCTTCGCCCAGGACGAGGGGATGCCGGTCGTTGCCCGCAGCGGCGGCCACAGCGCCGCCGGATACTCCACCACCACCGGTCTCGTGATCGACGTGTCGAACATCGACTCACTGTCCGTGAGGGAGAGTCGTGTCGTGGTGGGGGCCGGGACCCAGCTGGTGGACGCGACCGTCGGACTCGCCCCGCACGGGCTGGCCCTGTCGGGCGGCTTCTGCCCCACCGTCGCCCTCGGCGGCTTCCTCCAGGGCGGCGGTACGGGCCTGCTCACCCGGTCCGCCGGCATCTCCAGCGACACGGTGCGGGCCGCGCGTGTGGTGCTCGCCGACGGGCGGATCGTACGGGCCTCGCCCGAGCGGCACACCGACCTGTACTGGGCGCTGCGCGGGGGCGGCGGCGGCAACTTCGGCATCGTCACCGCGTACGAGATCGCCCCGACCCGGATCAGCGAGCTCTCCAGCGCCACCTTGGTGTGGGGGTACGACGCGGCCGTCGACGTCCTGGACGCCTGGGCGCACTGGATCACGGACGCGCCGCGCGCGCTCGGCGGCTCCGCCGTCGTCGCCCTGCCCGACGCGACGCCGGGCACCGTCCCCGTCGTCTCCGTCCTGCTGAGCTCGACGGGCGGCAGGGAACTGCTCGACGCCGAGGCGGACCGGCTGATATCCGCGGTCGGCAGGACCCCCGCCACGGGGCAGAGCGCCACGGCGCCGTATCTCACCGCGATGATGAATCTGTACGGCTGCGGCGACTACACCGCGCCGCAGTGCCATCGCGCCGGCACCGGCCCCGAGGCGAAGCTGCCGCGGGCCGCTTTCGCCAGTGAGCGCAGCCGGCTCTTCGACCGGCCGCCGGCCCGCGCCATGTGGGAGGAGGCGGTCGGCGGCTTCGACGCCGTGCGGGTGCCCGGCCAGCGCCATCTGCTTCAAGTGGGCGCCCTGGGCGGGGCGGTCGGTGATCCGGCGCGCACCGACACCGCCTATGTGCACCGCGACTCCCTGTTCAGCGCGAGTTTTCTCGGGGTGATCGCGGCAGGCCCGGCGGACGCCTCGGACAAGGCCGCGGCACGGCAGTGGACCGACATGGGCTTCGGCGTCCTCGACCCGTACTCCAGCGGCGAGACGTACCAGAACTTCATCGATCCCCGGCTGGAGAACTGGCGCGCCGCCTACTACGCGGAGAACTACGACCGGCTCGTCGCGGTCAAGCGCGCGTACGACCCGCACCGGTTGTTCCGCTTCCCGCAGAGCATCGGCTGAGAGGCCGCGCGGCCTCTCAGCGAAAGGGCCTCCCCCGCACGGGGGAGGCCCTTTCCGCTCGGCCGGTGAGGGGCGTCACACGGCGGCGAGTCGGGCGCGCTCCTGGACGCGGCCCCGTATCAGGGCCAGCTGGAGCGCGGAGTTGGTGGTGATGCGGGCCGTCATCTCCGCGGTGTCCACCGGGGCCCCCGGCTTCATCCGGAAGTCCTGGACCCAGCGCATCTCGACGCCGCCCTCGACCTCACGGTAGGTCCAGGTGATGTCCATGAACTCGAACGGGCCCGTCTCCACGCGGTGCGCGCGCACCGTGCCGGATCCCCGGTCCATGGTCCGCTCCGAGACCCAGCTCCACACCGTGCCGTTCTCGTCGGGGTGCATGCTGAGCCGGAAGGTGACCGTGTCGCCCGAGGTCTCCAGGATCTCGGCACGCGCGTACTCGCTGAACAGTCCGGGCCAGGAGGCGACGGCGTTCGTCTGCCGCCACACCTCGTCGTACGAGGCGTCGATGACGATGCTCTGCTCGGTGTGCCCCTCCTTCAGGAGCGCGTCGGCGACCATCCGCCGGTTGATGCCGAGCAGCAGCTCGAAGGGGGTCTTGGTGCCGTCCGCACCGCTGTCCGGCTCCAGGCCGAGGCGCAGCTCCAGCTCGGAGACGACGCCGAGGCCGCCCAGCGAGTCGACGCCGAGCGTTTCGAAGGAGACGGCGGGGTCGAGCAGGTCCTCGGCGGTGACGCCCGCGCCGGAGGCGCGGTTGATCAGCTCGGCGTACTCGTCAAGGGTGATCACGGAGGTGGTCACGTAGATGCCTTCCTTTGATGTGCTCATCTGGATTGGTGATGGATCGGTGCCGTCAAGTCCCTTGGAACTAGTCCGGAACTAAAGGGACTTGATGACGACCGCCGCGTTGAAGCCCTCGAAGCCGCGGGCCAGTACCAGCGCCGTGCGCACGGGCGCCTGGCGCGTCTCGCGGACGATGTCCAGACCGACGCCGGGGGCGAGCGTGGTCAGGCCCGGGGTGCCCGGGACGACGGAGTCACGGATCGACAGCAGCGCCATCGCCACATCGAGCGGAGCCCCGCCCGCGTGCAACCGGCCGACCAGGCACTTGGGCACGGTCACCGGCACACCGCGCTCCCCGAACACGGCACTGATCGCCTCCGCCTCGGCCCGGTCGGCCGCGGGCACCCCGAGCCCGTCGGCGAAGACCACATCGACCTCGGACGGGTCGACCCGCGCGTCGGCGAGCGCCTGCACGATCGCGCGGCGCAGTCCGGGCTCCCGGCCGGAGCCGGGGCGCGGGTCGAAGGTGGCCGCGTAACCGGCGAGCACCCCGTACCCCTGCTCGGCGCCACGGCCCCGCCAGGTGTCCTCGGGCTCGACGATGAACATCGCCCCGCCCTCCCCGGCCACGTACCCGTCGGCCCCCGCGTCGAAGGGCCGGTAGGCGCCGGCCGCGTCCCGGCTGCCCGTCATGAGGTGGGCGGAGGTGTGGCAGGCCAGGGCGTAGGGGCCGAGCGGCGCGTCGGTCCCGCCGCTCACCACCACCGAGGCGTCGTCGCGCAGCGCCCGGCGGGCCTGGCCCAGCGCGTCGAGGCCGCCGGCCTGCTCGCCGACCAGGACACCGCAGGCGCCCTTCATGCCGTGCCGGATCGAGATCTGGCCGGTCGTCGCCGCGTAGAACCAGGCGATGGACTGGTACGGGCCGACGAACCGCGAGCCCTTGTCCCACAGCTTCTGGATCTCCCGCTGCCCGAACTCGTTACCGCCGGACGAGGTCGCGGTGATCACCGACATGTCGTACTCGTCGAGCTGCCGCGGATCGATGCCCGCGTCCTCCAGGGCGCGCCCGGCGGCCACCAGGCCGAACTGTGTCCACCGGTCCGTCTGCACCATGAGCCGGCCGTCGATCAGATCGCGCTGGGCGAAGTCGGTGACCTCGCCCGCCACATGGACCGGGTAGCCGGAGACGTCGAAGGACCGGACGGGGCCGATTCCGCTGACGCCGTCGAGCGTCGCGGCCCAGAACTCCTTGGTGGTCGAGCCGTTGGGGGCAATCGCTGACACACCGCTGAAGACGGTGCGACGGTTGCTGGTCATCGTGTCACTTCCCGTTTCCCCGTCCGGGCCTGGCCAGCAGCATCGCCGACTGGAAGCCGCCGAACCCGCTTCCCACGCTCAGCACGATGTCGTTGACGTTCTCGCGAGCGGTCAGCGGCACGTAGTCGAGGTCGAGTGCCGGGTCCTGCTCGTGCAGATTGGCGGTGGGCGGCACCATGTCGTGCTTGATCGCCAGCGCACAGGCGACGATCTCCAGTGCGCCGATGGCCCCCAGCGAGTGACCGATCATCGACTTGATGGAGCTGACCGGGACGCCGTACGCCGCCTTGCCCATGGACTTCTTCAGCGCGGCCGTCTCGTGGCGGTCGTTCTGGGCGGTGCCCGAGCCGTGCGCGTTGACGTAACTGATCAGATCCGGTGTGATGCCGGCCCGGCGCATGGCGATGTCGATCGCCTCGGCCATGTCGAGCCCGTCCGGCTTGAGACCGGTCATGTGGTACGCGTTGCTGCGCTGGGCGAACCCGATGATGTCGGCATAGGCGTACGCGCCCCGGCGGGCCGCGTGCTCCCGGCTCTCCAGCACCATGACGGCCGAGCCCTCGCCGAGCACGAACCCGTCGCGGTCCTTGTGGAAGGGGCGCGAGGCGTGGGCGGCGTCGCCGTTGTTGCGCGAGGTGGCGCCGATCGCGTCGAAACAGGCCACGGTGATCGGCGAGATCGGCGCGTCGGTCGCACCGGCGATCACCACGTCCGCCGAGCCCTCCGAGATGAGCTGGACGCCGTGCGCCACCGCGTCCAGGCCCGAGGTGCAGCCGGTGGACACGACCGTCGAGGGACCCTCGGCGCCCGCCGCCCACGCCACCTCCACGGCGAGCGTGCTCGGGATCAGCGCGCGGTACAGGTGCTCGGTGGCCAGCTCCGGGGAAACCTCCCAGTTCTTGCCGCCCTCGCTGACCACCACGTACTCGTCCTCAAGCCGGGTGGTGCAGCCGACCGCGCTGCCGATGCTGACGCCCGTGCGCTCCGGGCCCGCCTGCCCCGGCGCGAGGCCGGCGTCCGCCAGCGCCTCACGCGCGGCGACCACCGCGAACTGGGCCGCGCGGTCCATGCGTTCGACCTCCTTCGGCGACAGGCCCGACGCCGCGGCGTCGAAGTCGACCTCCGCCGCGATGCGGGACTGGAACCCGGTGGGGTCGAACAGGGTGATGCCCCGTGTCGCGGTGCGGCCCGCCGCCAGCAGGTCCCAGTAGGCGTCCCGGCCGACGGCGCCGGGCGCCACCACCCCGACGCCGGTGACGACCGCTCCCCACGCGCTCATCGCGGCTCCCCGGCGGGGGTGAACTCGGGGTGGGGCACCTCTTCGGTGTCCACATGGCCGAGGTCCGGGCGGGGCGCCAACGGGCCCAGGTGATAGATGAGTTCGACCGGTTCGTCGCCGCGGTTCTCCAGGCGGTGCCTCACCTTGATCGGGACCAGGATGCCCTCCCGGCCGCCGACCTCGATCTCCTCGCCGTCGAGCCGGATGACGACCCGACCGGAGAGCACGTAGACGAACTCCTCCGAGTACGGGTGGTAGTGCTCGCTGATGAACTCGCCGGGCTCCAGCCGAGCGTGACCCATGAACCCACTGGTGGCACCGGTGTTGCCGGGGCCGAGCAGCGTGCGCAGTGTGCCGCCGCGGTGCCGGTTGACGGGCACCTCGTCGAAGGCGACCTTACGGAAGGCGGGACGCGTGCCGCCGGTGATCTCGTGACGCATGAAAGGTTCTCCTCAGGGTGTCGGGGGCCGGTCACAGCGGTGAGTTGCCGTGCTTGCGCCGGGGCAGGTCGACACGTTTCGAGCGGAGCATCCGCAGCCCCTCGTAGATCGCCGACCGGGTGTCGCGCGGGTCGATGACGTCGTCGACAAGCCCGCGCTCGGCCCCGTAGTAGGGATGCATCAGGGTGCGCTGGTACTCCTCGACCAGCTCGTTCCTGGTCTGCCGCGGGTCCTCGGCCGCGAGAATGGCGCGCCGGTGGATCACATTGGTCGCCGCCTCCGCGCCCATCACGGCCACCTCGTTGGAGGGCCAGGCGTAGGACAGGTCGGTGCCGATGGAGCGCGAGTCCATGACGATGTAGGCGCCGCCGTACGCCTTGCGCATCAGCACCTGGACGCGGGGCACCGTCGCCTCGCAGTACGCGTACAAGAGCTTGGCGCCGTTGCGGATGATCGCGTTGTGCTCCTGGTCGACGCCCGGCAGGAAGCCCGGCACGTCCACCAGTGTGACCAGCGGAATGTTGAACGAGTCGCAGAACCGGATGAACCGGGCCGCCTTCTGTGACGCCTCGATGTCCAGGACGCCCGCGAGGACCAGCGGCTGGTTGGCGACCAGGCCGATGACCTGTCCACCGATCCGGGCCAGCCCGATGACGATATTGCCGGCCCATGCCTCCTGGAGTTCGAGGAATTCGCCGTGGTCGACGATCTCCTCGATGACCTGCCGCACGTCGTAGGGCTGGTTGGGGGACGGGGGCACGATGTCGACCAGGCCGTCGCAGGGCCGGTCCACCGGGTCATCGCTGTCCTCCTGCGGCGGGAACTCCCGGTTGTTCTGCGGCAGGAACGACAGCAGCCAGCGCAGCGTCTCGAACGCGTCGTCCTCGTCGTCGTGGACGGACGTCGCCTGCCCGGACCTGGCGTGCACATCGGCGCCGCCAAGCCCCTCGAAGTCGATCTCCTCTCCGGTGACAGCCTTGATCACATCGGGGCCCGTCACGTACATGCTGGCCGTCCCGCGCACCATCAGGACGAAATCGGTGAGTGCGGGCGAATAGGCGGCGCCGCCGGCGCACGGCCCGAGCATCACGCTGATCTGCGGAATCACACCGGACGCCTGGACATTGCGGCGGAAGATGCCGCCGTAGCCCGCGAGGGCCATGACGCCCTCCTGGATCCGGGCGCCGGCGCCGTCGTTGAGCCCGATCAAGGGCGCGCCCGCGCTCTCCGCGAGGTCCATCACTTTGTGGATCTTGGCGGCGTGGGCCTCGCCCAGGGAGCCGCCGAAGATGCCGAAGTCATGGGCGTAGACAAAGACCTTGCGGCCCTCGACCGTGCCCCATCCGGTGACCACGCCGTCCGTGTACGGGCGTTTGGCGGCCATGCCGAAGTCCGTCGCGCGGTGCCTGCGCAGCATCTCCAGCTCATGGAAGGAGCCGGGGTCGAGCAGCCGGCCGACGCGCTCCCGGGCGGTCAACTTGCCGAGGCGGTGCTGGCGTACCGCGGACTCCTCGTCGAGCCCCACCACCACACGCTGTCTGATGACGCCGAGTTCCGCCGTACGGTCGGCCAGTCCCTCGGCCGGCAGCTCGGCCGGCGACTCAGCCGGCGACTCAGCCGGTGACTCGGCCGGTGACTCGGCCGGGACGTTCTCCCGCGCCGCTTCTCCCGCGCTCACCTCCTTCACGGCGGTGCCATGCCGCTCGGTGTCCGACACGCCACTCACGCTCCCTCCCGCTGACACGCTCGACCGCTCCCGGTCCCGGCCACGGTCGGCCGGTACTCGTCGGAGTCTGCGGCGGCGCCGAAAAGTTCTTGTGAGGCGGACGCAAAGCCGAACGACGCCTCGGCCTCTTATCCGGGGCTTTATCGGCAGCCTTTTCGGCGCTCCGATACTCGTCCTCGAAATCGAATGGCCCCGACGGAAGGGACGGACCATGACGGCTACACGTGGGCGCGTTGTCCAGCTGGACGACGTCAAGCCCATCAAATGGGCGGGGGAGCAGGGGCGTTGGCTCCTGCGCGGCGAGGACACCGGTGGCCTCTATTCGTTCTTCGAGGTGACCTCTCCGCCCGGTGGGGGCCCGCCGCTGCACATTCACGAGGACGTCGACGAGTCCTTCTACGTCATCGAGGGCGAGTACGAGATCGAGCTCGACGGGGAAAAGCACAAGGCGACGCCGGGAAGTCTTGTGTACGGTCCGCGCGGTGTGGGCCACGCCTTCGTCAACACCTGGAACAGGCCCAGCAAGATGCTCTGCATCGCGACCCCGGGCGGCGTGGAGGACTGGTTCGAGGAGCTTGGCGGGCTGATCGACGGTCAGGGGCCGCCGGACTGGGAGAAGATGCAGGCCCTCGCCACGAAGCACCACATCGTCGGCTTCCGCCCGCAGCGCGGTCCGCTCGCGGCCGGCGGCCCGGGTGGCCCGGGTGGTCCTGGCGGTCCCGGTGGCCGTCCTGGCGGTCCCGGTGGTCCTGGTGGCCCCGCTCGTTCCGGTCCGCCCGTGGACAGGGGATAGGACATGGCCCAGGACTCGGCCACGATCCTCGCCGAGACCGCCGCAGGCGTCTCCGTCATCCTCGTCGCCGGCTCGCTGCTCGTCCCGTTGCTGCGGAGGCTGCGACAGCCCCCGGTGATCGCCGAGATCCTCGCGGGCATCGCGCTCGGACCGAGTCTCCTGGGCCTGTTTCCGGGAGACCTGCCGGACCTCCTGTTCCCGCCGCAGACACGGTCCGGCCTCTCGGCCATCGCTCAGATCGGCATCCTGCTGTTCATGTTCCTGATCGGCTGGGAGATCGATCTGCGGCAGATCAAGGCCCGCAAGAACGCGGTGCTCGGCATCTCCCTCTCGGCGATCGTGGTGCCCTTCGGCACCGGTGCGGTGCTCGCCGTCTGGCTCTACGGCAACCATGACCGGGTCGGTGGAGAGCACGTCGGGCAGACGTCGTTCGTGCTGTTCGTGGGCACGGCGATGGCCATCACCGCGTTCCCGGTGCTGGCCCGGATCATCCTGGAGCACCGCCTTCAGCACACCCGCGTGGGCATCCTGGCCCTGGCGAGCGCCGCCGTCGGCGACGCCCTCGCCTGGTGCATGCTCGCCGTCGTGTCGGTGGTGGTGGTCTCCAGCGGCCCCGGCCACGTCTACACGGTCATCGGCGGAACCGCGCTGTACGCCGTGGTGCTCGTCGCCGTCGTACGTCCCCTGCTGAGCCGCCTGGTGACGGCGATGACCCGCAACGACGTGGTGTCGCCGCGGCTGCTGCCGGTGATCGCCGCGGGTGTCCTCGGCTGTTCCTTCTTCACCCACTGGATCGGCCTCGACGCGATCTTCGGCGCGTTCACGTTCGGCCTGATCATGCCGCGCTCGTCGCTGACACTGCTGAAGTCCTCGGTGAGCGTTCCCTTCGAGCATGTCACGTCACTGCTCATGCCGATCTTCTTCATCACCACCGGACTCTCCGTCGACGTCACGCAGTTGGGCGGCGCCGGAGCCCTGGAACTGGTCGCCATCATCCTCGTCGCCTGCTTCGGCAAGCTGGTCGGCGCGACCGGGGCGGCGCTCGTCTCGGGCCTGCCCTGGAAGGAGGCCTCGGCCATCGGTGTACTGATGAACACCCGGGGCCTGACCGAACTGATCATCCTGAACGCCGGGGTGAGCATGGGCGTCCTGGACAACCGGATGTTCACGATGATGGTGCTGATGGCCCTGATCACCACGGCGCTGGCCGGCCCGCTCGTGCCCCGTAAGTCCTACGCGCGCGGCAACACCGAACTGCCGCTGTCAGAAGCGGCGTTGCCCCGCAGACGGTGACCTCGGTGGGGCCCGGCCAGGTGCCGGGCCCGCTGCCGTTCGTGGCCTTCGTCCGGCCGTCCCGCGCCGCTTCTTCCACCCCGAGTTGTCCCCGTACCCCAGGCACGCTGGAGACCGAGATGTCCTATCCGTACAAGAATGCCTTTGTGACCGGAGCGTCGAGTGGTATCGGCGCGGAGTTCGCCGAGCAGCTGGCGCGGGCCGGAGCCGACGTGACACTCGTCGCCCGCCGGGAGGCCAGGCTCAAGCACCTCGCGGACAAGCTCGCCGACGCCCACGGGGTGCGGGTCGACGTCCTCGCGCTCGACCTCGGCGACGAGACGGACCTGGAGACCGCCGCCGCGCGCGTCGCCGAGCCCGGCGACCGCGCGGTCGACCTGCTCGTCAACTGCGCCGGCTACGGCTCCACCGGCTACTTCCGCGAGCTGTCCCGCCGGCGCGAGACCCACCAGATCCGGGTCAATCTCATGGCTCCCGTCATCCTCAGCCACGCGGCTCTCGGACAGATGACCGAGCGCCGGCACGGCGGCATCCTCAATATCTCGTCCATCGTCGCGGGACTGCCGATGCCGAAGTCCGCGGTGTACGGGGCCTCCAAGGCGTTCCTCGGCTCCTTCGGCGAGAGCCTGTACATGGAGGCGCGCGGCAGCGGCGTGCATGTCACCACCGTACGGACCGGCCTGGTCCGCACGGAGTTCCACGAGGCCGCGGGACTCGACACCGCCGGGCTGCCCAAGCTGGCCTGGCTGCGGCCCGAGCAGATCGTGGAGCCTGCCCTGAAGGCCGTGGCGAAGGGACGCGCGTTCGTCACGCCGGGCGCCATGAACCGGATGCAGCCGTTCTTCCTGGGTGCGACCCCGCGCCCGGCACTGCAGGCGATGGTGCGCCGTATGTACCGGGTCTGATCACGTCACAGGGGGCGTACCCACGGTACGCCGAAGGGAGATCCGGTGAGGCCGGCTGCCAAGCAGCCGGCCC